>NZ_JBEYXP010000019.1:0-186925 GCF_040704615.1 Streptomyces sp. NPDC046862 | reverse complement strand
GCCGGGAGGTCTCCGTCCTCGGTCCGGCGGTGAGGTGGATACGTGGGGTGCCCGGCGGCGGACGCCGGCCGCTGCGGGCGGACACCTCCCGGCACGCCCCCTTCGGTACGTACGCGCCTGCGGGCCGGTAGGGGGCATTGTGCTGCCGGGCGCGCCCGTGCCTTTAGGGGCGCGGGGAACTGCGCGACAAGCCACGACGGACCCGCAGACGCGCACCGAACAAGAACCCGGCAGACGGCAACGCCCCCGCCCCCCAGCCGCCGTCCGCCGTATTGACGGGTGCCGTATCCACCCCCACACTCCTCCGAAGTCAATCGGTTGCACAGCCGAAACTTTCGGAGGCACCCCCATGAGAACCTCCAGACACTCGTTACGCCACCGCCTCGCCGCCCTGTTCACCGGCGCGGCCGCGCTGACCGCCCTGCTGGTCGCGGCCCCCGCCCACGCCGCCGACCCTCCCCTGCGCGACCTCGCCGACACCAAGGGCAAGGTCATCGGAACGGCGGTCACCGGCTCCAAGCTCACCGGCACGTACGGCCACATCGCAGGGGCGGAGTTCAACTCCCTCACCCCCGGCAACGCCATGAAGTGGGGCTCCGTAGAGCCCACCCGCGGCACCTTCAACTGGACCGAGGCCGACCAGATCGTCGACTTCGCCGAGGCCCACGGCCAGCAGGTGCGCGGTCACACCCTCGTCTGGCACAGCCAGAACCCGAGCTGGCTGACGAACGGCACCTGGACCCCGGCCCAGCTCAGCCAGCTGCTGAACGACCACATCGCGCTGGAGGTGGGCCGCTACAAGGGCCGCCTGGCCGCCTGGGACGTGGTGAACGAGCCGTTCAACGAGGACGGCACCTACCGCCAGACCCTCTGGTACAACGGCCTCGGCACCGACTACATCGCCCAGGCCCTGACCGCCGCCCGCGCGGCCGACCCCGCCGCCAAGCTCTACATCAACGACTACAACGTCGAGGGCGTCAACGCGAAGAGCACAGCCCTGTACAACCTGGTCAAGTCGCTGAAGGAACGCGGGGTTCCCATAGACGGTGTCGGTCTTCAGGCCCATCTGATCCTCGGCCAGGTCCCCTCCACCCTCCAGCAGAACATCCAGCGCTTCGCCGACCTGGGCGTGGACGTGGCCATCACGGAGCTGGACATCCGGATGCAACTCCCGGCCGACGCGGCCAAGCTGGCGCAGCAGCGCGGCGACTACGAGGCCGTCGTGAAGGCGTGCGTCGCGGTGAGCCGGTGCGCCGGGGTCACCGTCTGGGGCTTCACGGACTCCGACTCATGGATCCCGGACACCTTCCCCGGCCAGGGCGCGGCGACCCCGTACGACGAGAACTACAGCCCGAAACCGGCGTACTCCGGCATCGCGACGGCCCTCGGCGGTACGACCACACCGCCCCCGACGGGCGCCTGCACGGCGACGTACAGCGTCACCAGCCAGTGGAACACCGGCTTCACGGGCCAGGTCAGGATCGCCTGCTCCGGGGCCTCCCTCTCCTCCTGGAGGGTCAACTGGACGTACGGCGCGGGCCAGCAGATCACCCAGGCCTGGAACGCGACGTGCACCCAGACGGGCGCGGCGGTGAGCTGCACGAACGCCTCGTGGAACGGCAGCGTGCCCAACGGTGGTTCGGCGACCTTCGGTTTCAACGCGAACTGGAACGGGAGCAACCCCGTGCCGACGGTCACGTTGGGCTGAGCCGTGCCCGAGAAGTCTGAGAATTTCCGAAGAATGACGGTCGGACAGCTCCGCCTGTAACAATTCGGACTTACGTTCCTACGTGTGACTGTGCGAAGCGGGGAACGCGGAGACGACGGCGGAGCGGCGGGCAGACGGGTGGGCCGGCGGTCGAGGTTGCTGAAGGCCGCCGGCCTCACCCTCGCGGGGGTGCTCGTGCTGGGCGTGGGAACGGCCGGCTGGGCGTACTGGCATCTGAACGGCAACATCAAGAGCGTCGACATCGACAGCGCGCTCGGCGAGGACCGCCCGCCCGCGGCGGTGTCGAGCCCGTCGCCGTCGTCCTCCGCGTCCCCACTGCCCAGCACCGCGCTGAACATCCTGGTCCTCGGCTCCGACTCACGCAGTGGTGCGGAGAACAAGAAACTCGGGGGCGGCGACAGCGGCGGTGCCCGGTCCGACACGGCGATGGTCGTCCACGTCGACGAGGGGCGCACCGAGGCGACGGTGGTGAGCATCCCGCGCGACACGCTGGTCACGCGCCCGTCCTGCCCCTTGCCCTCGGGCGGCTCCACCTCGGTGGCGTACAACACCATGTTCAACAGCGCGTACTCCGTGGGCGGTCCGGTCTGCGCGGTGAAGACGGTCGAGTCGCTGACCGGCATCCGCATGGACCACTACATCGAGATCGACTTCTCGGGCTTCGCCAAGCTGGTGGACGCGCTGGGCGGGGTGACCGTCACGACGGACGAGGACATCGACGACGTGGACAGCCACCTGAAGCTGAAGGCCGGTACCCACCACCTGGACGGCGAGAAGGCGCTGGCCCTCGCCCGCACCCGCCACGGCATCGGCGACGGCAGCGACCTGGGCCGCATAGGCCTGCAGCAGAAACTGGTGAAGGCCCTGCTGGACCAGATGTCCACGACGGACCTGCTGACCAGCCCCACCAGGCTCTACCGGGTCGCCGACGCGGTCACCGGCAGCCTGACGACGGACACGGGCCTGGACTCCCTGAGCGAGCTGATGAGCCTCGGCCAGAGCCTGAGGAGCCTGACCTCGGCCGACGTCAGGACGGTGATGATGCCGGTGGTGCGGGCCCCCTCGAACCCCAACCGGGTGGTGGCCGACGAGCCGGAGGCGAGCGAGCTGTGGGAGAAGCTCGCGTAGCGCAGAAGTAGTGCGAGAAGAAGCGCGAGGTGTAGCCCGAGAACTTTTCTCGATTTTCTCGGCGGTCGTGTCGATCCGCGCGTCCGTCGTTCGACGCAAGGGTGAGAGGCGGGGGAAACGCCCCCGCCGTCACACCGAGGAGTCATCATGCCGCGCTACCTGTCGCTGGTGCAGATCGACGAGGCGACCGCTCCCGCCGAGGGCCCGAGCCCCGAGCTGATGGAGCGGATGGGGGAGCTGCTGGAGGAGATCACGAAGGCGGGGGTCATGCTCGACACCGCCGGGCTGATGCCGTCCGTCCAGGGCAAGAGGGTGCACTGGGAGGGCGGGAACGTGTCGGTCACCGACGGGCCGTTCACGGAGTCCAAGGAGGTCGTCGGCGGCTACGCGCTCATGCAGTGCAAGGACATGGCCGAGGCGCTCGAGTGGACCAAGCGGTTCGTGAAGGTGCACGGGCCGGAGTGGACCGTGACCTGCGAGGTCCGGGAGATCCAGGAGGGCTGACCGGGCCGTTCCTTGGCCTGGGTGCCCGTGCGGGTGTCGAATGGTGGGTTGTGACACCACAGCCCACCTCGCCCCACCGGTCCGCCGACTCCGTCGAGATCACCGAGTCCGTCGAGACCGCCGAGACCGCCGGACCCGCCACGGGTGCCATCGAGGCCGTCTTCCGGATCGAGTCGCCACGCGTCATCGCCGGCGTCGCCCGGATCGTCCGTGACGTCGGCATAGCGGAGGAACTGGCGCAGGACGCGCTGGTCGCCGCGCTGGAGCAGTGGCCGCGGGACGGGGTGCCGGACAACCCCGGCGCCTGGCTCATGGCCACGGCCAAGCACCGCGCCATCGACCTCGTACGGCGCCGGGAGCGGTACGCCCGGAAGCTGGAGGAGATGGGCCGGGACCTCTCCGCCTCCGCGCCGTACCACCTCGACGAGCCCTCCGATCCCGACGACATCGACGACGACCTGCTCCGGCTGGTCTTCACGGCCTGTCACCCCGTGCTGTCCGCCGAGGCGCGCATCGCGCTCACGCTCCGCCTCCTCGGTGGCCTGACCACGGTCGAGATCGCCCGCGCGTTCCTCGCTCCCGAGGCGACCGTGGCCCAGCGCATCGTGCGCGCCAAGCGGACGCTGGCCGCCAAGGGGGTGGCCTTCGAGGTTCCGTACGGGCCGGACCGGGAGGCCCGGCTGGGGTCGGTCCTCGAGGTCATCTACCTGATCTTCAACGAGGGCTACGCGGCCACCGCCGGTGACGACTGGCTGCGGCCGGCCCTGTGCGAGGACGCGCTCCGGCTCGCCCGTGTGCTCGCCCAGCTGATGCCCAAGGAGCCCGAGGCGCACGGGCTGATGGCGCTCCTGGAGCTCCAGGAGTCACGGGCGGCCGCGCGTACCGGCCCGTCCGGTGAGCCGGTGCTGCTGAGGGACCAGGACCGCCGCCGCTGGAACAGGATGCTGATCGCCCGCGGTTTCGCCGCGCTCGGCCGCGCGAACGCCGTCACCGCGGGCGCCCCCGGCCCGTACGCCCTCCAGGCCGCCATCGCGGCGTGCCACGCCCAGGCGTACACGTACGAGGAGACCGACTGGACGCGCATCGCCACCCTGTACGGCCTGCTCGCCGCCCGCAGCCCGTCCCCGGTCGTCGAACTGAACCGCGCGGTCGCCGTCTCCATGGCCGACGGGCCGGGCCCGGCCCTGGAGATCGTCGACCGCCTCGCCACCGAACCCACGCTTCGGGACTACCACCTGCTGCCGAGTGTCCGCGGGGACCTGCTGGCGCGGCTGGGGCGCACGAAGGAGGCCCGCACGGAGTTCGAACGGGCCGCGGGGCTGACCCGGAACGAGCGGGAGCGTGAGCTGTTGCTGCGACGCGCGGCGGAGGCCTCGTAGCCGCGTCAGACCGGGCGGCCGATCAGCATCGTCGGCGCGTCCGCGATCCGGGTCAGGAAGACGGTGGCCGAGTGGGGGCCGTGCGGCTTGACCTTCCTGCGGAGTTCCTCCGGCTCGACGGCCGAGCCGCGCTTCTTGACCGTCAGCACACCGATCTCCCGCTCCCGCACGAGCGCCTTCAGCTTCTTGACGTTGAAGGGGAGGTGGTCGGTGATCTCGTAGGCGGTCGCGTACGGGGTCGGGCGCAGGCTGTCGGCGGTGATGTAGGCGATGTGGGGGTCGAGCAGCCCGCCGTCGAGGCCGGCCGCCACCTCGGCCACCAGGTGCGCGCGGATCACGGCGCCGTCGGGCTCGTACAGGTAGGGCCCGGGCGGCCGCACCGTCGGATCCGGCAGCCCGCGGCCGAGCAGCGTGCGCGGTCCGGGCAGCAGGGTGGCCTTCACGGCCCCCGGCTCCGTGCCGAACCACAGCACGGCCTCCTTCACGTCCCCGCCGTCCGAGATCCACTCGGCCTCGGCCTCGGCGGGGATCGCCTCGTGGGGCACACCGGGGGCGATCTTCAGAGCGGCGCGCGGAGCCTTCAGGGCCGCCCCGACCGCCCAGGACAGCGGCGGCGAGTACGCCTCCGGGTCGAAGATCCTTCCCCGGCCACCGCGCCGCGCCGGGTCCACGAAGACCGCGTCGTAGGGGGCCACGTCCACGTCCGTGACATCGGCCTCCCGCACCTCGATCAGGTCGGACAGGCCGAGCGCCGCCGCGTTCGCCCGCGCCACCGCGGCCGTCAGCGGGTCCCGGTCGACCGCCAGGACCCGGATCCCGGCGCGGGCCAGGGCGATCGCGTCGCCGCCGACTCCGCAGCACAGGTCGGCGACGGACTCCACGCCCAGCGCCGCGAACCGGGCCGCCCGGTACGTCGCCACCGACGCACGCGTGGACTGCTCGACGCCGTTCGGCGTGAAGAACATCCGCTCCGCGTCCTCGGCCCCGAACTTCGCCGCCGCCCGCTGCCGCAGCCGGGCCTGTGCGATGGCCGCCGAGACGAGGGCGGCCGGATGATCGCGGCGCAGCCGGGTCGCGACGGCCAGCTCCGCCGCCGGACCGGTGCCCCGCACCTCGCCGAGGAGGGCCAGGCCCTCGGGGGTGAGGAGAGCGGCGAAGGAGTCGAGGGAGTCGGTGGGGGAGAGGTCGTTCACCAAGACATTGTGGGCCACCGCCCGGAAAGACCCGACGCGGCCCGTCCAGCGCTCACCCAGCCCGTCCGGCGTTTGAGGACGAGGCCGCAAGGCCGATAGCGGGGGTCTGGGGGCGCAGCCCCCAGGGACGGCGCCCACATCTCCGGGCACAGAACCACCCACGTACGCACCCACAAACCCACGCCGCGCCGCAGGCAATTGGCACTCCGCTTGACCGAGTGCTAATCGCGGTCATAGTCTCAGGTCTGGCACTCCCCTCGGGAGAGTGCCAACAACGCGACGGGCAGGTCCGGCACCCGCGACGACGGATCGACCTGGTCGCCACCTCAGACAGTTAACCCCGTGAGATCTCCGAAGGGGGAGGTCGGATCGTGACGACCGCCAGCTCCAAGGTTGCCATCAAGCCGCTCGAGGACCGCATCGTGGTCCAGCCGCTCGACGCCGAACAGACCACGGCCTCTGGCCTGGTCATCCCGGACACCGCGAAGGAGAAGCCCCAGGAGGGCGTCGTCCTGGCCGTGGGCCCGGGCCGCTTCGAGGACGGCAACCGCCTTCCGCTCGACGTCAGCGTCGGCGACGTGGTGCTCTACAGCAAGTACGGCGGCACCGAGGTGAAGTACAACGGCGAGGAGTACCTCGTCCTCTCGGCCCGCGACGTGCTCGCGATCATCGAGAAGTAATTTCACCCGGAACCGCCCGGTTCCTGCTTTTCACAGCTGCGCCCCTGGCACCCCGTCGTTTGATCAGCCGGGCGCCGGGGGCGCAGCTCTTTCACCGCTAGAAGACCTCTAGCACCTCTAGATTTCCGAGAGGGCAAACGCTCCCATGGCGAAGATCCTGAAGTTCGACGAGGACGCCCGTCGCGCCCTCGAGCGCGGCGTCAACAAGCTGGCCGACACGGTCAAGGTGACGATCGGCCCCAAGGGCCGCAACGTCGTCATCGACAAGAAGTTCGGCGCCCCCACCATCACCAACGACGGTGTGACCATCGCCCGCGAGGTCGAGGTCGAGGACCCGTACGAGAACCTCGGCGCCCAGCTGGTGAAGGAGGTGGCGACCAAGACCAACGACATCGCGGGTGACGGCACCACCACCGCCACCGTGCTCGCCCAGGCGCTCGTGCGCGAGGGCCTGAAGAACGTCGCCGCCGGTGCCTCCCCGGCCGCCCTGAAGAAGGGCATCGACGCCGCCGTCGCCGCGATCTCCGAGGACCTGCTCGCCTCGGCCCGCCCGATCGACGAGAAGTCCGACATCGCCGCCGTCGCCGGGCTGTCCGCCCAGGACCAGCAGGTCGGCGAGCTCATCGCCGAGGCGATGGACAAGGTCGGCAAGGACGGTGTCATCACCGTCGAGGAGTCCAACACCTTCGGTCTGGAGCTGGACTTCACCGAGGGCATGGCCTTCGACAAGGGCTACCTGTCGCCGTACTTCGTGACGGACCAGGAGCGCATGGAGGCCGTCCTGGACGACCCGTACATCCTCATCACGCAGGGCAAGATCTCCTCGATCGCCGACCTGCTGCCGCTGCTGGAGAAGGTCATCCAGGCGGGCGCCTCGAAGCCGCTGCTGATCATCGCCGAGGACGTCGAGGGCGAGGCCCTCTCCACCCTCGTCGTCAACAAGATCCGCGGCACCTTCAACGCGGTCGCGGTCAAGGCCCCCGGCTTCGGTGACCGCCGCAAGGCCATGCTCGGCGACATCGCCACCCTCACCGGTGCCACCGTCGTCGCCGAGGAGGTCGGCCTCAAGCTCGACCAGGTCGGCCTGGACGTGCTGGGCACCGCCCGCCGCGTCACGGTCACCAAGGACGACACCACCATCGTCGACGGCGGCGGCAAGTCCGAGGACGTCACCGGCCGCGTCGGCCAGATCAAGGCCGAGATCGAGACCACGGACTCCGACTGGGACCGCGAGAAGCTCCAGGAGCGCCTCGCGAAGCTGGCCGGCGGCGTGTGCGTGATCAAGGTCGGCGCCGCCACCGAGGTGGAGCTGAAGGAGAAGAAGCACCGTCTGGAGGACGCCATCTCCGCGACCCGCGCCGCGGTCGAGGAGGGCATCGTCTCCGGTGGTGGCTCCGCGCTCGTCCACGCCGCGAAGGTCCTGGAGGGCTCGCTCGGCAAGGAGGGCGACGAGGCCACCGGTGTCGCCGTCGTCCGCCGCGCGGTCGTCGAGCCGCTGCGCTGGATCGCCGAGAACGCCGGCCTGGAGGGCTACGTCATCACCTCCAAGGTCGCCGAGCTCGACAAGGGCCAGGGCTTCAACGCCGCGACCGGCGAGTACGGCGACCTGGTCAAGGCCGGCGTCATCGACCCGGTCAAGGTCACCCGCTCCGCCCTGGAGAACGCCGCCTCCATCGCCTCCCTCCTCCTCACGACCGAGACCCTGGTCGTCGAGAAGAAGGAAGAAGAGGAGCCGGCCGCCGCCGCGGGCCACGGCCACGCCCACTGACGCACCCGGCACGTCGTCCTGAGGCCCGGCGCCCCTTCGGGGGTGCCGGGCCTCAGGCCTGCCAGGACCGCTACCCGCATTCCCGGGCATCCGCGGATCGTCCGGACCGCTCTACTTCTCCAGCGCGTCGAGCGCCCCGAGCTGGGCCATCAGCCCCAGCCGGTCGTAGTTCCACCAGCCCTCGACGATCTTTCCGTCCCCCTGGAAGCGGAAGACCGTGGTGCCGGTCATGCTCACCTTCCTGCCCGTGGGCGCGATCCCGACGAACTCGCCCTTGTGGGTCGCGTTCCAGGTCCACCGGGTACTCACCAGGTCGCCCTGCGACACCTGGTCCTCGACGGTGAACTCGAAGTCGAAGCCCTCCCGCCACATCCGTATGTCCCTGCGTATGGCGTCCAGGCCGATGGTGTCCTGCTCGTTGGCCGGGTCGTGGTCGTGGTAGTTCTCCGCGAACACGTCGTTGAGCGATGGCAGATCGCCCTTGGTGGCCGCCAGCTCGAAGAGCCTGCGGACGTTCGCCGCGTTGAGCTGCTCGTCCCGCACCACGTCCAGGTCCGTGAAGGTGGGCGTCTCGTCGCAGAGCGCGACCATGTCCCGGAAGATCTGATTGGTCTCCGGGAGCTTCGAGTTCCGCATCGCCTCCTCGTACGAGGGGAACTCCACGATCTCGATGAGATGTGACGCGTCGGCCCGGTCCTTCGCGACGATGCTGTGCGTCGCGGTCCGCCTGCCTTTGGTCTGCTCGACCCATGTGTCCAGCAACCGGTTCATCTCGTCGAACCGGCTTGTCTTGCAGTCGATGAGCTGCACGAACGTCATGACACCGCCTCCCAGCCCCCCTGGGTCCGGCTGACATCCCCATTTTCCCACCGGGGACGCGGTGCCACCTCTGCTTCGGTCTCCAGCTGAGCGAGGGGCTGCCTACTGGGGCCCGTACTTGCGCCCCGTCTTCGAGCTGATCCCGCCGAGCAGCCCCCGCGGCAGCACCTTCACGACACCCATCAGCGCCTTGTACCGAGGGTCCGGGATCGACAGCGACTTGCCGCGGGCCAGGTCGGCCAGCGCCGCGGTGACCAGCTTGTCGGCGTCCAGCCACATCCAGCCCGGGATGTTGTCCGTGCCCATCCCGGCCCGCTCGTGGAACTCGGTGCGCACGAACCCCGGGGCCAGCGCCATCAGCCGTACCCCGCTGCCCGCCAGATCGCGCGCCGCGCCCTGCGTGAACTGCACGACCCACGCCTTGGACGCGCCGTACGTGCCCCGCGGCAGGAACGCGGCCACCGACGCCACGTTGACGACCCCGCCCCGGCCCCGCTCCCGCATCCCCTCGGCCGCCGCGGAGGTCAGCCGCAGCACCGCCTCGCAGTGCACCTTGAGCATCTTCAGCTCGTCGGCCATCGACACGTCGAGGTAGGCGCCCTTGTTGCCGAACCCCGCGTTGTTGACCAGCAGGTCGACGGGGTTCTTGCGGTCGGCCAGCCGCCGCTCCACCACCTCGATGCCGTCGTCCGTCGCCAGGTCGGCCGTCAGCACCTCCGCCTCGATGCCGTGCCGGTCGTGCAACTCGGTCGCCTGCTCGCGCAGCCGCTTCGTGTCGCGCGCCACCAGGACGAGGTTGTGACCGTCAGCCGCCAGCCGTCGAGCGAAGGCGGCACCGATACCCGCGGTCGATCCCGTAATCAGAGCCGTTGTCATAGCGCAAGATTAGTGACCCGGACTGTGCGGATCCGCCCCTCGTACCGGCCTTCACCTGTCCCTTCCCTGCTCAGCACCGATCAAGATCGCACCCGGCGCCGCACCCGGAGGCGCCCGCGGCCGTCGTCCTGTCGCCGCCTACACGGCACCGCCGTGCTCCGCCACGTACCTCTCCGCCAGCCTCCGCGCCTCCGGGTGCAGCGCGTCACCCGCGGCCAGCAGCCGGGGCAGCAGCTCCCGTTCCGTGGTGACGGCCCGGAACTGGAGGGCCGCCGTCACCTCGTGGTCCGGGCGGTGGACGATCTCGACGGGATCGCCGGCCCGGATCTCGCCCGGCTCGACGACCCGCAGGTACGCGCCGGTCCGGGCCTCCCGCGTGAAGCGCCTGACCCAGCCCTTCTCGCCGAGGTGCACCTGGAAGTTGAGGCAGGGGATACGGCCCGAGGTGACCTCCAGGACCACGTCGGCGCCGATCCGCCAGCGCTCGCCGATCCGCGCGCCGGACACGTCGAGGCCCTCGGTGGTGAGGTTCTCGCCGAACATGCCGCTCGGCAGGGTGCGGCCCAGCTCCCGCTCCCAGCCGTCGAGGTCCTCGCGCGCGAAGGCGTACACCGCCTGGTCGTCGCCGCCGTGGTGCTCCGTGTTGCAGACGGCGTCCCCGGCGACCCCGCTGGCGCCCACTCCCTTGGGACCGGGCGCGGAGATCCGCAACGGCCCCTCCACCGGCTGCTTGTCGATGCCGGTCACATGCCCCCGCAGATCCGGGTGGTCCACGGTCCTGGGGCGTCCCACGTTCAGAGACAGAAGCTTCATGCGGGCACGCTAGGCGATGAACCTCAAAGCGGCGACGCAATATTCCGCTCGCTGCCCAAGGCTCGCTTATGCTCGACGGTGTGATCGAGGCCCGTCATCTCCGTGTCCTGCGTGCCGTCGCCGCCACCGGCTCCTTCTCGGCGGCGGGGCGCGAACTCGGCTGCACCCAGCCCGCCGTCAGCCAGCAGATGAAGGCCCTGGAGGCCTCGGTGGGCACGCCGCTGATCGTCCGGAGCGGGCGCGGGATGCGGCTGACGCAGGCGGGCGAGGCGCTGGTCCGGCACGCCGCCGGGATCCTCGCGGGACTCACGGCCGCCGAGGAGGAGGTCGCCGCCATCGCCGGCCTCAGGGCCGGGCGCGTGCGTCTGGTGTCGTTCCCCAGTGGCAGTTCCACCCTCGTGCCCACGGCGCTCGCCGCGCTGCGCGCCGCGCATCCCGGGACCCGCGTCTCTCTCGAGGAGGCCGAGCCGCCCGCGTCCGTCGACAAGCTGCGCCAGGGGGACTGCGACATCGCGCTCGCCTTCCGGTACGAGGGCGCGGCCGGCGCCGAGGAGTGGGACGACCTGGTCGTGCGTCCGCTGCTCCGCGACCGGCTCGTCGGGCTCGTACCGCAGGGGCACCGCCTGGCCCGTACGGAGTCCGTCGCCATCGGGGCGCTCGCCTCGGAGCCGTGGATCGCGGGCTGCCCTCGTTGTCGCGGGCACCTCGTCGAGATCTGTGAGGGGGCCGGCTTCACGCCGCGCATCGACTTCGCGACGGACGACTATCCGGCGGTGGTCGGTCTGGTGGGGGCGGGGCTCGGCGTCGCGGTGCTGCCGGAACTGGCCATCGAGTCGGTACGGCCCAAGGGGGTGCGGATGGTCGCGGTGGAACCCGCGGTGCGCCGGGAGATCGTGGCGCTGACACTGCCGGACCTGGCCCAGGTGCCCGCGGTCGCGGCGACGCTGGATCAGCTGGACAGGGCGGCTGCCCGGTAGCGCTGGCCGGTGGTGCTGCCCGGTGGTGCTGGCGGCGTGCTGCGCGCGCTCTGCGTGCTGCGCGGAGACGTTGGGTGGTGCTGAAACGTTCCTTCAGTTGTTCGAAGTGGTGTCGCCCCCCGTCGCCGACGCCGACACCAGCCGGTTGCGTGCCCGTCCCATGAGCTCTTCGCGCTCGTCCTCGGTCAGACCGCCCCACACGCCGTACGGCTCGCGCACCCGCAGGGCGTGTGCCGCGCACTCCGCGCGGACCGGGCATCTCATGCAAACCTCTTTGGCCGAGTTCTCGCGTGCGCTCCGTGCCGCTCCGCGCTCGCCCTCCGGGTGGAAGAAGAGCGAACTGTCGACCCCGCGGCACGCCGCAAGGAGCTGCCAGTCCCACAGATCCGCGTTGGGCCCGGGAAGGCGGGAGAAATCTGCCATTGCGTTGTCCCCTTGTTGCCGTTCTGGGCTGAGATGTGACTCGACCGTACATCTGCGATCTAAGGAGATGAAAATATGACCCATTGCGAATCTAGCCTCAGACACTGCAAAAAGGGAAGAAATGGGGCCAAATGGGGCATGGTTGTGATGAAACGTTGAGGGTCCGTCGCTCATGCCTCCACTGTGTCCGCCCCCTCACGTAGAGTGCCGAAGGTGGCTCAGTCCCCCGTAACTCTTTCGAGTGACCGTCGTTGAGAGTGCGGAGGCGGTTGAAGGAACAAGCGCTCGGGCGGGCGTCAGAAGTCCGCTCGTGAGTGTCGACCGCACAGGTGACGATTCGTACCAGCCTGGAGGCTCAAGGTGACGCGCATCAGCTGCGGAGGGCGGCCATGACATCCGTCCTCGTCTGCGACGACTCCCCGCTTGCCCGAGAGGCGCTCCGCCGCGCGGTCGCGACCGTGCCCGGCGTCGAGCGCGTGACGACGGCGGCCAACGGCGAGGAAGTCCTCCGCCGCTGGGGCGCCGACCGCTCGGACCTGATTCTGATGGACGTACGCATGCCCGGTCTGGGCGGCGTCGAGACGGTGCGGCGGCTGCTGTCCGCCGACCCCGGTGCGCGCATCATCATGCTCACCGTCGCCGAGGACCTCGACGGCGTGGCGCTGGCGGTGGCGGCCGGGGCGCGCGGGTACCTGCACAAGGACGCCTCGCGCGCGGAGCTGCGCGCCACGGTGACGCAGGCGCTCGCCGACCCGACGTGGCGGCTCGCCCCGCGCCGGCTGCGCTCGGCGGAGATGGGGGCCGCCCCCACGCTCACCGCGCGTGAGATCCAGGTCCTCGAGGGCATGAGCCACGGCCGGTCGAACGCGGAGATCGGCCGGGAGCTGTTCCTGTCCGAGGACACCGTCAAGACGCACGCCAGGCGCCTGTTCAAGAAGCTCGGTGCCTCCGACCGGGCGCACGCCGTGGCGCTCGGCTTCCGGTGGGGCCTGGTTCGCTAGGTGGACCGTAGCGGGGGTTCGGGGATCCCCGCCCGCCGTACAGCGGGCGGGGCCGCCTTCCGAGAGGCGGGCGGGGCCGCTTTCCGGAATGTTGGCGGCAGCGCTTTTCAGCAGGTGAGCGGGGTCGTATATCGCGAGATGGGCGGGGCCGGCAACGCGGCCCGCCGGATGCCTGCTGCTCGTTTCGCCGCGGATGCCGCATCCTTGAGGTGTGGAGTTCCTCGGGGACGAGTCGGACGAGCGGAAGGGGAGGGCGCAGGAGATGAGTTCCGGCGCACCTGCTCATAACGCTTCGGTGCACAAGATGGGACGCGGTGCCACGGGGCGGCCGGCCTCAGGGCACCATGGACCGATGCGCGATGACGAGACGACGGTGATCGGTGCGCTCGTTCATCGCGCTGTCGACGGAGACGAGCAGGCCACGCACGACCTGCTCGCTCATGTCCACCCGCTGGCCCTGCGCTACTGCCGTACGCGGCTGTCCCGGCTGCCGGGTGACGCTCGCCACTTCGTGGAGGACCTCGCGCAGGAGGTCTGCGTCGCCGTGCTCCTGGCGCTGCCGCGCTACAAGGACACAGGAAGGCCCTTCGAGGCGTTCGTCTTCGCCATCGCCGCCCACAAGGTCGCCGACCTGCAGCGGGCAGCGATGCGCCACCCGGGCTCGACGGCGGTTCCCTCCGACGAGATGCCCGAGCGGCCGGACGACTCGCTGGGCCCGGAGGAGCGCGCGCTGCTGAGCAGCGACGCCGAGTGGGCCAAGAAACTCCTGGCCAACCTTCCGGAGAACCAGCGGGAGCTGCTCCTGCTGCGCATCGCGGTGGGGCTCACGGCCGAGGAGACGGGTCAGATGTTGGGGATGTCACCCGGCGCCGTGCGCGTGGCACAGCACCGGGCACTGAGCCGGCTGAGGGCGCTGGCGGAGCAGTAGGCGAGCTCCCGCGGCGGCCTTCCCCGGCCTGGTTCCCGCCTGGTTCCGTGCCTGGTCCCGCCTGGTTCCCCGGCCCGGCAAAGGCGTTTTCCGGTTGCGTGAGCGATGCCCGTGAACGGGGGCGAGGCCCGAACCGTACGAACACACGAAGCCGAAGGGTGCTCTCCGTCATGGAATGAGACGCCCTCGCTTCCCGTTAGCATGGACATCCGCACCGATCAAGGCCATTTGGGGAAGGTGTCATGACTGCGAACGTCGACGGAGTGCCCGGGAAATTCGCGACACTCGGGCTGACCTACGACGACGTGCTGCTGCTGCCGGGCGCATCCGAGGTGCTCCCCAACGCGGTCGACACCTCGTCCCGCATCTCCCGCAACGTCCGGGTCAACATCCCGCTGCTCTCGGCGGCGATGGACAAGGTGACCGAGTCCCGCATGGCGATCGCGATGGCCCGGCTGGGCGGCGTCGGCGTGCTGCACCGCAACCTGTCCGTCGAGGACCAGGTGAACCAGGTCGACCTGGTCAAGCGGTCCGAGTCCGGCATGGTCACCGACCCCATCACGGTGCACCCGGAGGCGACGCTCGCCGAGGCGGACGCCCTGTGCGGCAAGTTCCGCATCAGCGGTGTCCCCGTCACCGACCCGGCCGGCAAGCTGCTCGGCATCGTGACCAACCGGGACATGGCCTTCGAGACCGACCGCAGCCGCCAGGTGCGCGAGGTCATGACGCCGATGCCGCTGGTCACCGGCAAGGTCGGCATCTCCGGTGTCGACGCCATGGAGCTGCTGCGCCGCCACAAGATCGAGAAGCTTCCCCTGGTCGACGACGCCGGTGTCCTCAAGGGCCTCATCACGGTCAAGGACTTCGTCAAGGCCGAGAAGTACCCGAACGCCGCCAAGGACGCCGAGGGCCGTCTGCTCGTCGGTGCCGCCGTCGGCGCCAGCCCCGAGGCCCTGGAGCGCGCCCAGGCACTCGCCGAGGCCGGCGTGGACTTCCTGGTCGTCGACACCTCGCACGGCCACAACAGCAACGCGCTCAGCTGGATGTCGAAGATCAAGTCGAGCGTGGCCGTGGACGTGATCGGCGGCAACGTCGCCACGCGTGACGGCGCCCAGGCGCTGATCGACGCCGGTGTCGACGGCATCAAGGTCGGTGTGGGCCCCGGTTCGATCTGCACCACGCGCGTGGTCGCCGGTATCGGCGTCCCGCAGGTCACCGCCATCTACGAGGCCTCCCTCGCCGCCCGCCCGGCCGGTGTCCCGCTGATCGGCGACGGCGGCCTGCAGTACTCCGGCGACATCGGCAAGGCGCTCGCCGCCGGCGCCGACACGGTGATGCTCGGCAGCCTCCTCGCCGGCTGTGAGGAGTCGCCCGGCGAGCTGCTCTTCATCAACGGCAAGCAGTTCAAGTCGTACCGCGGCATGGGCTCGCTCGGCGCCATGCAGTCCCGCGGTCAGGCGAAGTCGTACTCGAAGGACCGCTACTTCCAGGCCGAGGTCGCCACCGACGACAAGCTCGTGCCCGAGGGCGTCGAGGGCCAGGTGCCCTACCGCGGCCCGCTGGCCAACGTCCTGCACCAGCTCGTGGGCGGTCTGCGCCAGACCATGGGCTATGTGGGTGCCGCCGCCATCGACGAGATGGAGTCCAAGGGCCGCTTCGTGCGGATCACCTCCGCGGGCCTCAAGGAGAGCCACCCGCACGACATCCAGATGACGGTCGAGGCGCCGAACTACAGCAACAGCAAGTAGTCGCCACAGTCACCGAGGGCTCACCGAGGGCGGCTCCGGAACCTCCGGGGCCGCCCTCGGCGTACCCGTCGGCGATACTGGAGGCGCTGAAACGCAGAGGGAAAGGCCACAGACGTGACTGAGATCGAGATCGGGCGCGGCAAGCGCGGCCGCCGGGCGTACGCCTTCGACGACATCGCCGTCGTCCCCAGCCGCCGTACCCGGGACCCGAAGGAGGTCTCGATCGCCTGGCAGATCGACGCCTACCGCTTCGAGCTGCCCTTCCTGGCCGCCCCCATGGACTCGGTCGTCTCCCCGGCCACCGCCATCCGCATCGGCGAGCTGGGCGGCCTCGGAGTGCTGAACCTCGAAGGCCTGTGGACGCGGTACGAGGACCCGCAGCCGCTGCTCGACGAGATCGTCGAACTGGACGCGGAGACCGCGACCCGCCGCCTCCAGGAGATCTACACGGCTCCTATCAAGGAGGAGCTGATCGGGCAGCGCCTGAAGGAGGTGCGGGACGCGGGCGTGGTCACCGCAGCCGCGCTCTCCCCGCAGCGCACGGCCCAGTTCTCCAAGGCCGTCGTGGACGCGGGCGTGGACATCTTCGTCATCCGCGGTACGACGGTGTCGGCGGAGCACGTCTCCGGCGCCTCCGAGCCGCTGAACCTGAAGCAGTTCATCTACGAGCTGGACGTCCCGGTGATCGTGGGCGGCTGCGCCACGTACACCGCGGCCCTGCACCTGATGCGCACGGGCGCGGCCGGTGTCCTCGTCGGCTTCGGCGGCGGCGCCGCGCACACCACGCGCAACGTGCTGGGCATCCAGGTACCCATGGCGACGGCGGTGGCGGACGTGGCGGCGGCCCGGCGGGACTACATGGACGAGTCCGGAGGCCGGTACGTGCACGTCATCGCCGACGGCGGCGTGGGCTGGTCCGGCGACCTGCCCAAGGCCATCGCGTGCGGTGCGGACGCGGTGATGATGGGCTCCCCACTGGCCCGCGCCACGGACGCTCCCGGCAAGGGCAACCACTGGGGCATGGAGGCCGTCAACGACGAGCTGCCGCGCGGCAAGAAGGTCGACCTCGGCACGGTCGGCACGGTCGAGGAGGTCCTCACGGGTCCCTCGCACACCCCGGACGGCTCGATGAACTTCTTCGGGGCGCTGCGTCGGGCCATGGCCACGACCGGGTACAGCGAGCTGAAGGAGTTCCAGCGGGTGGAGGTTACGGTGGCGGACTCGCAGCACAAGCGGTAGGCCGTACGGCGCTGCGCCTTACGGCGTGAAGGGGCCCGGACCTGGGTGGTCCGGGCCCCTTTGTGTGTCCAAGTGGGGCTGGTGGGGCGCGTTTTGGGGGAGGGGGCGCGCGGTTGCGTTCGGGGCGAATGGCCGTCTAGCGGGCGTATCGGGGCGATAGTGTCCTGTTCGGCGCCCCGGTTCTCTGGGGCGCCCCCTTCCAAGGACACGGTTCCGGACCCCGGCCCTCGGGGCCCGGCCCGAACTCCAACGGACCGTCCACCGGGCAACTGGGCGGCATCGTGGAAGGGGGCACCCATGGGGCGTCACCGCAAGCCCACCCGCTGGGATCGGATCCGTCTGTGGATGGTGAAGTGCCGGAGGAGGTGGATCTTGCGGATTCACGGAAGGTGAGCGGCCACCCCCAAGAGGACTAGGGGTGGACACTCCGTTCACTTTTCAGGAGCCTGCCGCAGCGCCATCTGCGGTGGGCTCCACCTTTTGTACGGTACCGGATCCGCCGTCGGGCGGCCCGGTGCCAGAGAAGGTTCTCCTTTCAGGAGCCTGCCGCAGTACCCCCTGCGAACCGGCTCCGCCATTCTTTGGCACCAGACCGCTACGGCGGCGAGGTGTCGGAGAAGGTGGATCTTGCGGCTTTCCCGCAGGCTACTGGCGGAGAGTGCCGCACGCCACCAGCCCCAGCAGCCCAGCCACCCACGCGCCCCCCTTCACAACCGATGCGCCGCCCCCGCGGGCGCGGCCCCCCGCGTGTCCAGCAACAACTGCGCCTTCACCGACAGCCCCTGAAGGTCGTACGTCCGGTGCTGCTGGAGCAGGATCGTCAGGTCGGCGTCCGCGGCGGCCTCGTAGAGGGAGTCGGCGCGCGGGACCGGGCGGTCGAGGACGTTCCAGGACGGGACGTACGGGTCGTGGTAGCTGACGGAGGCGCCGAGTTCCAGCAGGCGCAGGGCGATCTCGCGCGCGGGGGTGCCCTGTTGGTCGGCGACGTCGGGCTTGTAGGTGACGCCGAGGAGGAGCACGCGGGCGCCGCGGGCCGACTTTCCGTGCTCGTTGAGGAGCGTGGCGGCGCGCTGGACGACGTACTGGGGCATGCGGTCGTTGACCCGCTGGGCCTGTTCGACCATCCGGAGGGAACGGGGCGAGTGGCCGGCCAGGTCCTGGGGGACGCCATGGCCGCCGACGCCGGGGCCCGGGCGGAAGGCCTGGAAGCCGAACGGCTTGGTCTCGGCACACCGGATGACGTCCCACAGATCGACGCCGAGGTCGTGGCAGAGGACGGCCATCTCGTTGACGAGGGCGATGTTGACCTGCCGGTAGTTGGTCTCCAGGAGCTGCACGGTCTCCGCTTCCCTGGGGCCACGCGCGCGGACCACCTTGTCGGTGAGACGGCCGTAGAACGCGGCGGCCGACTCGGTGCAGGCGGGGGTGAGGCCGCCGATGACCTTGGGGGTTTTTGCGGGGCCGAAGTCGCGGTTGCCGGGGTCGGTGCGGCCGGGGGAGTAGGCCAGGTGGAAGTCGCGGCCCGCGCGCAGTCCGGAACCCTCTTCGAGGAGCGGGCGCAGGAACTCCTCCGTGGTGCCGGGGTGCACCGGGGACTCCAGGATCACCGTGGTGTGCGGGCGGAGTCGCTCGGCGAGGGTGCGGGCGGCGTCGGCCACCTGGGTGAGGTCGAGCGTGCCGTCGGCGCCGCGCGGGGTCGGGGCGCAGATGGCCGCCGTACGGACGCGGCCGAGCTCGGCGGGGCTGGTGACGCGGCGGAAGCCCTGGGCGAGCATGCGGCGGAGCTCGGCCGGGGTGAGGGAGCCGCTCCCGTAGCCGGAGCCGCTCCCGGAGCCGGAGCCGGGGTCGGGGTCGGTCTCGGAGGCGGTTTCGTACCCGATCGTGGGGATGCCGGCGGCGACGGCGGCCTGGGCCAGCGGCAGGCCGAGATGACCGAGTCCGATGACGGCGAGATCTGCGGGCATGGCGTGGGCCGTCCTTCCCAATAGCCGGAGCGGGACAGTCGCGCAAGCTCTGTGGACAGGATGGGCGAGCGCAATGTCAGACTAGGAGTAAATATGACCGTTATGCGGGATTGGCTGGTCCTCTTTCTCCGCGCGTCCCCGAGAGTTGTCCACAGGTGGACGACGGGTGGTGGCCGAAGTCGGGAGGCGCGGTCAGAATTCTGGGAATGGGGGATGTGAGCCGGGTCTTACTGGGCAGGTGAGACCAGCGCGACAAACAGCGGGAGGCAGCGGTGAGGACAGCGACACTGGGGCCGGTGCAGCGCGCCGAGTCCCTCGCGGGAATGGCCGAGCGCGAGCTGGACGTGCTGGTCGTGGGCGCGGGCGTGGTCGGAGCGGGCACGGCGCTCGACGCGGCGACGCGCGGCCTGTCCACGGGACTCGTGGAGGCGCGCGACTGGGCGTCGGGCACCTCCAGCAGGTCCAGCAAGCTGATCCACGGCGGTCTGCGCTATCTGGAGATGCTCGACTTCGCACTCGTACGGGAGGCGCTGAAGGAGCGTGGTCTGCTGCTGGAGCGGCTGGCGCCGCACCTGGTGAAGCCGGTTCCGTTCCTCTACCCGTTGCAGCACAAGGGCTGGGAGCGGCTGTACGCGGGATCGGGCGTCGCCCTCTACGACGGCATGTCGATGGCACGCGGCCACGGCCGGGGCCTGCCGGTCCACCGCCACCTGACGCGCCGCCACGCCCTGCGGGTCGCGCCCTGCTTGAAGAAGGACTCCCTGGTCGGAGCCCTCCAGTACTACGACGCCCAGATGGACGACGCCCGCTACGTGGCCACCCTGGTGCGCACGGCCGTCTCGTACGGCGCGCGGGCCGCCAACCGCGCGCGCGTGACCGGCTTCCTGCGCGAGGGCGAGCGCGTCGTCGGGGCCCGGGTGAAGGACGTCGAGGCAGGCGGCGAGTACGAGGTCCGCGCCAAGCAGGTCGTGAACGCCACCGGTGTGTGGACCGACGACACCCAGGCGATGGTGGGCGAGCGGGGCCAGTTCCACGTACGGGCCTCCAAGGGCATCCACCTCGTGGTGCCGAAGGACCGGATCCACTCCACGACCGGGCTGATCCTGCGGACCGAGAAGTCGGTGCTCTTCGTCATCCCCTGGGGGCGGCACTGGATCGTCGGCACCACGGACACCGACTGGGACCTCGACAAGGCCCACCCCGCCGCGTCCAGCGCGGACATCGACTACCTGCTGGAGCACGTGAACTCGGTACTGGCGGTGCCGCTCACCCGGGACGACGTGCAGGGCGTGTACGCGGGCCTGCGGCCCCTGCTCGCCGGCGAGTCGGACGCCACCAGCAAGCTGTCGCGCGAACACACCGTGGCGCACCCGGTGCCGGGGCTCGTGGTCGTGGCGGGCGGCAAGTACACGACGTACCGGGTGATGGCCAAGGACGCCGTGGACGCGGCGGTGCACGGTCTCGACCAGCGCGTCGCCGAGTGCGTGACCGAGGAGGTACAGCTGCTCGGGGCCGAGGGGTACCGGGCGCTGTGGAACGCGCGGGCACGGATCGCGGCCCGGGTCGGGCTCCATGTGGTGCGCGTCGAGCACCTGCTGAACCGGTACGGCGCGCTGACCGAGGAACTGCTCGACCTGATCGCGGCCGACTCCTCGCTGGGCGAGCCCCTGAACGGGGCCGACGACTATCTGCGGGCCGAGATCGTGTACGCGGCCTCGCACGAGGGAGCGCGCCACCTGGACGACGTGCTCACCCGGCGGACACGGATCTCGATCGAGACATTCGACCGCGGCACGCGCAGTGCGCGGGAGGCCGCGGAGCTGATGGCTCCCGTGCTCGGCTGGGACAAGGACCAGATCGAGCGTGAGGTCGAGCACTACCGGAAGCGGGTGGAGGCCGAGCGGGAGTCCCAGCGCCAGCCCGACGACCTGACGGCCGACGCGGCGCGGCTGGGGGCGCCGGACATCGTGCCGTTGTAGGAGCGCGGCGAGACCTCCAGACCTCCAGACCTCCAGACCTCCAGACCTCCGTCAGTATCACTCGAACGGGTGTCGTGGGCTGGGATCTTTGCTCGAAACCCGGCCGTTCTACGAGGTGCGGGGGCAGAACTCGGCGGCGAGGAGGGCGGGTTCGAGTCCGGGGTCTGCCACTTCGTCCGTGTTCACCCGGAAGGTGGTGGGCCGGTGAGGCGGGTTCCGTGGGGCCGTTCGCGGTCCGGAGCCCGCCGGGCTGCGGCCTGGGGAGGGCAAGGGACACCCTGGGCGTGGGGTGGTTGTCGGGTGAGGGACAATGGAGGCTCTGTCAGGGCGGGTTGCATGAGGGGACGCATGTCGGAGGCGGAGCGGGGCGGGGCATCCCGTCGGGACGAGAGCGGACGTCTCCTCGCCGGGCGTTACCGGCTGGGAGGGGTCCTCGGCCGCGGCGGCATGGGCACGGTGTGGCGGGCCCAGGACGAGACACTGGGCCGGACGGTCGCGGTGAAGGAGCTTCGGTTCCCGTCGAGCATCGACGAGGACGAGAAGCGACGGCTCATCACGCGCACGTTGCGCGAGGCCAAGGCGATCGCCAGGATCCGCAACAACGGAGCGGTGACGGTCTTCGACGTGGTCGACGAGGACGACCGGCCGTGGATCGTGATGGAGCTCATCGAGGGCAAGTCGCTCGCCGAGGTCATCCGCGAGGACGGGCTGCTGGAGCCGAAGCGCGCCGCCGAGGTGGGCCTCGCGATCCTCGACGTGCTGCGCGCCGCCCACCGAGAGGGCATCCTGCACCGCGACGTGAAGCCGTCGAACGTGCTGATCTCCAAGGAGGACGGCCGGGTCGTCCTCACCGACTTCGGCATCGCGCAGGTCGAGGGCGACCCGTCGATCACCTCGACCGGCATGCTCGTCGGCGCTCCCTCGTACATCTCGCCGGAGCGGGCGCGCGGTCACAAGCCCGGCCCCGCGGCGGACCTGTGGTCTCTCGGCGGCCTGCTGTACGCGTCGGTGGAGGGCGTGCCGCCGTACGACAAGGGCTCGGCCATCGCGACGCTGACCGCCGTGATGACCGAGCCGGTCCCGGAGCCGAAGAGCGCGGGACCGCTGAAGGACGTGATCTTCGGGCTGCTCGTCAAGGACCCCCAGCAGCGGCTCGACGACGCGGGCGCGCGGGTGTTGCTCAACGACGTCATCCACGCACCCGACCCCGAGGAGGCGGAGCCGGAGCCGCTGGACGCGACGCGGGTCGTGGCGTTGCCGCCGGTGCCGGAGGAGCTTTCGGGCAAGGGGAGCCGGGGCGGTTCCGGATCCGGTGCCAAGCAGGGCGAAGGGGCGGAAGGGTGGCGCGGGGCGCTGCGTTCCGTGCGGAAGGCGGCGTCGGGGGCCGTGGCCGGTTCGGCCGCGGCGGGTACGCGGGGCAGGTCGGGCGAGGAGAGCGGCTCCGGGACGGCCTCGTCCGGGGCGGATTCCGGGGCCGGGTCGGGTTCGGGTTCGGGTTCGGGTACTGGATCTGGCTCTGGTTCACCTTCTGGTTCTGGTTCACCTTCTGGTTCTGGTTCTGGTTTCAAGAGTGGCTCCCGGCCCGGGTCCGCGGCGGGTGCCCGGACGAGTTCCGGTGCGGGTGCCGGGGCGGGGAAGGGGGCGGCCGTCGGTACGGCCGTGTCCGACAGGTCTTCCGACAAGTCCTCCGGCAAGCCCTCGGGCAAGTCCGGTGCGCCGTCCGGGCGGAGTGGTGAGTCCGGGGGCGGCGCGTCCCTTGGCAAGGGCTCCGCGGGACAGAGCGGAGCGGGGGACGTCGCCGCTACCAAGGCGGTCAACACGGCGGCCGGAGGCCGGACTTCCGGGTGGCCGCAGATGACGCCGCCCGACCTGCCGTCGCGGCCCGTGCCCCGGGCGCCGATCACCGATGTCGTGCCCCGGCGGACGCTCGTGATTGTCGCGCTGGTCGTGGCGCTGGCCGTGCTCGGCATCGTGCTCGCGCTGTACCTCGGCGGCGACGACAGCGCGTCGGGCTCCAAGAGCGGCGACACCAAGTCGGCCGCGGCCGGCAAGGCGACCCCGAGCGGCGACAAGGGCGGGAACTCGGGCGCCAGTACGGAGACCGAGAAAACCGAGGCGGCCTCGGGGACGAACGCGTCGGCGAGCGGTGAGGCGAGCACGGAGAGCGGTTCGAACGAGTCGAGTGGATCCGGCAGCGGCGGGGACTCGTCGGGTTCGGACGGGATCGCGGAGAAGACGTACAAGGGATCGCAGGGGTTCTCGATCGGGCTGCCGAAGGGGTGGAAGTACCAGTCGACGGATGCCGCGGGTGCCCGCTTCACCGGGCCCGACGGGCAGAAGCTGCTGGTCGCCTGGACGAGCACGCCCAAGAACGACCCCGTGGCGGACTGGAAGAGCCAGGAGCGCTACATGACGCGCTCGCAGTACCAGCGGATCCGAATAGAGGAGGTGGACTACCGCGGCTGGAAGACGGCCGACTGGGAGTTCACCTACGTGGACGGCGGCACGAAGTACCGGTCGATCGACCGGGGGTTCGTCGTGAACGCGCAGCAGGGGTACGCGCTGATGTACACCGCCAAGGCGTCCGGCTGGCGCGGTGACCTGCGCAAGGACACGTGGCGGACCTTCACGAAAACGTTCCAGCCGAAGTCGTGAGTGGGCGGGGCCGGTTCCTGGGCGTCGGGGGAAGTTCCGAGTGGGGCGGCCGGCGTTCTCGGGAGGATCGGGCGAGGTCCTGAGGGGGTACTGGGACCCTTGAAGGACTTGTGAGGGGTGAGATGTCGCATCCCCTCAATACGGGTTGCCTCCGGCACGTATCGTGAGTGGTTGTTGCGGACCGTACGCATCCATGACGGAACGGGACGCGAGGCGAACGGATTTGACCGACCGGGCGGCCGGGGGAGGCATCGTGGACGACTATGCGGGACGGGTTCTCGCCGACCGCTACCGCCTGCCGCTACCGCCGTCGGACGAGTACGAACTTGCCGAGATCCGGGCGTTCGACACCTACAGCGGGCAGGAAGTCCTCATACGGCAGGTGCCGTTGCCCGAGGTCGTCGAGGCGGAGGTGCTCGACGCGGACGGGCTGCCCGAGGGGTATGTCGCCCGGGACGGCGGGACACGCCCGACCGCCGCGAGGACCACGCGCCGGCCCACGGACCCGGCCGTGCGCAGGGCGATCGAGGCCGCGCAGGCCGCCGCGCAGATTCCCGACCACCCACGGCTCGACCAGGTCTTCGACGTGTTCGCCGAGAGCGGGTCGCTGTGGATAGTGAGTGAGCTGGTGGGCGCCCGTCCGCTGGCCGCGCTGCTCGCCGAGAAGCCGCTGACGCCGTACCGGGCGGCCGAGGTCGCCGCCGACGTCCTCACCGCCCTGCGCGCCCTGCACGCCCACGGCTGGGTGCACCGGAACATCACCGCGCGGACCGTCCTCGTCTGCGACGACGGGCGCGTGGTGCTCACGGGGCTGGCGGCCGGAGCGGCCGAGGAGGCACTGTGCGGGTACGACCCCGTGCCGGTGCGCGAGTTCGAAGACGAGGGCCCGGCGGGGGAACCACGGGCGCACGGCGGGCCGGGGACGCCCGGGAGCGATGGGCCTGCCGGGGCGCTCGGGCCTGGGCACACGGCTGGCACGGGCGGGCAGACAGGCGCGTATGGCCCGGGTAGGGCTTCGGGCTCTGCGGGGCCCTCCGGCGCCGCGGGAGTCTCCGGTGCTGCGGGAGTCTCCGGTGCCGCGGGCGTTTCCGTCGGTGGCGGGCGCGGTGGCCCGTACGGCGAGGGCGGGCGCGGTGGCCCGTACGGCGGTGGTCGGCCGGGGATGACCGGTGGGCCGGACAGAGCGCGCGGCGGCGTGGAGGCCGGAGGTTCGCGTGCCGCCCAGCTCGGGGGACCCCAGGGCCAGCTGCCCCCAGCGGGCGGTGGCGATCCCGAGGCCGCGCGGCGAGCCGCCATCGAGGCGCGGGCGGCCGGAGGCGCCGGGCCCGTCACGGACCCGGACCCGTCGGGCGGCCAACGCGCGCTCGAAACCGGCGACGACGTCCGGGCGGCCCGGGCCGGGGCGATCGCGGCCTACCGTGCCGGCGCGCGGGCCGCGGCGCGCGTGCACGAGGGGCAGCGGGCCGGCCGGAGCGCGGAGCTGCCCGCCCAGCGACCCGCGCCCCCTCACGGCGAGGCGACGCCGGCCGCGGGCCAGGCCGCGCCGTACACACCGCCCGGCCAGATCGCCGACCCGTACGGCGTGGCACGGCCGAACACCTGGCACGGAGCGCTGCCCCGCGGTGGTGCCCCCGCAGACGACGACAACGGCCGGGGACGGCCGGCCCTCCCCGGCGGCGACACCGACGCCCGGGGCGGCGAGCGCGACGCACACGGCACGTCGGGCAGCGGCCCGTACGGCGCCGACCCCTTCAGGAAGAGCGCGCCCGCGGGCCCGCCGTACGGCGACAGCGCGCCCCTGCCCGCCCCGTACGGCGACAGCGCGCCCCTGCCCGCCCCGTACGGCGACAGCGCGCCCGTACCCGCCCCGTACGGCGACAGCGCGCCCGTACCCGCCCCGTACGGCACCGGTGGCGGCCTGACCGCTCCCGGGGGCGCCGCGCAAACGGAAGCGACCCCGGTCGCACCCACCGGCCGGTGGGACCAGGCGGTCCCCACGGGTGCTCCCCGGCGCGGGCCCGCCACCGCGTTGGCCGCCGAGCGTGCCCGGCAGGCGCGGATGGCGGTCGTGGGGCCCGTCACCGAGCGCTGGGCACCGGAGCAGGCCGGACCGGTGCACGAGAACTGGCAGTTGGCGGCGCCGATCGGGCCCGCGACCGACCTGTGGGCGCTCGGGGCGCTGCTGTTCCGGGCCGTGCAGGGGCACGCGCCCTACCCGGAGGAGAACACCGCCGAGCTGGTGGAGATGGTGTGCTCGGAGCCGCCCGCGTTCGCGGAGGAGTGCGGGCCGCTGCGGCCGGTCGTCGAGTCGCTGTTGCGCCAGGACCCCACCGAGCGGCTGGGCTTCGAGGAGCTGCGCGGCTGGCTGCGCTCGCTC
Organism: Streptomyces sp. NPDC046862; assembly: GCF_040704615.1. Lineage (NCBI taxonomy): Bacteria > Bacillati > Actinomycetota > Actinomycetes > Kitasatosporales > Streptomycetaceae > Streptomyces > Streptomyces sp. NPDC046862. The sequence continues at coordinate 160,745 of NZ_JBEYXP010000019.1, read as the reverse complement.
GTGCGGTCGGCGCCGGAGCCCGAGGCCGGGGCGCACGTGATAGCGGTACCCCCCGCGGACCCGAGCCGGCTGCCGATCGTACGGCGCCGGGGCGAGCTCGTCCGCAGGCGTCGCGCGGGGCTCCCCGCCACCAGCGCCCGCCACCGGCGCGCCAAGGACGAACGGCCGCCCAAGCCGCGCAGGCTCGGGCGGAACCTGCTCCTGGTCATACTGCTCGCGCTGGCCGCGGCGGTCGCGTACGCCATGGTGTTCATGCCCAAGACCGATACGAGCGGTGGCACCAGCACGGGCAACAGTCCCGACGCCGGGCGGACGGGTGCGGCCGGGGACGTCGGTTCCGCTCCCGACGCCAGCAGCGAGCCACGGCCCGACCAGACCTCGCCCGCCGACGGCGACAAGAGTCCGTCCGCGTCGTCCGGTTCGGACAAGGCGCAGAGCAACGCCCCGGACGTCGCCCAGGGCTTCACCCTGCGCAAGGACTCCGAGGGTTTCCAGGTCGCCGTCGCCAAGGGCTGGGACCGCACGCCCAAGAACGGGCGCGGTCAGGTCGTGTACGCACAGGGCAACTTCGAGCTCATCGTCGTACCCGGCCGCGACAGCGCGAGCAAGTACGGCAGCGATCCGCTGGCGTACCAGCGGGAGGACGAGCCCGAGCTCCAGCCGTTCCGTGACTCGACCTGGGCGACGTCCAGCGGGATGCGGCTCATCGAGGTCGGCGGGCGGCGCATGGCCGAGGGGCAGTTCACCTGGCAGGACTCCACCGGGCGCGAGATCTTCGTACGGAACCTCGCGATCCTCGTGGGCGGTCGGTACCACGTGGTGCAGGTGCGCGGTCCGGAGGCCGAACGCGACGAGGTGACGCGGCTGTACGAGCAGGCGTCCGCGACGTACCGGGTGACCGGCTGAGCGTGATCGGCTGAGCCTGGCCGACTGAGCGTGACGGGCCGGGGCGATGGGGCGAGGGCGACGGAATCGTTCGGGGAACGGTTCCCGTTCGTCACGGCAAGCGAGAACCGTCACAGTGAGGTCTCTGTGTCACCCCGCCCGTTCCCTGTGCGGGAGCCGCTCTCTACTCTGATGTTGTCAAGACCATTGCGGGGCAACGTGAATCAGATGCAGGGCCTGCTCCTCGCGGGCCGCTACCGGCTCGTCGACTCGATCGGCAGCGGCGGAATGGGCCGCGTGTGGCGCGCGCGTGACGAGGTGTTGCACCGGGCGGTCGCGGTCAAGGAACTGACGGCGGCGCTGTACGTCACGGACAGTGAGCGGGCCAGACTCTTCGCGCGGACCGACGCCGAGGCGCGGGCGGCCGCGCGCATCAACCACTCGGCCGTCGTCACCGTGCACGACGTGCTCGACCACGACAACCGGCCCTGGATCGTGATGGAGCTGGTCGAGGGTGCCTCCCTGGCCGACGCGGTCAAGGAGCGCGAGCGCGTCGAAGCGCGGGAGGTGGCCCGGATCGGGCTGTGGGTGCTGCGCGCGCTGAGCGCCGCCCACGACGCCGGCGTGCTGCACCGCGATGTGAAGCCGGGGAACGTGCTGCTCGCCGAGGACGGGCGGGTTCTCCTCACCGACTTCGGGATCGCTCAGGTCGAGGGCGACACGACCATCACGAAGACGGGGGAGATCGTCGGCTCCGTCGACTACATCGCGCCCGAGCGGGTCCGCGGCCAGGACCCCGGACGTGCCTCCGACCTGTGGGCGCTGGGTGCCACGCTGTACACGGCGGTGGAGGGGAAGTCGCCGTTCCGGCGCACCACTCCGCTCACCACCATGCAGGCCGTGGTCGACGAGGAGCCCGCCGAACCGGTCCACGCGGGGCCGCTCGCGCCCGTGATCACGGCACTGCTGCGCAAGGATCCCGCCGAGCGGCCCGGAGTGGCGGAGGCGGAGCAGATGCTGGCCGAGGCGGCGGAGGGGCGTTGGCCTCGTGGGGCGCAGGCGTATGTGCCGACCTCCCATCATGCGGCCACCCACCGTACGGGCAGCCACCATGTGGACGGTCCCTATGCGGGCGGTCTCTATGCGGGCGGTCCCTATGTGGACGGCCGCTATGGGACGAACGGGCACACGGCTTCAGGACACACGGCTCCAGGACACACGGCTTCAGGCCAGACGACTCCAGGGCACATGGCTCCGGGCCACATGGCGTCAGGGCGCATGTCCCCAGGTCACACGGCCTCGTCGGCCGCCGGAGCGCACTCGGCACCGGGCTCCCACCCGGGAACGGGCTCATATGGTGCCGACACCCCTGTGTCAGGTCACTACGGAGCGCCTCACCCCCCGGTGGCCACCGCCCACACCTCACGGCCGGAGAACGGCAAGCGCAGGCGCGGCCGCACCTTCGTCCTGGTCGTGGCCCTGGCTGCCCTCATCGGCGGGGGCACCGCGGTCGTTCTGCAGAAGTGGGACGAGGAACAGTCGCGGAAGGAGGCGTCCACCACGCCGAGTTCCAGTCCCGGCGCGGCACAGAGCCCCGGGGCCGGGAACGACACGGGCGGGAACCTCCCCGAAGGCTGGGTGCGCCGCACCGACCCCGCGGGATTCAGCCTTCCCTTGCCCGACAAGACGTGGAAGCGCAAGGTCTACGACGCCAACCAGACCGACTACACCCCCGACGGCGGCAAGCACTTCATCCGCATCGCCGTCGACGACTCACCCGACTTCGACGACCCGAACCTGCACCAGGCCGACCTGGAACAGCAGATCTCGCAGCGGCTCGTCAACTACCAGCGGGTGACCATGAAGGTCAACACCTATCGGGACCGCAGGGGTTCTCTGTGGGAGTACACGTGGACGGCGCTGGCCAAGGACACGCCGTTCCCCGGGCCGCGTCGCGCCATCGAGGAGACGTACATCGCCCGTGACGGCGTCGAGTACGCCATCTACATGTCCGCGCCGGCCGAGGACTGGGGCACCACGCGCAAGCAGTTCGACACGGTGCTGCGCGGCTGGCGGCCCTCCGGGCAGTAGCCCGCCGCTCCCTCAGCCCTCTCCGTTCCCGTACGTCGCTTGTCGGCCACCCCGGCGCGCGGTCCCGGAGGGGCTCCGTCCGCGTGCGGCATGATGGGGCGCATGGGGACCGAGGGGGACAACTTCCGTGTCATAGCGGACCGTTACCGCCTGGAGGCGAGGATCGGCCGGGGCGGCATGGGTGTCGTCTGGCGGGCCACCGACCAGCTCCTCGGCCGGCAGGTGGCGGTCAAGGAGCTCGACCTCGACCCCTCCGACGACGAGGAGGAGACCCGGCGGCAGCGCGAGCGCACCCTGCGTGAGGCCCGCGCGGTGGCACAGCTCAGCCATCCGCACATCGTCGTCGTCCACGATGTCGTCGAGCACGACGAACGCCCGTACCTCGTCATGGAGTTGATCGACGGGGGCTCGCTCGCGGAGCGGGTCGCGGCCGGCGGTCCGGTGGACGCGCGCGAGGCCGCCCGGATCGGCATCGACCTGCTCGGCGCGCTACGTCGCGCCCACGACGCCGGGGTCCTGCACCGCGACCTCAAGCCCGCCAACGTCCTGTTGGAGGCGGGCACCGACCGCGTCGTCCTCACCGACTTCGGCATCGCCCAGGTCGCGGGCGCGACGACGCTCACCGAGAGCGGGTCGTTCGTCGGTTCGCCCGAGTACACCGCGCCCGAGCGGATGTCCGGGGCCAGGACTGGGCCGAAGTCGGACCTGTGGTCGCTGGGCGCGTTGCTGTGCGCCGTACTGAGCGGTGAGTCGCCGTTCCGGCGCGACTCGCTGGGCGGGATCCTGCACGCGGTCGTGACCGACGAGATACGGCCCCCCGCCCAGGCCGCACCGCTTCTGCCCGTCGTCCGCGGACTGCTGGAACGGGACCCGGACCGGCGGCTGGACGCGACGGCGGCCGAGCAGCTGCTGCGGGCTTTCCTGGAGACGGGCCGTACGCCCCCGGTGCCGACGGGGCACACGCCGACACGATGGGACGCGGCCCGGGCCGCCGCCGAGCCCGCCGGGCACGGCGAGCCGTGGGATGCCCGGGGCGCCCGGGATGCCCGGGGTGCCGGGCCGCAGGACGCCCCCGTGCCGCCGCGGCAGCACGACCCCGGAGAATCCGGCGAATCCGGCGGGGCGGCACAGCGCCCCCTACGGCAGCCGACCCGGGGGGTGCTGGTCGCGGCCGCGCTCGTGGCCGCGATGGCGGGAGCCGGAGTGTCGGCGGCGGCCCTTCTCATGCGGGAGGGCGGCGACGGGAGCGACGCACCCTCGAGTTCGGCGCCGAGCACCCCCGGGAACCCGTCGACCGGCACGCCGTCGCCCAGGGCCACGGACACACCCACGCCCAGAGGCACACCCACGCCCAGGGACACACACACTCCCAGGGACAGACTCACGCCTACGAACACGACCTCGCCTACGCCTACGGACACGACCTCGCCTACGAACACGACCTCGCCCACGAACACGACCTCTCCGTAAATACGCCCGTGAAAGGGAGATAAGCGGCGACCCGCGTCACGGGTCTGTGACTGGAAAGCGCCGAGGGTGGATGCCGAAGCGCTTGCCGCGATAGAGATGAACGCATGAGCAGCAACGGGGGAGCCCCTTACGGATCCGATCAGGGGTCCGATCACGGGTCCGACGAGCCGACGAGTTTCGGACTGCAGCCGCCGCGGCCGCCGCAGCCGGGGGTGCCGTACCCGGGGAACCCGTACGCGCAGCCGGTGCAGCCGGCACAGGCCGCACCCGCCCAGGCACCGGCACCCGCCCAGGCACCGGCACCCGCCCAGGCACCGGCACCCGCGCAAGCCTCGGCGTCTCCCCAGGCGTCCCCTCCTGCACCCGCCCCGTCCGGCGCCCCCGCACCCGCGCCCGCCCCGCACGCGAGGCCCCCGCACGCGGCTCCCCCGCATGCGGCGTCCCAGCCACAGCCGCAGCCGCAGCCGCAGCCGCAGCCCCAGCCGGATCCGGGCGCCGGACGTCTGATAGCCGGCCGCTACCGGCTGCTCGCCAAGCTCGGCCACGGTGGCATGGGTACCGTCTGGCGGGCCAAGGACGAGACGGTGGACCGGGAGGTCGCCGTCAAGGAGCCCCGCGTCCCGGACCATCTTCCCGACCGCGTAAGAGCGAACGCCTTCGAACGCATGCGCCGCGAGGCGCGCGCCGCGGCCCGGCTCGACCATCCGGCGGTCGTCAACGTGCACGACGTGGCGGTCGTGGACGGTCGGCCGTGGATCGTGATGGAGCTGGTGCAGGGGCGTTCGCTGGGCGCCGCGCTCCAGGAGGGCACCCTCGGGATGGGCGAGGCGGCGAAGATCGGCCTGGAGGTGCTGGGTGCCCTGGAGGCGGCCCACGCGGCGGGCATCCTGCATCGCGACGTCAAGCCCGACAACGTCCTCCTCGGCCGTCACGACCGCGTCGTCCTCACCGACTTCGGCATCGCCCAGATCGAGGGCGAGACGGACCTGACGGACACGGGCAACTTCGTCGGCTCCCCCGAGTACATCGCGCCGGAACGCGTGTTGGGCCGGCGCCCGGGACCCGCGTCTGACCTGTGGTCACTGGGTGTCGTCCTCTACGCGGCCACCGAGGGAGTCTCTCCCTTCCGCCGCACCAACACCCCCGCGACCCTCCAGTCCGTCCTCAACTCCACGCCGGCCCCGCCCGCTTCGGTCAAGGGCCCACTGGCCGACGTCATCAACGGCCTGCTGGACAAGGACCCCGCGCGCCGCCCGTCCGCCACGCAGGTCCGCGCCCTCCTGGAGGAGGCCGCCAGGCCCCCCGCCCCGGCCCCGGAGCCCACCGAGGTCGTCCGCATCCCGGGCCCCGGCGGTCGGCTCGAGGGCCCCGGCGGCAAGGGTGTACGCGTCGGCCGCAAGACCCTGTTCGGTCTCGGTGCCGCGGTCGTCGCGGCGGCGGTGGCGGCCTACCTGGTGGTCGCCGACCCGTTCGCCGGGCCGCTGCCGGAGGGCTGGAAGACCAGGGCGCACCCAAAGCTCGGTGCGACGCTCGGGGTACCCGCCGACTACCAGGTCACCAGGCCCGAAGCCGACGACCGGGACAAGAACTGGGTGACCTACTCCGACTGGAGCGGCGACATCTGGATCGGCCTGAACGTGGCCCGCAAGTCCCAGGACACCCTGAACCAGATCAAGCCCTCCGCCCCGGCCCAGATGTACGCCGACGACGAGAAGTTCAAGGACGAGGGCAGCTACGACCTGTCCATGCCCGAGGGCGCGAAGACGGACACGGACGACAAGGTCGCGTACCAGGGCAGGCAGGCCGCCGAGAACACGGTCACGTACACGACCACCGACAGCCAGAACCCCCGCCCCCGCGAACTGAAGGTCTTCTACTACCGGACCAGGGCCGGGGACATGTACAAGCTCACCATCAGCTACCCCAGTAAGGGCGACTTCACGGAGCGCGGCCGCGAGGTGGCGAAGACGGCGATAGCGAACCTGGACATCAACAAGCCGTGATCCGGCCATTCGTTCGGTGACCGACTTGGGTGATCCGCCCGCCAACGCCCGGTGATCCGTCCGTCAACAGCTGGTGAGCCGCCCGCCAACCACTGTGGATCATCTGTGGGGAACCGGCAGGCGGGGCGTCGGCTGCGGCTACGCTCTGCGCCGTGGCCGCTCCCCGGCGGCGTCCGGCGGCGGACGCACGCGGCCAGGAGCGCGAGGAGAACGGCGATCCCATGAATCCCACCGCCCGGCCCGAGGTGCGCCCCCATGTACGTTGACGAACGTGCCCACGCCACCCAGCGCTGGGCCGCCCGCATCGCGCTCGGGGCCGCCGGCCTCTCCGTACTGCTGCCCCTCGGGGTCGCCCGCGCCCAGAGCCTCGTGCTGGTCGGGGTCGGGCTGCTCGGGGTGGCGGTCACGGTCGCCGCGCTGTGGTGGGTGCTGACCCGGAAGGGCGCGGCCCGGATCGCCGCCGCGCTGCTTGCGGGCGCCGCGCCCGTCACGGTCATCGCGTTCTACGCCGCCGCCAATCTGCTGTGGGTCGTCGTGGTGTCCCTGGCGCTGTGGGGGCTCGCCGTCTGGGCCGGGAAGTTCGCCCTCAGCAGCACCAAGTCGCACCTCGTGCGGGTGCGGGAGTACCGGACCCCCGCCCCGACCCGCCCGTTCCTCATCATGAACCCGCGGTCCGGAGGCGGGAAGGTCGAGCGGTTCGGGCTGAAGGAGAAGGCCGAGCGGCTGGGGGCGCAGGTCCATCTGCTCGACCCCGCACGCCACGACGACGTCGTCGCGCTCGCCCGGGAGGCCGTCGAAGGCGGAGCCGACCTGCTCGGGGTCGCCGGAGGGGACGGCACACAGGCCCTCGTCGCAGCCGTCGCCGCGGAGCACGGCGTCCCCTTGCTCGTCATCTCCGCCGGCACCCGCAACCACTTCGCCATGGACCTCGGTCTCGACCGGGACGACCCGGCCGCCTGCCTCGACGCGCTCACCGACGCGGGCGTCGAACTCCGCGTCGACCTCGGCTTCGCCGGCACCCACCCCTTCGTGAACAACGCCTCCTTCGGCGCCTACGCCGCCGTCGTGCAGAGCCCGGAGTACCGGGACGACAAGGTCCGTACGACGCTGGAGCTGCTGCCCGAACTGCTCACCCACCAGCGGGGGCCGCGGCTCGTCGCCCGCGCACAGAACACCGTCATAGAGGCGCCCCAGGCCGTGCTCGTGAGCAACAACCCCTACCGCAGCGACGACCTCGCGGGCCTCGGGCGCCGGGAACGGCTCGACTCCGGTGTGCTCGGCGTGCTCGGCGTCAAGGTCGAGAGCGCCGCCGAGGCCGCCACGCTGCTGCTGGGACCGAGCGCTCCCGGGCTCACGGTCCTCACCGCCGCCGAGGTCGTCGTCCAGGCCGACCGGACCGAGATCGAGGTGGGCGTCGACGGCGAGGCAGTGGTCCTGCCCACGCCCGTGCGGTGCCGGATCGAACCCAGGGCCCTGCGCGTACGGGTCCCCGCCGACCGCCCCGGCGTCCCGGAGACCAAGCCGCCCATGGACTGGCGCCGGCTGCGCAAGCTCGCGGCCGCGGTGGGCCGCACGGCCCTGCCCAAGAACCGCCAGAGCTGGGGCGACCCACAGACCTGGCGGGACCTGCGGGACCGGCAGAACTGGGACACCTGGGGGGAGCACTGGAAGGCGCGGAAGGAATGGAAGGAATGGAAGGAGCGGAAGGGGCCGAAGGGGTGGAAGGGGCCGAAGGAGCGGAAGGGACCGAAGGAGTGGAAGGAGCGGAAGGCGCGGAACCCGCGCGACCGCGGCGACGGACAGGACCGGGACTGACGGCGGGACCCCGCAGCGGGCGGCGGAGGAGAAACAGGAGTCACTCCCGGAGCAGGGCACCGCGGTCCTCAAGGGCGCCAGGGACCGGCTGAAGAGTGGCTGAAGATCCTCACCACGTGATCAAGTCGTCATCGTAGGTGTCCCCGTCACCGGGCCGACGCCCTGATCAGTGCATTCATTGCCACTGATCGCTGGCGCGGTGTGTGCTCCAGGTGAAAGCCTGTTACCGCCGGGTACCAAAAGGCTCCGCGCGGGCATACCCTGCGCGTCATGATGGACTCGCAGGCCCCGGAGAAGACCGGCATGGACGCAACCCACGGCACCAACCCGCTCGCGCCCGCCCCCCAGGGCGCCCGCACCGCCGCCGACGTCGTCACGCCGGAGCTGGTCGCCCAGCTCACCAAGGGCGTGGCCGGCTCCGGCCGCACCGCCAACCACACGCCGTTCACCGGTGAGAAGCTGGCCGACCTGCCCGAGTCCACCCCCGAGGACGTGGTACAGGCATACGAGCAGGCGCGCCGGGCACAGGCCGTCTGGGCCCAGAGGTCCGTACGGGAGCGCGCCGCCGTCCTCCTCCGCTTCCACGACCTGGTGCTGGAGCGCCAGGCGGAGGTGTTGGACCTCATCCAGCTGGAGACCGGCAAGGCCCGCCTGCACGCGCACGAGGAGGTCCAGGCCGTCGCCGTGGCCGCCCGCCACTACGGGCGCAAGGCCGTGTCGTACCTGAAGCCCAAGCGGCACGCGGGCGCCATGCCCACCCTCACGCGCGTCACCGAACTGCGCCACCCGCGCGGCGTGATCGGCCAGATCGCCCCCTGGAACTACCCTCTGGAACTGTCGGTCGGCGACGCGATCCCCGCCTTCGTCGCGGGCAACGCCGTCGTGATGAAGCCCGACACGGAGACCGCCCTCACCGCGCTGTGGGCCCGTGACCTGCTCATCGAGGCAGGCCTTCCCGCCGAGGTCTTCCAGGTCGTCCTCGGCGACGGGCCGGTGATCGGCCCCGAGGTCGTCAAGCACGCCGACTACGTCTCGTTCACCGGCTCCACCCGCACCGGCCGAGAGGTCGCCCAGGGCGCCGCCGCCCGGCTCGTCGGCGTCTCCCTCGAACTCGGCGGCAAGAACGCCATGCTGGTGCTGGAGGACGCCGACATCGAGAAGGCCGCGGCCGGCGCCGTCCGCGCCTGCTTCTCCTCGGCCGGTCAACTCTGCATCTCCATCGAGCGGTTGTACGTCCACGAGTCGATCGCCGACGCCTTCGTGGAGCGGTTCGCCGCCCGCACCAAGGCCATGCGGCTCGGCACGGCCCTCGCGTACGGGGCCGACATGGGCTCGCTGGTGGGGGAGCGGCAGCTGGAGACCGTCACGCGGCACGTGGAGGAGGCCGTCGCCAAGGGCGCGAAGGTCGTCGCCGGCGGCGTGGCCCGCCCGGACATCGGCCCGTACTTCTACGAGCCGACCATCCTGGAGGGCGTCGAGGCCCCCATGGCCGTGTGCGGCGAGGAGACCTTCGGCCCGGTCGTCTCCCTCTACCGCTTCAAGGACGAGGACGAGGCCGTCGAGCTCGCCAACTCCACGGCGTACGGCCTGAACTCGTCCGTCTGGTCCAAGGACGGCAGGCGTGGACGCGAGGTCGCCTCCCGGCTGCGCACGGGCACGGTCAACGTCAACGAGGGCTATGCCTCCGCGTACGGCAGCGTCCAGTCGCCCATGGGCGGCATGAAGGACTCCGGCCTCGGCCGCCGCCACGGCTCCGAGGGCATCCTCAAGTACACCGAGGCCCAGACGATCGCCCAGCAGAGGGTGTTGCCGATGGCCCCGGCGTTCGGGATGGACGACGAGAAGTACGCGCAGTTCATGAGCCGCAGCCTCCGGGCGATGAAGGCACTGAGGCTGCGCTAGGGCGCGCCCCTCAGGGGCGCGGGGCGGTATCAACTTGCGGCTCCGCCGCGTGGGCGCGAGCAACCACAGACGACCCGCACGCACACTCGAAGAGGAGTCCGCACGTGCCTCAGGACGCTTACGACTACGACGTCATTGTGGTGGGCTCGGGCTTCGGCGGCTCGGTAACCGCCCTGCGCCTCACGGAGAAGGGCTACCGCGTAGGCGTCCTGGAAGCCGGCCGCCGCTTCACCCGCGCGTCGCTGCCGAAGAACTCCTGGGACCTCAAGAACTACCTCTGGGCGCCGAAACTCGGCATGTACGGCATCCAGCGCATCCACCTGCTGGGCAACGTGATGGTGCTGGCGGGAGCCGGAGTCGGCGGCGGCTCCCTCAACTACGCCAACACCCTCTACGTGCCGCCGAAGCCGTTCTTCGAGGACCCGCAGTGGAAGGACATCACCGACTGGCAGGAGGAGTTGCGGCCGTACTACGACCAGGCCCGGCGCATGCTCGGCGTACGGATCAACCCGACGATGACCCCGTCCGACATCCACCTCAAGGCCGCGGCCGAACGGATGGGCGTCGGCGAAAGCTTCCACCTGGCGCCCGTGGGCGTGTTCTTCGGCGACGGAGAGGACGCGGAGGGCCAGGCGAAGGCCGCACCCGGCGAGGAGGTCGCCGACCCGTACTTCGGTGGCGCCGGACCGGCCCGCAGGGCCTGCAACGAGTGCGGCGAGTGCATGACGGGCTGTCGCCACGGCGCGAAGAACACCCTCAACGAGAACTACCTGTATCTCGCGGAGAAGGCGGGCGCCGTCGTCCACCCGATGACCACGGTCGTCTCGGTCACCGACGACTCGCGGGGCGGATACGCCGTCGCGACGCTCCCGACCGACGAGAAGAGGAAGGGCGAGGGGCGGGTCTTCACCGCGCGGCGCGTCGTCCTCGCCGCCGGCACGTACGGCACCCAGACCCTCCTGCACCGTATGAAGGCGGGCGGCCAACTGCCCTACCTGTCGCCGAGACTGGGCATGCTCACCCGCACCAACTCCGAGGCGCTGGTGGGCGCGCAGACCGACAACCGGCGCTACCGCAAGGCGCACGGCGCGCCCCGGGCCGACTTCACGCGGGGCGTCGCCATCACGTCCTCGATCCACCCCGACGAGAACACCCACATCGAGCCCGTCCGCTACGGCAAGGGCTCCAACGCGATGGGCGGCCTGTCCATCCTCCAGGTGCCGTACGCGGAGGGCTCGTCCAGGGTTCTGGGCTGGCTCGCGCACGCCGCCCGGCACCCCATGCTCGTGGTGCGCTCGCTGTCCAACCGGCGCTGGTCGGAGCGGACCATCATCGGCCTGGTGATGCAGTCGCTGGACAACTCCCTGACCACGTACCTGAAGGACAAGGGCGTGGGGAAGGGCCTGCTGACGGCGCGCCAGGGGCACGGCGCCCCCAACCCCAAGCAGATCAGGGCAGCCACCGAGGCCGCCTCCGCCCTCGCCGCCGAGATCAACGGGTTCGCCGGCAGCAATGTGGGCGAGCTGATGGGCACCCCGCTCACCGCGCACTTCCTGGGCGGCTGCCCGATCGGGCCGTCCTCCGAGGAGGGCGTGATCGACCCGTACCACCGGCTGTACGGCCACCCGGGCATCTCGGTCGTCGACGGCGCGGCGGTCACGGCGAACCTCGGCGTGAACCCCTCGCTCACCATCACCGCCCAGGCCGAGCGCGCGATGTCGTACTGGCCCAACAAGGGCGAGGCCGACCCGCGCCCCGCCCAGGGCGCCGCGTACGAGCGGCTGAAGCCGGTGGAGCCACGGCACCCGGCGGTCCCGGCGGACGCGTTCGGCGCGCTGCGGCTGCCGTTCCTGGGGGTGCCGACGGTGCCGCCGAAGAAGTAGAAGAAGAAGCGGAAGAGGAAGAAGCGGAAGAAGAGGCAGGGGAAGGAGAAGGACCCGCGCTCCCCTCCGAGCGCGGGTCCTTCTTGTCTGTGTGAGCCGCGATGCCTTACGCGGCTGCTGGTGTTCCTCCGGTCCTCCGGCCCTTCCGGCCCTTCCGGTCCTCCGGTCCTACGCGGTGGTGTCCTGGTCCTTGCGGCGGCGGACCAAAAACACCGCGCCCGCGCCGACGACGACGGCGATACCGCCGACGAGGCCGATGACGGGCAGCGCGGAGCTCGAACCGGTGTGGGCGAGGCTGCCGGTCGGCAGCTCGGAGACCTCGCCCTGAGGCTTCTTCACGGACTCCTTCTCGTCCTTGTCACCCGGCTCGGCCTCACCCGGCTGGGGGTTGTCGGCGCCGGCCTTCAGTACTTCGAAGTCGTACTGTGCCCATCCTTCGGCGACGCAGTCCTGATCGTCGACCTTGTCGAGGTAGGCACCGGAACCGAAGGACCAGGCGTCGCCCGCGGGCGCCTTCGCGTCGATGCTGACGCGCAGGTCGAACTTCTCGCTCGCCCCCGCTTTGAGCTCGTCGACGTACGAGAAGTAGTCACCGGCCCACTCGTCGTCCCCGATCCGGGTCCACCTGCCGTCCTCGGGGTTCTTGAACTCCAGGTCGACGTAGGGGCTGAGGAACTTGTCCTCGTCCGTCTCGTAGTTCTCGATCTCCGCGTAAAAGGCGACGTCGCTGACGTCCACGTCGCTGTCGTTCGTGACGACCAGCTGGAAGGAGTGGCGCCCGCTGCCCGCGACGATCTTGCCGGGCAGTCCCTCGACCTCGGCGGACACCTTGGCGTCGCCGTAGTCGTCGTCCAGCTCTTCGCAGAACGGGATGTCGGGGTCGGAGGGGTCCGCCTCGCTCGACTGGGACGGGGTGGACGTCGGGGTCCGGGACCCGGCCGTTTCCGGGCGGGCCCCCTGGGCCGCCGGCGCGGACGTGGAGGGCGTGGCCTCCGGCCCCGGTGTCGTGGTGGGCGGGGTGCTGTCCGGTGTCGCCCCGGGGGTGGACTCGGGGGCCGACCCGGGCGTGCTCGTGCTCGGAGTCCCGCTCGGCGTCGCCGTCCCGTCGGCGAACGCGGCCGGGGCCGACAGCAGGGCCGGCGGCGCCAGGACAGCCGTCACGGCCGCTGTGGCCAGAGCACGGCGAAGCTTCATCGGGACCTCATCCGAGTGCGTGCATGGTCGTTGGTTCTGCACGTGGGACCTGTGAGGCCAGGGAATGGTTGCGCCCGTTTTCACAGAATCCTTATGTGGGCTGGGTCACATGTGGATGTGTGAGGATCGGCTGTATGACTTGATGTCGCGATGGCGCGTACATGATGTGATGTGCGCCGACTCGGATGCGACTGTCCGGGCGTTGTTGGGCGCGTGTGAGCTGCGCGGGCGTCAGGCGTGCAGGCATGCAGGCAGGTATCGAGGCGTCAGCCGTGCGGGGCGTGCGCCGGAGTCGAAGGCGGGGAATGTGAAGTCAAGGATGTCGCGGGCAGTCGTGGCCGTCTCGGTCGTGGCCACGCTCGGTTTCACCGCGGCGTGCGGTGGGGGCGGCGACGAGGAGAGCGCGGAGGGGAAGCCGGGCGGGGCGAGCGCCACCCAGGCGGCCGACGAGGCGAAGACCGGTGCGGAGGGCGGCGAGGGCGGTGCCGCGAGCGGTGACGCCAAGGGCCCGTTGACCGAGGCGCAGCTGGACAAGGCCGCCCTCGTGAGCGGTGACACGAAGGACTACAAGGTCGCGAAGACGCCCGAAGGGGACATCCCCGCCGAGACCGTGCCCGCCGAGCCGGCTGCCTGCCAGCCGATCGCGGACATGTTCTTCTTCACCTCCACGCCGAGGGCCGATGCCCGCACCGCCCGCACCCTCACGGCCAGGAGCGACCTCAACGCGACCGTCGTCTCGCTCGCCCTGCTCGCGCACGAGCAGAGCGACGCCGAGAAGGTGATCGCCGACCTGCGTACGGCGTCGACGTCGTGCACCGCCTACGAGCACACCGACTACAAGTACAGCGGCGTCAAGGCCCTGCCCGCTCCCAAGCAGGGCGACGAGGCGGTCTCGTACAAGCTGAAGGGCTCCATCGAGGGCACGAGCGTGCCGATGACCTTCACGGTCGTCCGCAGCGGGTCGACGCTCGCGGCGTTCTACGCGATGAACGTCCTCGACGCGGACAAGGCGCAGGTGCCGGCCGATGTGATCGAGGCGCAGCTGACGAAGCTGGAGAAGGCGGCGGGCTGAGCCGTTCCGCCGTTGCGCGGCGAGCGTTCGTTTCGCTGCGAAGAGCCCCGCGGGACGTGTCCCGCGGGGCTCTTCTGAGTCAGCACCGTCGTCAGGGCAGCGCCGGTGCCTGAGGAGCGGCGCCGGGGGGGCAACCGCTTCGACCACCCTTGAACAGTTTCCGCCGGCCGGCTCCGGGCGTCCCCGAAGCCGACCGATCCTGGTGACCGGGCTGCTGTCCCCTGCCGTCCGGTCACGACCCTGGAGCGAGGTCCCACGGCGCACAGCACGATCCGTACGCCTCATCGCCCCAGCGGAGCCACGCGTGGTTCTTTCGGGCCCGCGCCTGGCTGACACGGACATCGGGACCAACGAAACGAGTCGTACGGCGGTCACGCGCCGTACGGGTGAGAGGGGGTGCGGACGTGCGTGCGCCGTGCTCGCGTGCGCCGGGTCCGCGTCCGCCGGCCCTGTGCGCGCCGGCCCTGTGCGCTCCGGGCCTGTGCGCTCCGGGCCTGTACGCGCCGGGCTTGTGTGCGGGCTGTGGGTCAGATGCGACCCCGGCACAGTTCCAGCAGGGTCATGGCGAGGGCGGTGCCGGGCTTGCCGAGGGCCTCGCTGTAGTGGGCGAGGATCTCCATCTCGCGGGAGAGGTTCACTCGGCGGCCGCCGGAGGCGATGCGGGCGTCCTGGACGACCGCCGAGACGGCCATCCGTTCCTGGACGAGTCCGATGATCCGGTCGTCCAGGGCGTCGATGCGTTCGCGCGCGCCTGTGATCACATCGGCGGCTTCCTCGGTGCGGGCGCCGGTCTTCTCGGTGGGGCTGGTCGTCGTGGTCGTCGTGCTCGTCCGGTTGGCCGTGGTGGCGGTCATCGCGGGGGCTCCTTGTTCCGTGTTCCGTGCTGTCTCGTGTTCGGGAGGGGCGCCCCGGAGCGGCAGGACCCGGAAACGACAGAACGCCCCGGGCCTTGTCGGCCCGGGGCGCCTGGGAAGTCGCTTGTCAGTTGCTCAAGCAGCACGACCATGGCAGCCGGTGGGCCGGTTGCCATAGGTAAAGACGAACGTCTGGTGCTTGAGCATGCGTGCAGTATGGCCCTGGGAGGGCGAGAGGGCCAAAGGGGTTCGGATGGTGAGACGGTGTCCTTCAGCCCCTCCGGCGTTCGAAGGGCGGATAGGGGCGGGTAGGGGCGGCGGGCCGAAAACCGGGGCCGCGGGGCGAAAACCCGGCGCAGACACCGCGGGACACCACCCCCGGTAGACTCGGCAAGCACAGACCCCGCCCAACCGCCGGAAGGCACCCCGTGTCATCAGCGACCCCCGCTGCCGCTTCCCCCGACACCGTCCTGGTCGTCGACTTCGGTGCGCAGTACGCCCAGCTCATCGCCCGCCGAGTCCGTGAGGCCCGGGTCTACAGCGAGATCGTGCCGAGCACCATGCCGGTCGCGGAGATGCTCGCCAAGAACCCGGCGGCGATCATCCTCTCCGGCGGCCCCTCGTCGGTCTACGCCGAGGGCGCCCCCCGCCTGGACCGCGAGATCTTCGAGTCCGGCGTCCCCGTCTTCGGCATGTGCTACGGCTTCCAGCTGATGGCCACCACCCTCGGCGGCACCGTCGACAACACGGGCGCGCGCGAGTACGGCCGTACGGGCCTGCACGTCTCCAAGTCCGGCTCCACCCTCTTCGAGGGCACCCCGAGTGAGCAGCCGGTGTGGATGTCCCACGGCGACGCGTGCAGCGAGGCCCCCGAGGGCTTCACCGTCACCGCCTCCACGGACGTCGTCCCGGTCGCCGCCTTCGAGAACGACGAGAAGAAGCTCTACGGCGTCCAGTACCACCCGGAGGTCATGCACTCCACGCACGGCCAGCAGGTCCTGGAGCACTTCCTGTACCGGGGCGCGGGTCTCACCCCGTCCTGGACCACCGGCAACGTGATCGAGGAGCAGGTCGCGGCCATCCGCGAGCAGGTCGGCACCAAGCGTGCCATCTGCGGTCTCTCGGGCGGCGTGGACTCGGCGGTCGCCGCGGCCCTCGTACAGAAGGCCATCGGCTCCCAGCTGACCTGCGTGTACGTCGACCACGGCCTGATGCGCAAGGGCGAGACCGAGCAGGTCGAGAAGGACTTCGTCGCGGCCACCGGCGTTCAGCTGAAGGTCGTCGACGCAGAGGAGCGCTTCCTCAAGGCGCTCGCGGGGGTCTCCGACCCCGAGGAGAAGCGGAAGATCATCGGCCGCGAGTTCATCCGGGTCTTCGAGCAGGCCCAGGCCGAGATCATCGCGGACGAGGGCCCGGAGGTGGCGTTCCTCGTACAGGGCACCCTCTACCCGGACGTCGTCGAGTCCGGCGGCGGCACCGGCACCGCCAACATCAAGTCCCACCACAACGTGGGCGGCCTCCCCGAGGACCTGGAGTTCGAGCTCATCGAGCCGCTCCGCAAGCTCTTCAAGGACGAGGTCCGCATGGTCGGCCAGGAGCTCGGCCTGCCCGACGAGATCGTCCAGCGCCAGCCGTTCCCGGGTCCCGGCCTCGGCATCCGTATCGTCGGCGAGGTCACCAAGGAGCGGCTCGACCTGCTCCGCGAGGCCGACGCCATCGCCCGCGAGGAGCTGACGGCCGCCGGCCTCGACCGCGACATCTGGCAGTGCCCGGTCGTCCTGCTCGCCGACGTGCGCAGTGTCGGCGTCCAGGGCGACGGCCGGACGTACGGCCACCCGATCGTCCTGCGCCCGGTGTCCAGCGAGGACGCGATGACGGCCGACTGGTCGCGCCTGCCTTACGACGTCCTCGCCCAAATCTCCACCCGCATCACGAACGAGGTCAAGGACGTCAACCGGGTCGTCCTCGACGTGACGAGCAAGCCGCCGGGGACCATCGAGTGGGAGTGAGTCCGTTGAGCGCGTCGAGCGCGTCGAGCGCGTCGAGCCCGTCGGGTTCCTGCGGATTCCTGGCGGGGGCTCAGGCCCGCTTGAGCGTACGCACCGGCGCTCCGGGCTGCCACACCTGCGCGACCAGGTATTTCTCGTCCTCGACGTAGGTCCGTACGACCTCCGTCAGCTCGGCGCGGAAGAGGTGGAACGGCTCCGGCGGTTCCACCTCTCGCGTGTAGCGCGCCTTCGTCTCCGGGTCCTCGACCTCGATCGCCCGCCCACTGATCCGCACGTCGCCGCCCCCCATGTCGGTACCCGAACCAGGATTGGCCTGCAGCGAGAACCGCGGATCGCGCCGCAGGTCGAGCGCCTTGAGCGAGTCCGGCATCATGCCCAGCCACAGCTCACCGCCCAGGAAACGGACCTCGAGCCCGGTCGTGCGCGGCGAACCGTCCTTGCGGAGGGTCGCGAGGACATGGTGGGTGAAGGCGCCGAAGCGTTCCTCGACGGTCCTGGCGAGATCGGGTTCGGCGGTGGTGAACGCGGCCCAGTTCGGAACGGGGTTCGTGCCGGAACGGCTCACATGGCTGACATGGCTCATACGGCCAGTCTGGCGCCGATACCCGACATCCGCTGTCCTGTATGTCGCCGCTGCTGATTGCTGATTGCTGATTGCTGATTGCTGATTGCTGGTTGCTGGTTGCTGCCGCTGTCGGCCCGGCCCCGCTGCCGTGCCGTGCCGTGACGGGCGACGCGCCTTGGTGACTTCCGTAACGGTTGCGCACACTCTTCACCGGACGGCCCTGTCCTCTTGCGGGGACTGACGGTAACTTCCGCTCCGTAAACGAACCCAGTGCTGGAGGACATATGCACGGGCCGACACCGCCCCTGCCCCTACCCACGGACCAGCTGCAGTTCGCCATGCCGCCGATGCACGACTCGCTGGACGACGAGCGTCGGCACCGCAAGGAACGGCTGGCCGGGGCGCTGCGGATCTTCGGGCGGCTCGGATTCGAGGACGGGGTCTCCGGGCACATCACCGCGCGCGATCCGGAGTTCAGCGACTGCTTCTGGGTCAATCCGTTCGGCATGCCGTTCAAGCACGTCACCGTGAGTGACCTGGTCATGGCGAACTCCGAGGGTCAGGTGATCCACGGTCGCTACCACGTCAACCAGGCGGCGTTCACCGTGCACGCCCAGGTGCACGCCGCCCGTCCGGACGTCGTGGCGGTCGCCCACTGCCACTCGGTGCACGGCCGCGCGCTCTCGGCCCTCGCCGAACTGCTGGACCCGATCACCCAGGAGAGCTGCGCGTTCTACGAGGACCACGCGCTCTACGACACGTACACCGGTGTCGCCGTCGACGCGGAGGAGGGCCGCCGGATCGCGTCCGTGCTCGGCAGCCGCAAGGCCCTGGTGCTGCGCAACCACGGGTTGCTGACGGTCGGCGACTCCGTGGACGCGGCGGCCTGGTGGTTCCTGTCGATGGAGCGGTCGGCCCAGGTCCAGCTGACGGCGAAGGCGGCGGGGCGACCGGTGCTCATCGGCCACCGGCAGGCAGTGGCCACGCGGGAGCAACTCGGCGGCGACCTTGTCGCGTGGATCAACTACCAGCCCCTCTGGCAGGACATCAGCAGAAGCGAGCCGGACCTGCTGAGCTGAAGAGCCGCACAGCCACACAGCCGCACAGCCCCCTTCCGCGGCGCCCTAGAAGTCGCGCAGCACGGCGGCCTTCGTCATCGCGAACTCCTCGTCCGTGAGCACCCCGTCCCGGTGCAGTTCCCCCAACTCCCGCAGCCGGCGCAGAAGCACGTCGTGGTGGTCGGCGGGAGACGCGGTTGTGGCGCCTGCGGTTGTGGCGTCTGCGGTTGTGGCGTCTGCGGTTGTGGCGTCTGCGGTTGTGGCGCCTGGGGTTGTGGCGTCTGGGGTTGTGGTGGTGGTTGCGGTCGTGCTCGCGGTCGCGGCGGCGAGCCGGGGGCGCTCCGCCGCGTCGATCGCGCGGGTCGCCGGGTGCGGCAGCCGGGCGGTGACAGCGGTCGCGACGAGGGCCGTGAGCAGGTCGCGACGGGCGCTGCCCCACAGGTCGAGCGCGTACGGGTCTTTCTCGGGCGGCAGCTTGGAGAACACCGTCTCGCGTGTCACGAACCGCATGAACCCGTCCTCGTACCCGGAGTTGGGCAGCCACTCCACCTGCACCAGCTCACCGACCGTGATGACGCGCGGCCCCGTCGCACGCTTGATCCGGTCGGAGGTGTCGCTCCAGTCGATCCGCACCTGCGTACCGTCGAACGACACCGTGCCGTCACTGGACCGCACGGACACCGGCACCGGCGGGCCCGGCAGCAGATAGGCCTTCGCGGGTTCCTTCGGTATCTGCTCCAGGAGCAGGGCCTGGCGTATCTCCTCCGCCACGTACTCGGCGACGCCCGAGCGGTCGACGTCGACCGTCAGCCGGTAGGGATCGGCCGCGTCGGGGAGCCGCCCGCCGGTCGCCTGGAGCAGCGGATCACAGCCCTCGCGGAGCCTGAGCCGCAGTCGGCCCCGCTTGCGCTCGGGTTCGTAGACGACGCCCGACACCGCTTCGAGGGGCACCGCTATCTCCCCGTACGTCTGCCGGAACAGCGGCACGGAGCGGTGGAGTCCCGGCGTGATCCGGACCGTGCTGCCGTCGAAGGCCCAGGTCCCGTCACGCTGGATGATCTCGGCCATAGGGAGATTCTCGCAGTGGGGCCCTCCACGGGGAGAGGTTGAGACGAGAAAGGCCGGCGCGGAGCCACGGGTCGCGCGCGTTGCCCGCACCCACGCGGCGGAGCCGCGCGATGTCACGGCCCGGCACCCCTCAAGGGGCCCGCGTGGGGGCGCTACCGCCCTGGTCAACGTGATTCCCACCCCTTCACCCCGCTCTGACCAGACCTGCCGGACGAGGGCCCTGTTCCGTACGGCACAATTCGCTGTCATCACAGGGTGGCTGTACGGCTGTCGCATGGCGCGGGCGTACGGAGGAGAAGTGGCGCGGGGAAGGCGGGCTCGGGCGTGGCGGTGCAGGAGGCGAGACAGGGCGCGGGCGCCCACGAGGGCGGCTGCGCGTGCGGGGACTGCCCGCGCGGCGCCCGTGAGGGACACCGGCGCGCGGTCGCCGCGTTCCTGCTCAAGCGCGAGGAGTTCGCGTCCGGCCAGGGGCTGCCCGCGGCGGTCGCGTACTCCGCGTCGGCGTCCCGCCAGTGGGTCTCCGACGAACTCACCCAGTCCGCCGCCCTCGTCGCCGAACGCGCGCGAGTGGAGGGCGAGGCATGGCTGGGCCGCCTGTGGCTGCGCACGGCCTGCGTCGTGTGGGGTGCCTTCCTGTCCCTGCTCCTGGTCCAGGCACTCACCGCGATCGGCGCGGGCTGGACGACGGCACGCACGGCCGGTCTGCTGGCCGCTCTGGTGGTGGGCCTGGCCTTGACGGGCGCCGGCTACCTGCACCGCTCGCGGGGTGGCGCTCTGGCCCCCGTGATCGGTGAGGACAACCGGCTCTCCACCTCCCGTGCCGTGGCCGCGAGCTGGGTGCTCCTCGCCGTGTACGCCGTTCTGGTGCTCGTCGGACAACTCGCCGCCGCCTCGGACCACGGCCGGCGGGACGCGCTGATCACCGGGCTCGAACTCGCCCGTGGCGCGGGCGTGGTGACCGTCCTCGCCGTCGTGTGCGGTATCGCCGTGCTGGTCCGGCGGGTGGTCGGCCTGCGCGTCCTCGGCCAACGCCTGCAGAAGGTCCGCGCCGACCGCCCCCGCGCCTCCGACCTCCTGACCGACGACTCCGGCCGTGGCAGCTTCACGGACATCCAGTTCGTCGTCGTGAACACCGTCGCCCTCGCCTTCGCTGTCGTACGCCTGGCCCGCCGCCCCGACCAACTCCCCGACCTCCCCTGGGGACTGGCCCTGCTGGTGCTGGTCTCCGCGGCCACGTACGTCGCCGGCAAGTACGCGGACGGCGGCCGCCCCGTGATCCTTTCCGTGGTCCGCTCCCGCGAGGCCGGCGACCTCGACGCGCCCATCCGCACCGGCGACGACATCGAGATCCGCGGCGCCGGCTTCGTCCCACCGGGTGCCCAAGGCGCCGACCGCCTCTCCCGGATGGTCGTCCGCATCGGCGCCGTCCACGTCCACGTCCCGCTCGTCCCCGTCGTCGGCGGCTTCAGCAACCCCACGGACGCCGTCCTCACCGTGCCGGTCCCCGCCGACGTGGAGCCCGGCCGAGTAGAGGTCCAGGTGGTGACCGCCGCCGGGGTGGAGACGAACCGGTACGTGATCGAAGTGACCGACTGACCGGGGCGGACCCTCGGACCGAGTCCGGCCGTCGCATCGGATCGCGTGCGGCCGTCGGATCGGATGGTGTGCGGCCGTCGGACCAATTCCGGCCTACGGTCCGACCTTGGCCTGCGGTCCGTCCTTGGCCAGCAGGCCAACAGGCCGACTGGCCGTCCTTGGCCGATCGACTGGCCTTGGTCGGCTGTCCCCTCCTTGGACGGCTTACCGGCTCCGGCTGGCTGACCGGCTCTGGCCGGTTGGCGGCCGACCGGGTGATCGCCGGACCGGGCGACCGCCGACGGGCGAGGGTGAGAAAACCTGAGAAACGCCCCCAAAGGCACCCTTCTCCGAAAACTGGCGCCCCGCTCATTGAGCGGCTCCCCCCGTTCGTACGTATGGTCTGTTGAGGGGTCAACGGCACGGCGGCGAGAGGCGGCGGACAGTCATGACTCACAGTATTCGTTCGGACACGCAGACCCCCTACTTCGACAGCGGCCGAGACTGGCGGGACACCGCCACCCGATACGCACTGCTCCCTCTGAGAGTTTTCCTCGGCGTCACCTTCATCTACGCCGGCCTGGACAAACTCACCGACAGCGCCTTCCTGTCCGATGCGGGCTCCGGCTCGATCGGCGACATGATGCGCGCGGTCCGCGACTCCTCGGCCATCCCGGCCCTCGTCGACCTCGCCCTCAAGAACCCCGTCGGCTTCGGCTACGCCATCGCTTTGGGTGAGCTCGCCGTCGGCCTCGGCACCCTCTTCGGACTCCTCGCCCGCCTCGCGGCCTTCGGCGGTGCCCTGATCTCCCTCAGCCTCTGGCTGACGGTCAGCTGGGCATCCGACCCCTACTACTACGGCAACGACCTCGCCTACCTCATGGCCTGGCTCCCCCTCGTCCTTGCCGGCGCCTCCGTCCTCTCCATCGACGCGGCCATCCGCAACCGCCGACGGCAACGATCGGGCGGCTATCGCTGAGCTGCCGCGCAGCAGCCGGGCTGGTGCGGTGCGCACGGCCGCGGTCCCCATGGCCGCGTTGCGCACCGCCGTAGTGCCCGCGGCCGCGGTGCGCACCGCCGCCCTACCGCTGCCTGCCGCACCCCGGTGACATGCCCGGTGAGACAGCGTGAGCCGTCACCCCGCGAGGCGCCGGGCGAAAGAGCGGTTACTCGATCCTGCTCGACACCCCGGCGTCCGAGGCCTGCCTGCCCCCGGGAGCGTGCCCCTCGTGCGGGGACGATCGGTGGCGGCGTATCGCATACGTCAGGAACGCCGTCGCGCCCGACAGACCGAGGCCGCCGATGACCAGGGGTATGGCCACGAACCAGGGGGTCTCCCAGGCGCCGCCCGCGTCTCCTGCGTAGACGACGGCTGTGAGGGTGAGGAAGAAGCCCGCGACCAGCTTGCCGGGCTGAACGTCATGCCGCAGCACGAGTCACCTCCGCCTGGCCCATGCCGACCTCGATGCTGACATCGATCGTGCCGGCGGACTTCCCGTCGCCGGTGGTGCCCTTCACAGGGGAGAGGGTCAGTTGCTTCTCGGTGTCCGGTGCCACGTCCACGTCCTCCTTCTTGTCGCCCGGCAACTGGATGTCTCCCACGCCGACTTCGATCGTCAGGCGCACCGTGACGTCCGAGGGCACCACCACCTTCAGCTTGCCCACACCCACCTCCGCACCGGTCGTTACCGTCCTGCCCTTCGGTACATCCACGCGCGTCAGGTCCAACGTGCCCACACCCGTGCCCAGTTCGTACCCCGGCTGTACGTCAGCCACGGCGGTCGGCGCCCAGGTCGTGTGTATCCAGTGGGTGTTGACGTTCGCCGGGAGCGCTGCCGAGCACACCAGCAGGCCCGCCGTCACCACCGCGAGGAAGATCGACCCCGCGCCCGTACGCCCCAGGAACGCACTGATCCCGATGCCCAGTCCGAACACGGCGAGGGCGCAGGCCAGACCGGTCTGCAGGCTGGTCCCGAGCGCGTGGTCGTCCCACGTCAGGTTCGTACCGAGAGCTCCGGCGAGCAGCGCGAGCAAGAACACCCAGCCACCTATCCAGCGCGGCCCGCGCGGGCTGGGCCCCTGGGCGGTACGTATGTCAGGGCGGGACGGTGTGCCCCGAGCGATGTTGATGGCCGCCGCGACATCGCGGTCCTGTGCCTCCCACGGCCCCCACAGATAGCCCGTACCACCCACGTGCGTGCCGTCCTTGACGATCGGGTCACGCCACCAGGACGGGTAGGAGGCGGGGACGGGCGGCGCCTGGGCCTCCGGCGGCGCGTCGGCGACGGCCTGTGCCGCGAGCGGGTCGGGATCGGGGGCGCCGCGCTGCCGAGACCAGTACCCCGCGCCCGCGAGGAGCAGGGAGAGGACCACTGCGAAGGTCAGCACCCCGCCATTGCCCAGCATGGTGAGGAAGACGCCGCAGCCGACCAGGGTGAAGAGCACGGCCGCCAGGGCCTGGCCGTCGACACGGCCGGTCAGCAGCCTGCGTACCTCGTTCTCCTCCTCGTCGTCGTACGGAACGAACAGCCATGCGAAGCCGTAGAAGATGAGACCTGTGCCGCCGGCCATCGACAGCACCGTGAGCACGATCCGGAAGATCACCGGATCCATGTCGCACTGCCGCCCCAGCCCCGCGCAGACCCCGGACAGCATTTTGTGCCGCCGGTCACGACGGAACCTGGCGGGGGCCTGGGGCGACGCGGAGCCCTCGGCGGCAACTTGGGCCGCACTCGCACCCGCACTCGCACCAGCGCCCGCCTGATCCGCACCCACACCCGCACCCGCTTTGTCCGCGCTCGCGCTCGTGTGTGTGCGCGTGTGCGTGTGCGCGCCAGCGTGTGCGCGCGGTTCCTTGCCCTGGCCCGGTCCGGGCGTGGTGCCGCCCTCGTCCGGGGCGGGCATGGCGTCCTGCGGCTCGGTGGCCGGCCGCCGGGCGCCCGAGCCGGGGTCCGGCTCCGGAGCCGCGTGCTGCTGATCTGTCATGTGTCCATCGTGGCCGCCGAGACCGCCCGGCGGCAGTCGGGATGACCCTGGCCCGACCCTGATATTCGCCCCGGGAACTGTTCGATCATGCCCGGTCGAAGATCAGGGGTGTCTCGGGGGCAGACCCTGATGCCACGGACCGCCATGCGTGTGAACATCGATGGCATGCCGGAAGCCGCAGCAGTGCCAGTCGACGTCCCGCGGCCCCCGCGCAAGCTCTACCGCAGCAGCGACGGTCGCTGGCTCGGAGGCGTGGCGCGAGGGCTCGCCGGGCATCTCGGGCTGCCCGTGACCTGGCTGAGGCTCGTGTTCGTCGGCCTGTTCCTCGCGGACGGCCTTGGCGCGCTGCTGTACGCGGCGTTCTGGTTCTTCGTCCCGCTCGGCGTGGGCGGTGTCGACAACCAGCGGACCCCGGCGGTCTCCACCGAGACCTCACCGGACGGCCGGCGGAAACTGGTGGCCCGCAGACCGGACAGGGGCCAGATCGTCGCCCTGCTCCTCATGGTCGTCGTGGCCATGGTCTTCGTCGGCAATGTGAACCTCGGCGACGGAGCCAAGGCGTATCTGTGGCCGACCGTCCTGGTCGCCGCCGGTGTCGCCCTGGTCTGGCGTCAGGCGGACAACGCGCGACGGGCACGCTGGGTCGAGGTCGGCCGCCGTCGGCGCACGCTCACGCTGCTCCGTTCCGTGGGCGGTGTCCTGCTCGTCACCGCGGGCGTCTCCGGGATATTCGTCCTGCAGGGCTCCGCCGCCCACCTCGGCTCGGTCCTGCAGGCCGCGCTCGCCGTCCTCGTGGGGATAGCGCTGCTCGCCGGCCCGTATCTCGTCCGCATGACCCAGGACCTCTCCGAGGAACGGCTGATGCGCATCCGCGCCCAGGAGCGGGCGGAGGTCGCGGCCCACGTCCACGACTCGGTGCTGCACACGCTGACGCTGATACAACGCAACGCGGAGAACGCGAACGAGGTGCGCCGCCTCGCCCGGGCCCAGGAGCGCGACCTGCGCAACTGGCTCTACAAGCCCGAGGGCACCGGCAAGGACGAGGACGACGAACCCGACACCCTCGCGGAGGCCGTGAAGCGCAGCGCCGCCGAGGTGGAGGACAAGCACGGCGTCCCGATCGAGGTCGTGGTCGTCGGCGACTGCCCGCTCGACGAACGCCTGGGCTCGCAGATGCAGGCCGCGCGCGAGGCGATGGTGAACGCGGCCAAGTACGGTGGCGAGGGCGGCGCCGTACAGGTCTTCGCCGAAGTCGAGGGCAGAACGGTCTTCGTGTCCGTGCGGGACCGGGGCCCCGGCTTCGACCTCGACTCGATACCCGCCGACCGCATGGGCGTCAGAGAATCGATCATCGGTCGCATGGAGCGCAACGGCGGTACGGCACGGCTCCGCGCCGTACCGGACGGCGGCACGGAGGTCGAGCTGGAGATGGAGAGGGCGGAGACGACGTCATGAGCGACGCGAACGGGGCGAGCGGTCCGACCAGGCCGGACGGGACGACCCCCGGCACCAGTGAAACCGGTTCCACCGGTTCCACCGGTTCCACCGGTCCCACCGGTCCCACCGGTTCCACCGGTTCCACCGGTTCCACCGGTTCCACCGGTTCCACCGGTTCCACCGGTCCCACCGGTCCCACCGGTCCCACCGGTTCCACCGGTTCCACCGGTTCCACCGGTTCCACCGGTTCCACCGGTCCCACCGGTCCCACCGGTTCCACCGGTTCCACCGGTCCCACCGGTTCCACCGACCCCACGGGCCCTGCCCGTTCTGCCGGTCCCGCCGCTGAGGCGGGTGCCCCGGCGGACGCGGCCGCACCGAGCGGTTCGGCGGGGGAGGGTGGGAGCGGATCGACGCCGGAGGCCGGGCCGGCCCGGGGGAACGGGTCGGCGGAGGCGGCCGGTTCGGCGCCCGGGCGCCGGGTCCAGGTCGTGCTGGTCGACGACCACCGCATGTTCCGGACGGGCGTGCAGGCGGAGATCGGGCAGACGGAGAGCACTGGTGTCGAGGTCGTCGGGGAGGCGGCCGACGTCGACCAGGCGGTGGGCGTCATCACGGCCGCGCGACCCGAGGTGGTCCTCCTCGATGTGCACCTTCCGGGTGGTGGCGGCGTCGAAGTGCTGCGCCGGTGCGCCGGGTTGATGTCCGACGTCGAGCGGCCCGTCCGCTTCCTCGCTCTCTCCGTCTCGGACGCGGCGGAGGACGTCATCGGTGTCATCCGGGGCGGCGCCCGGGGGTACGTCACCAAGACGATCACCGGTACGGATCTGGTCGACTCGATCTTCCGCGTCCAGGAGGGCGACGCGGTGTTCTCGCCGAGGCTGGCCGGCTTCGTCCTCGACGCCTTCGCCTCCACGGACGCCCCGCCCGTCGACGAGGACCTGGACCGTCTCACCCAGCGCGAGCGTGAGGTCCTTCGCCTCATCGCCCGTGGCTACGCGTACAAGGAGATAGCCAAGCAGTTGTACATCTCCGTCAAGACGGTGGAGTCCCACGTCTCGGCGGTGCTGCGGAAGTTGCAGCTCTCCAACCGGCACGAGCTGACGAGGTGGGCCACGGCACGACGGCTGGTGTGAGACCGGGGCCGGGTGCGTGGTGGTGAGGTCCGCCGGCCCTACCGCTTGAACCGGTCCGGCCGGTCCGGTGGTTCCGGCGACGGGTTCACCGCCACGGCCTTGAAGAACGTGTAGTGGAACGTCCCGTCGTCCGCCGCCGTTCGGCGCAGGTCGGTGATGCCACGGTCCCAGTCGGACGGCGTCATCAGGCCCGCGGCCAGAGCGTCCTCCCGGATGGACTCGATCATGGCGATGAATGTGTTGCGAGTGAAGCCGTTCACCAGGGTGGGGCGGGAGCGGTCGGCGTAGACCGTGCGGGGGTGGACGGTGACGTCCTCGTAGCCGGATTCCGTGAGGAGGGGGTGGAGTTGACGGCCGATGAGGGCGTTCCCGCCCCCGTCGGCCTGGAGGTGGATCTGGCAGTCGATCGCGGCGCGGGCGTAGGCGCTGTCGGGGTGGAAGAACGCGGAACCGTGGTCGCCCTCGATGACCGTGAGGCTGCCGCCGGGGCGCAGGACGCGGCGCAGGGCGGTGAGCGCCTGGCGCGGGGCCGCCAGGTGTTCCAGTACGAAGCAGACGAAGACGTGGTCGAACTCGGCGTCGTCGAAGGGGAGCTCGAAGAGGTTGGCCTGGGTCCACGTCACATGGGCGCCCGGTGCGTGAGCCGTTACCCGGGCGCGGGCCTGGGTCAGCGAGGACGCCGAGACGTCGACCGCCGTGAAGTGGGCCTCCGGGCTCGTCGTCACCAGGTGGACGGTCTGGGCCCCGACTCCGCAGCCGACCTCCAGGACCTTGCTGCCCGCCGGGTACGCGGTGTCGCTGTGGAGCAGCGTCGCCAGGGTGTCGGCCTGGTCTCCGAGCCGGCGGGTCTCGTAGGGGGAGTAGCCGTGGACGTAGTCGGGAGGCAGGGGTGCGGAAGCGGTCATGGAGTGAGCGTCGTTCGACAATGGTCCCGTGGACAGAGCCAAAGTGATGTCTGACAAGGGGGCCAAAGAGAGTTCCGGCGCCGACTTCCTGCAACTCGACATCCGGGACGCTCCGTCCGGTGGGCGGGCCGAGTGGCTGGCAGGGCGGCTGCGGCGCGCGATCGCAGACGGACGGCTGCCCGTCGGCAGCCGGCTCCCCGCGACCCGGGTGCTCGCCGCCGAACTGCGCGTGTCCCGCGGCCTGGTGACCGAGGCGTACCAACGGCTCACCGAGGACGGCCACGTGGCCGGGAGGGGACGCAACGGGACGGTCGTCGTGGCGGCGCCCGCGCTCCCCATCACCGCGGCACGGCACCCGTCACCGGCGGCCGACCGGTTGTTCGCCGCGCCACCCGGTGACGACGTCTTCGACGCCGTTCGCTCCGTACCCGCCCGGATCGACCTCTCGCCCGGCGTTCCCGACCTCACCGCATTCCCGCGGGCGGCCTGGCTCCGTGCTGAGCGGGCCGTGTTCGGTGAGTTGGTTCCGAGCGGTTTCGCGTACGGCGATCCGCGGGGGACACCGGAGTTGCGACGGGCCGTGGCGGGATGGCTGGCGCGGTACCGGGGGATTCGGGCGAACCCCGACGAGGTGCTGGTCGTGGCGGGAACCGCGCAGGCACTGGCGCTGATCGGACAGGTGCTCCGGGAGGACGGCGTCGAGGAGATCGCCGTGGAGGAGCCCGGGTCGCTCGGTGTGCGGCAGCATCTCCAGCGCCAGGGGCTGCGCACACCGCCGGTTCCGGTGGACGGCCAGGGCGTCCGCGTGTCCGAACTCCGGGCAGAGGGAGCCGTGTTGCTCACTCCGGCGCACCAGTTCCCGACCGGGGTCGTGCTCGGGGGCGCGCGGAGGCGGGAGCTCATGCGATGGGCGGGGGAGGGCGGGCTGATCGTGGAGGACGACTACGACGCGGAGCACCGTTACGACCGCCCGCCCGTGCCCGCGCTGCGGGCGATGCTGCCGGAGAGGGTCTGCTACGCGGGAAGCGTGTCCAAGGTGCTGGCGCCCGCCCTGCGTACGGGATGGGTGGTGGCGCCACCGCGCTACCGGGACGCCCTCGTGGCAGCCAAGCGTTTCGCCGACCTGGGGAACCCCGCGCTGCCCCAGCTCGTCCTCGCCCGGCTGATGGAGTCCGGTGAACTGGAGCGGCACCTACGGCAGTTGCGGCACAGGCACCGGCGGCGCCGGGACGCGATGATCGTGGCGATACGCGACCACCTGCCCGGAGCGGTGGTCCACGGCGCCGCTGCCGGGCTCCATCTGCTGATCACCTTCGGGGGGCCGGACGGGACAGCGGCGGCGCGGAGACGGAAGGAGTTCGCCGACACCGAGCTGGCGGCGGCCTCGCTCGCCCGGGGCGTCAAAGTCCACCCCCTCTCCTGGCACCGCCAGAGGCCGGGCCCGCCCGGCCTCCTCCTCGGCTACGCCGCCTCTCCGGCCACGGCGGTCGCGGAGGGGGTGGCGACGCTGGGCGAGGTGCTGCGAGAACTCGGCGGAGTCCACTGACGTCCTAGTTCCAGGAAACGATGGCCGCCTGGTCGACCCAACAAGGCGTCGCCGGCAAGGAGTTGGATATGGACGCACAGGACGCGCACAACGCACAGGACATGCAGGACACGGCCAAGAGGCTGCGGGCGATCAGTGACGAGCTGGCGGACCGTTTCTACGAGCGGGCCGACGTGGTGCGGACGCTGGTGGTGACGCTGCTGGCCGGACAGCACTCGTTAGTGCTCGGCCCGCCCGGGACGGCGAAGTCCGAGATGGCGAGGGAGCTCACCGGCAGAATCGAAGGGGCTGCCTACTGGGAGATCCTCCTGTCGAAGTTCACCGCCCCGACGAGGATGTTCGGTCCCATCGACGTCGCCGCGCTGGCCCGGGGCGAGTACCGCCAGGTCTACGACGGCCGAGCGACGACGGCGCATGTGGCG
This sequence comes from Streptomyces sp. NPDC046862, assembly GCF_040704615.1. Classification (NCBI taxonomy): domain Bacteria; kingdom Bacillati; phylum Actinomycetota; class Actinomycetes; order Kitasatosporales; family Streptomycetaceae; genus Streptomyces; species Streptomyces sp. NPDC046862. Next base: position 130,870 of record NZ_JBEYXP010000019.1, on the reverse strand, counting down.
TTCATCGACGAGATCTTCAAGTGCTCCACTGCGGCGCTGAACGAGACGTTGGGCTACCTCAACGAGCGGCTCTACCACCCCGAGAACGGCGGCGAGCCGATCCGCTGCCCCCTCATCGGAGCCATCACGGCGAGCAACGAACTGCCCGGGGAAGAGGACGCGGCCGCCATCTACGACAGGCTGCTGGTGCGGATCGAGGTCGGGTACCTGGAAGACCCCTCGAACTTCGCCGCACTCGTCCGCTCCGCCGTCAGCCGCCCGGCGGCACCCAGCCGGACCACGGTCGAGCTGGCCGCCCTGCAGCACGCCGTTACCGAGGCCGTCCCGGCCGTGGACGTCCCCGACCTGATCGTGGACGCGGTGTGCACGCTGCGGGCCGCCCTGCGCCGCAAGGAACTCGTCGCCTCCGACCGCCGCTGGCGGCAGGCAGTGGGCCTGCTCCAGGCGTCCGCGTACCTCGATGGCCGCCCGGCGGTCGCCGAGACCGACCTGGCGTTGCTGACCCACGTGCTGTGGGACTCGCCCGCCGAACGCCCGACCGTCGAGCGCGAGGTGCTGCACCTGGTCAACCCCGACGCCAAGGAAGCGCTCGACCTTGCCGACACGATCGACGAACTGGAGGCCCAGCTCGACGCCATGGCGGGGCAGTCCCGTGAGGCGCTGAGCGACTGGGTCATCAAGAAGGCCCACAACAAGCTCGCCACGGCGGGGAAGCGGCTGGAGAAGCTGCGCGAGGAGGCGGCGAGCGCCGGCCGCTCCACCGCCGCCATCGACCGGGTCACCGGACGCCAGCGGGCCGTTCGCGCCCGCGTCCTCACCGAGGCCCTCGGCGTGGACGCGAGCATGGTGCAGGCCCAGCTCTGAACACCGGCGGGACGGGACCACGGACAGGACATCGCAGGGCACGGCCGTGGCAGGACATGGACAGGCAGAGCGCGGACAGGCAGAGCGTGAACAGGCAGGGCATGGACGGGCAGGGCATGGACAGGACTCCGAGCACGCTCGACGAGTTGGCGAGCGGGGCCGGGAAGTGGCTGGGCCTCGCGTCCGCCGCCGCTCCCACGCGGCACACCGCGGCCGTGGTCGCGGACCGGTTCGACCGGATCACATGGCGCGACACCTACGAGCAGTCGGCCGGACTGCGCGATCTCGCCGAGGAGCTGAACGAGCGCTACGACTGCGCGACCGACCTCCTGACCGACGTGTTCCTGGCCGCCTACAAGGCCCGCCCGCGGTTGCGCGAGCGCGAGGAGATGGACCCCTCCCGCCTGGTCAACCACCAGGTCATCAGCTGTCTGGTGGAGTCACTGGAGTTCGCCGAACTGCGCCGGGAGACGGCCGGTGACCCCTACGCCGCCGCCATGGCCGTGCTCGCCCAGGCCACCGTACTGCGGGGGCTGCTGGAGCGCTCCCGGCAGGCTCTGGAGCAGTCCGAGCAGGCGAAGAAGGCCCAGCAGAACGCCGAAGACGCGGCGACCGCCGTGAGCGAGGCGCTCCAGCAGGCCGCCGACGATGCGGACTGGTCCGACGGGGCCGGCGCCGTGCGGGCCCAGGCCGCCAACGCCGTACAAGAGGCGACGGCTCAGGCCGCAGACGCCGTACAGGAGGCGAGGGCTCAGGCCGCCCACGCCGTACAGGAGGCGATCGAGGCCGCCGAGGCCGCCGACGCTGTTGTGCGGCAGGCCACCCAGGACGCCGCGCAGGCCCTCGCGGCGGCGGCCCCCGGTGTCCGTGTCGCCGCGCGGAACGCGGCGGCGAAGGCCGCCGAGGCCGTGCGGGAGGAGGCCGCGCTGATGCGGGCCTGGGGCGTCGGTAGCGGCGAGCTGGAGCGGATGCCGTTCGACCAGCGCGCCCGGCTCGCCGAACTGCTGCGCACCGGCCGTCTCGCACAGTGGGCCGAACTGATCGGCCGCTTCCGGCAGATGGCCGGCGGTGAGCGCGCCCGCAAGGTGGAGAACGCCACAGGGGAACTCGTCGGCGTCACGCTCGGCAACGACCTCTCCCGCGTCATCCCCTCCGAGCTGGCGGCTCTCGGCGTGCCCGAACTGCGCGCGGTGTTCGCCGTGCGCTACGCCGCGGGGGAGCTGATGCTCTACGACAGCCAGGGGGAGCAAACCACCGGCCAGGGTGCCGTCATCGCGTGCGTGGACACCTCGCACTCCATGTACGAGGCGGGGCCCGGCGGGGTCACCCGGGAGGCGTGGGCCAAGGCCTGCGCCCTGGCGCTGCTGGACCAGGCCCGCCACGCGGGGCGTGACTTCGTCGGCATCCTGTTCTCCGCCGCCGACAAGATCCAGGTCTTCCGCTTCCCGGGCGGCCGGCCCGCCGGAATCGACCGGACCCTCGACTTCGTGGAGACCTTCCTCGGCGGCGGGACCAGCTACCAGACGCCGCTGACGGCGGCCGCCGAACTGCTGGAGGAGGAGTTCAACGACGCCGCCCGCCGACGCGGCGACATCGTGATGATCACCGACGACGACTGCGGCGTCACCGAGGAATGGATGCGCGGCTGGAACGACGCCAAGCGCCTGTTGGGCTTCCGGGTCTTCGGCGTGGTCGTCGGCGCCCCGCGCGTCGGCGACGCCGGTTCGTTCCTGGAGGCCCTGTGCGACAACCTCCGCTCCGTCGAGGACCTCACCGACGTCCACGCCGCCGCCGGCCTCTTCCGCGTGATCTGACCCGCCGTTCCCCTGCTTCAGTTCGGAGGCTCAGACCACCCGCGTAGCCCCCGCGAACGGCATCTCGTCCACCGGCGCGACCCGCACCGGCGCCCCCGGGCGGGGTGCGTGGACCATCTGCCCGTTCCCCGCGTAGATGCCCACATGGCTGACCCCGGAGTAGAAGAACACCAGGTCACCGGGCAGGAGCTGGGAGCGCGCGACGCGCTGCCCCGCGCCGATCTGCGCGTACGTCGTCCGGGGCAGCGAGACCCCGGCCGCGCGGTACGCCGCCTGTGCGAGCCCCGAGCAGTCGAAGGCGTCGGGACCGGTCGCGCCCCACACGTACGGGCTGCCGAGCTTGCCGTACGCGTACGAAAGGGCCGCGGCCGCCCGTGGGTTGGGCGCCTGGGCGGTGGAGGGGGCCGCCGGGAGGGGGCCGAGGTCGCGCGCCGTGGCTCCGGACCGCGATGCGCGCCCCGCGCCGCCCGCCGCGTCCAGTCGCGCCCGCTCGCCCTCCGGCAGCCGCGCCAGCAGACGCCTCGCCTCGCCCAGCTTTCCGTTGATCGTCCGCTTGTGCCGCTCCATGGCCGCCTGCCGGGACGCGAGCCGCGAGAGTTCGATGTGCGCGGCACCTCGCAGTTGCTCGATCTCCCGCAACTGCGTGCGTGCGCTCGCCACGTCCGACGCCTGACGGCTGCCCATCCGTTCCGCGAAGGCGGCACCGTCCAGGTACGCGTCCGGGTCGTCGCTCAGCGCGAGCCGCACCGCGGGGTCGATGCCACCCTCGCGGTACTGCGCCGCCGCCATGGAACCGAGCTTCTCGCGCGACGAGTTCAGCTCCTCCGTCCGGCGCGCCGCCTCGTCCCGCAGGTCCTCCAGGCGCTCCCGTGCCTCGCCGGCCCTCTCCCGCGCGCCGTTGTACCGCTCGGTCGCGACCTCAGCCTCCTCGTACAGCCTGTTCACCTTCGCCTGGGCCTGCGCCGGTGTGCGTTGCGGTTCGGCGTGCCCGGTGCCGTCGAGGCCGGCCGCGCCCGCCGCGCCCGCCAGGGCGATCGTGAAGGCGGTACGAGCCGTGTTGCCGCCGAGGAGGCGCTGTCGGGGCCTGCGGTGCGCTGGCAAGTGGGCGTCACGTCCTTTCGTACGACGCGACCGAGACGGCCTGTGGGCCGGGACCACCGTGGGGGTCGGCGGTCGCGCGTCCGGCGGCGGCCCGCACAGGGGGAGCGAGCCGCCGCCGGACCTCTCGGCGGAGGTGTCCGGCTGCCGCCCCTGGTTCGGGCGGCGGTGGGGAGCCGGTCACCTGGGGGAGGACGGTAAACCTGACGGTGTCCGCTCGGTAACGCTATGTGCGGAATTGGTGTGGACGGACCGTCGGGTGACCGTATGCGACCGCGATCCCCGCCTGGCGTCACCGACTTCACGCAGAGCGATGACCGATGCGGTGGTTATGCGCCAACGGGTGGCCGAGCGGTGCTATGGAGGCGCAGATGGCGCCTATCTGGCGCCTATGGCGTCTATCTGGAGGCGCATATGGAGGCGCGCAGACGCAGCCCATGCTCGGCGGCGGAAGCCGGGGCCCCGGTGCCCGGCCGGGCGAGGGCTCCTGGTTAGGCTCCGGCTCCATGGACGTACTCATCCATCTCTTCGTCGCCCTGCACATCATCGGCATAGCCTCCCTCCTGGGCGGATTTCTCACCCAGGTGAAGGCGATGGGTCAGGGGGCGGCCCGTTTCGTGCCCGCCATGCTGCACGGCGCGCTGACGATGCTCATCACCGGCGCCGTCCTGGTAGGCCTCAACCAGGCCGACGATCAGCCGGTCAACAACATCAAGATCGGCGTGAAGCTGGCCCTGCTGGTCGTGATCCTCGGGCTCGTCTATGTGAAGCGCGACGAGGAGCGGGTGGAGAAGGGACTGTTCGGCCTCGTGGGCGCCCTGACCACGGTGAACATCTTCATCGCGGTGCTCTGGACCTGACAGCCACCAGTCCGGCCCTGGCCGTCGGCGAGAAGCCGAGCGCCGACCAGGGCCGGAGGGGTGGTCGTTACGCCGACCGTTACGCCGGCCGCACCACGCTGTGGATCGCCGACTCCCCGTCGTAGAAGATCGACTCCTCGCGGACGTAGGCCCCCGGCTTGGGCGCGTGGATCATCATGCCGTTGCCGATGTAGAGGCCGACGTGGCTGATGTCGTCGTAGAAGAAGACGAGGTCACCGGGTCGGGCGTCGGCGAGAGCGACGGTCCTGCCCGCGTTGACCTGGTCGTACGTGGTGCGCGGCAGGTCGACGCCGGCGGCCTTCCAGGCGGCCTGGGTGAGGCCGGAGCAGTCGTACGAGTCGGGGCCGGTCGCGCCCCAGACGTAGGGCTTGCCGATCTGGACGCGGGCGAACGCGAGGGCCTTGGCGGCCTTCGTGGCGTAGGTGGAGTCCTCGGCCGGAGCCTCGACCGTGGAGGTGCTGCCTGCTGTCTGCTCCTGCGCCGCCTGCTGCTGCGCGGCCTGCTGCTTCTCCGCCTCGGCCGCCTGCTGCCGCGCCAGCTCCGCCGCCCGGCGATCGGCCTCCTCCTGCTTCTCCTTCTCGATCGCCGCGAGGCGGGCCTTCTCCTCGGCGGTCAGCTTCGTCAGCAGCTCACGGGCCTCGGTGAGCTTCGTCTGGACCTGCGCCTTGGACGACTTCAGCGTGGCCTGGGAGTCCGTGAGCGACGCGAGGCTCTCGGTGGCCTCCTGGCGCTTCTGTGCCGTCTCCGTCTGCTGCGTGATGTAGTCGTCGACCACGTCCTTCTGACGTTCCGTCAAGCGGTCCATCAACTGGGTCTGGTCGAAGTAGTCCTGCGGGTTGTCCGCCAGCAGCATCGCCGCCGTGTCCGGGGAGGCGGCGCCCGTCCGGTACTGGGCGGCGGCGAACGAACCCAGCCGCTCCCGGGCCTCGTTGAGCTTCTCCGTGCGCTGGGCGACATCGTCGAGGAGCGTGGAGACACGCTTCTTCTGCTTGGTCGTCCTCTCCTCGGCCGCGTTGTACTTCTCGGTCGCCGACTCGGCCTGGCGGTAGAGGTCGCCGACCTTCTTCTCGACCTCTTCGAGGCTCGGTTTGTCGTCGGTCGAGGGCGCGGCGTTCGCCGTCTGGGAGAACAGGGCCATGGACGTCAGTGCCGCCGTCGCCAGGGCGGGCGTCCGTATGCCTGTGCGCGTCCGGGCAGGACGCGGCTTTCGGTGCGGCGCCATGAAAGGCGGGCTCCTTCCGTTGTCCGCCTACCGAGTTAGCTGTCGGGTTCGGGCGCTTGCGTCGGAAGGTGTGCCCTACGGTCCGTGCCGCGTACGGCAGGTGGACCGATTCACCCCAAGGTCGGTGGGTCCCCGGCTCCGGCTCCCGTGAGGGTGCGCCGGACTCGGCGGAGGACGCCCGGCCCGGCGACGTTCGCCGGTTGTGTCGAGCGGCCCACAAGAACGCTAGCCAACTCGTGTGGCCTCTGTGAAGGTTGATGCGCGATATGCCCGATACGTTTTCGTGACCTTGACTCAGGACGTCGCGGATCGTGGCGAATCCAAGGGGATATAGGGGGACTCGTTCGTGGTGCGAGCTCTGCCCTTCTTGGCTTCTTTGGTGGTGAACGGGTGTTTTGGTGGGCGAGGTGACACGTGCGCTCACGCGTGCTCACGTGTGCGGCACGGTCACGAGTGGTGACGATGCGAACCTGGACGGTGAGGATCGCCCCGGCGATCGGCTCCGGAAGATCGCCGACCGGACGGGGAGAGGGTCGAGTTCGCGGGGTGGCCCCTCGCTGTCGGTGGGGCGGCCTAGACTCGGAGAGCGATGAGCAGCCTCTTTGACGACAGCTTCCTGGCGGACCTCAAGGCCCCGCGGGCCCACGAGGAAGAGCCCCCGCCGCCGCCCGAGGACGAGCACGTGCCGGAGCCCGTTCCGGACGACCTGTTCGGCGGCCGGTTCGACGTGCCACCGGACAGGGACGCGTACTACCGCGACGGCGCCCCGCGCCCCGCGGTGGACCCGGCCACGCTCCTGGAGGGGCTGAACGAGAACCAGCGTGCGGCAGTCGTCCACTCCGGCTCGCCCCTGCTCATCGTGGCCGGTGCCGGCTCCGGCAAGACCCGCGTGCTCACGCACCGCATCGCCCACCTCCTCGGCGAGCGGCACGTCCACCCGGGCCAGATCCTCGCTATCACCTTCACCAACAAGGCCGCGGGCGAGATGAAGGAGCGCGTCGAGCAGCTCGTCGGCCCGCGGGCGAACGCGATGTGGGTGATGACGTTCCACAGCGCCTGCGTGCGGATCCTGCGGCGGGAGAGCAAGAGGCTCGGCTTCACGTCGTCCTTCTCGATCTACGACGCCGCCGACAGCAAGCGGCTCATGGCGCTGGTCTGCCGCGACCTGGACCTCGACCCCAAGCGCTTCCCGCCGAAGTCCTTCAGCGCCAAGATCAGCAACCTCAAGAACGAGCTGATCGACGAGGAGGACTTCGCCGCCCAGGCCACCGACGGCTTCGAGAAGACCCTCGCCCAGGCGTACGCGCTCTACCAGTCGCGGCTGCGCGAGGCCAACGCCCTCGACTTCGACGACCTGATCATGACGACGGTCAACCTGCTCCGCGCCTTCCCCGACGTCGCCGAGCACTACCGCCGCCGCTTCCGCCACGTGCTCGTCGACGAGTACCAGGACACCAACCACGCCCAGTACGCCCTCGTACGGGAACTCGTCGGCACCTCCGAGCACCCCGTGGACGTGCCGCCCGGCGCGGACGACCTCCAGCCCGCCGAGCTGTGCGTCGTGGGTGACGCCGACCAGTCGATCTACGCCTTCCGCGGCGCCACCATCCGCAACATCCTCCAGTTCGAGGAGGACTACCCGGACGCGACGACGATCCTGCTCGAGCAGAACTACCGCTCCACGCAGACGATCCTGAGCGCGGCCAACGCGGTCATCGAGCGCAACGAGTCCCGCCGCCCCAAGAACCTCTGGACCAACGCCGGAGAGGGCGCCCGCATCACCGGCTACGTGGCGGACACCGAGCATGACGAGGCACAGTTCGTCGCCGACGAGATAGACCGTCTGACGGACGCGGGCGACGCGAAGGCCGGCGACGTCGCCGTCTTCTACCGGACGAACGCCCAGTCCCGTGTCTTCGAAGAGATCTTCATCCGCGTCGGCCTGCCCTACAAGGTCGTCGGCGGCGTCCGCTTCTACGAGCGCAAGGAGGTCCGGGACGTCCTGGCCTACCTCAGGGTCCTGGCGAACCCGGAGGACTCGGTCCCGATGCGCCGCATCCTCAACGTCCCCAAGCGCGGCATCGGCGAGCGCGCCGAGGCGATGATCGACGCCCTCGCCCAGCGCGAGAAGATCAGCTTCTCGCAGGCCCTGCGCCGCGTGGACGAGGCGTACGGCATGGCGGCCCGCTCCACGAACGCCGTCAAACGGTTCAACACGCTCATGGAGGACCTGCGCACGATCGTCGACTCGGGCGCCGGCCCGGCCATGGTCCTGGAGGCGATCCTCGAACGCACCGGCTACCTGGCGGAGTTGCAGGCCTCGACCGACCCCCAGGACGAGACCCGCATCGAGAACCTCCAGGAACTCGCCGCCGTGGCCCTGGAGTTCGAGCAGGAGCGCGCCGAGGGCGAGGCGGGCACACTCGCCGACTTCCTGGAGCAGGTCGCCCTGGTCGCCGACTCCGACCAGATCCCGGACGAGGAGGACGGCGACGGCGTCATCACCCTGATGACCCTCCACACCGCCAAGGGTCTGGAGTTCCCGGTCGTCTTCCTCACCGGCATGGAGGACGGTGTCTTCCCGCACATGCGCGCCCTCGGCCAGACCAAGGAACTGGAGGAGGAGCGGCGCCTGGCGTACGTGGGCATCACACGCGCGAGGGAACGGCTCTACCTGACCCGCTCGACCCTGCGCAGCGCCTGGGGCCAGCCGTCGTACAACCCTCCGTCTCGCTTCCTGGAGGAGATCCCGACGGCGCACCTGGACTGGAAGCGCACCGGCGCCCCCGCGGCCCCGGTGTCCTCCGGACCGGCCTCGGGCATCGCCGCCTCCCTGTCGTCCTCCCGCTCCCGTTCGTCCGCCGCGGGTGCCTCCGGCTTCGCGACGCGACGCGCCACCGAGAAGCCGGTCGTCTCCCTGGCCGTCGGCGACCGCGTCACCCACGACCAGTTCGGCCTGGGCACGGTCGTCGGCGTGAAGGGTACGGGGGCCAACGCCGAGGCGACGATCGACTTCGGCGACACCAAGCCGAAGCGGCTGCTCCTGCGGTACGCGCCGGTGGAGAAGTTGTAGGGCGAGTAGGGCGAGGTGCACGGTCACGGACACGAGTCGGGCCCCTGCTTCCCGCAGGGGCCCGGTCTTGTCCGTGCTGTGGGATGAGTGACGTGACGCCTGGACGCGGTGCCGTCGGGAGGGGGATTACGTCGGGTCGAGCCCGTGGCTCCGCAGCCACGGCAGCGGGTCTATCGCGTCGCCGCCTCCGGGATGTACCTCGAAGTGCAGGTGCGGGCCGGTCGAGTTACCGGAATTGCCGGAGTACGCGATCATGTCGCCGGCCTTCACCGTCGTCCCCGAAGGCACCTTGTACGTGGAGAGGTGGCAGTACCACGTCTCCGTACCGTCCTTGGCGGTCACGATGACCATGTTGCCGTAGGCGCTGTTCCACTGTGTCCGTACGGTTCCGTCGGTCGCCGACATCACCGGCGTGCCGTACGACACCGGGAAGTCTATGCCGGTGTGCACGGACATCCAGTTGATGCCGGACTGCCCGAAGTACGCGCTGAGCCCCCGCTGGGCGACCGGGAGCGCGAACTTCGGCCGCAGGCGCTCCTTGCGCGCCGCCTCCGCCGCCGCCTGCTTCTTCTCGGCCTCCTGCTGTGCCTTGAGGTCGATGCGCTCCTGGGTCCGGCTCGCGCGGTCGGCGAAGTCGTCCGCCCCGGCCGAAAGGCCTTCGAGCTGGGTGTCGAGCTTGTTGTTGGCGGTGGACGGCTTGACCGGGACCGCGTCCGACGCGGCGGCGGTCGTCCTGTTGACGTCGTCGTCCCCACCGCCCACGGAGGCGGCGGCGATTCCCGCGACCCCCATGACACAGGCCGACGGAACGGCGATCGTCAGTACGGCGGAACGCTTCGCCGGGCCGGAACGCTTCGCCGGAGCGCGACGACGCGAACGCTGGGCGGCGCGGGCCGCCGCCCGGCCGGAGCCGCTGGGGGCACCGGACGCGCCGGACGCCGCCGAGGCGAGCGGAGTCGCGGACGCGGTCTCCTCCTCGTCGTCCAGCAGCGCGGAACGGTCCGCTCCGTGTCCGTCGGTGCCGGCTCCCTCGAACTCATCCTCCGTGGCGACGGGTTGCCCGTCGTCGTAGGGGTTGATCTGCTCGAAGGCCGAGGTCGCCTGCTGGTCGAAGGCGTCCGGGGAGGGGTGCTCGTACCCGTCGGCCGACGTCTGCTGCTCGTAGCCCTCGTATGGCTCGTAGGCCTCGTACGGCTCATAGGCGTTCGCGTCGTGATCGCCGGAGGCGCCGTCGCTGTTCCACTGCGTGGCGTCGTAGACGCCGGTGTCGAAGAGCTGCGCGCCCGTCCACTGCTGGGTCTGGTCGGACTGCCCCAACTGGCTTGCCTGACCGAGCTGATCGGCCTGCAGCCATCCGTTCGCGTCCCACTGGCCGGTCGCCTCGGGGCTCTGCGACTGGGTGGGGATCTCGCCGAGGCCGTGGTAACCGGTCGCCCAGTCGCCGGAGTCGTAGCTGCCGGTGTCGTAGGCGGTCTGGTGCTGGGCCGCGTACGGGTCGTAGTTCAGCGTCTGCTGGCTGCCCGTGGACCACTGCGAGGAGTCGTACGAGCCGGTCGCGCCGTCGCCCGGCATGTCACCGAAGAGGGGATCGGTCTCGAAGGTCGAGGTCTCGAAGGCCGCGGTCGCGAAGCCCGTGTCGGTGGTGACGGTGGTGTGGTGACCGGTGTCGAATCCGGTGGCGCCGTAACCGTCGTACGTGGTGAAGTCGCCGTACGAGGCTTCCTGGTGGCCGTACGACGCGTAGTGCGCCGAGTCGGCATCGGAAGCCGGGGCCGGGGGAGTGGCAGTCCCCGACGGGTGACGGTCGTTCACCAACTTCTCTTTCGCCTCGACAACAGGGGCTGGCAGAGCAGTGCGGCGACTGTACCCGGCGGTATGCGGGCGCGACAATCTTCAACGGGTTTCACGCTCGCAGGAAACGGGCATTCGAGCGTCTTTCGGCGGACTATGGACCCAGCCTTGGCCTTGTGTTCGACGCGCGTTCGAAAGAGTGCGGTCGGGTGGGCTGTCGCGTGGCGGTACCGGTGATGGTTCGATCCCCGAGTCGCGGCTCGACTCGACCGATTCTGCCGGTTTTTCCGCCGCTTTTGAGCGATTAGGCCACGGTCAGGCCCCCTGCGGGGGTTCCCGCCGCGGGAGTCGTCTCGTCGAGGTCGAGTGCCTGCCGTATCTCCGCGGCGACGGTGGGGTGAACGGGCAGGGCGAGGTGCCCGATGCCGCTCACCCGTACATTTCGCACGGCCAGGTCCGGATGCTCGACGCAGGCGGTCTCCAGCGGGTCCATCAGGTGGTCGAGATCGCTCCAGAAGGCCACGAACCGCGTACGGCAGTCGGGCGCCGGCTCGCGCAACTCCTCGAGTACCGACGAGCCGGGGCGCATCTGGCGCACGATGGGGTGCGCGTCGGCCAGCGGGGCCACACGCGTGCCTCCGTGCGGAGTGCCGAGCGTGACGAGTGTGCGCACGCGGAGGTCGCCACCGAGCCGCTGTACGTAGTACCGCGCGATGAGCCCGCCGAGGCTGTGCCCGACGATGTCCACCCGCTCACGGCCCGTGCGCTCGCAGATCTCCTCTATGTGCCGGCCGAGCAGCTCGGCCGCGGTGCGGATGTCACAGGTGAGGGGCGAGTAGTTGAGCGACTCGATCTGCCGTCGGCCGTGCTGGGCGAGCGAACGGCGCAACAGGACGAACACGGACCGGTTGTCGATGAATCCGTGCAGCAGGACCACCGGGGGCTTCGCCTCGGCCGGCAGGGAGGCGGTGGCGTCGTCAGGGGCCGAAGGGATGGGGAGGGCGCGGCGCTCCTGGATGATCCCGGACGGGTAGAGCAGCAGATGCCCGGCGAGGATCGCGAACTCCAGGGCGGTCGCCTTCAGGAGGGTCACCGACAGCCCTGCCAGCCTGACGGGCCAGAGACGCTGGCAGAGCGGTAGAAAGGGCAGTGAAGCCCGGGTGACCTTCATGGCCGACCTCCCGTCGGCACGTGGGAGGACGTCCCTGTCCCCCGCTGTGCCCTCGTGGCGAGCCCCCGCGGAGGTGGGCGACTGGTGCGAGTGCGGCGTGTGCGACGCGTGGGGCGTCGGTGGCGCGACGGGGCTGCGTGTCGTGCAGGCGACGCGACATCCCGCCGTCCTCACGGCACAGGCTGTCCCGGACTCCGTACGACCGTGATTCCCCGCTTCCTTACTCGTGCCATCGCCGAAGCGCCTCACCTCCGCCGCCGTCTCCCGCCGGTGGAGCGGTGGTGCGGCCACCTCGTGGCGGCTCTCCTTGCGCACGCCCCGACCGTGACGCCCGCGTCCCGGTACGTGCGGCCCGATGCCGCCCGCCTTCCGTGACGCGTGTGCCGCGGTGACTCGGAACCGTGCGCGGCGAACGTATGTATGTGATTTCCCCCTCGGTCTCCACCGCGAAACTGCCGGTTGCGGGATGCTGGCGATAACGTTCGTTCACTTCCCCGGTCGGTGCGGTACGGGGCGCCTGGGCCCGCGGACGCATTCGGCGTCGTGGGCGGCGGTAGAACCGATATGTGCGGTGTGCGTGCCGTGTACACAGTCCGTACGGTGTGTGGCTGTACGTACTGTGGTGGTTCGTGTGCCGTACGTGTCGTGACGTTCGGTACGGGTTCGGTGCAGTCGTTTGATGGAGGCAGTGATGGGTGTGGCAGCCGGTCCGATCCGCGTGGTGGTGGCCAAGCCGGGGCTCGACGGCCACGATCGCGGGGCCAAGGTGATCGCGCGGGCGCTGCGCGACGCCGGCATGGAGGTCATCTACACCGGCCTCCACCAGACGCCGGAGCAGATCGTCGACACCGCGATCCAGGAGGACGCCGACGCGATCGGCCTGTCCATCCTCTCCGGTGCCCACAACACGCTCTTCGCGGCCGTCATCGAACTCCTCAAGGAGCGGGACGCGGAGGACATCAAGGTCTTCGGCGGCGGCATCATCCCCGAGGCCGACATCCCGCCGTTGAAGGAGAAGGGCGTCGCCGAGATCTTCACCCCTGGCGCCACCACCGCGTCGATCGTGGACTGGGTCCGCGCGAACGTGCGGCAGCCGGCGGAGGCGTAGTCCTTCGGCCCCTCGGCCCCTCGGCCCCTCGGCCTCTCGGTGAGCGGTTCGCCGCGGAGCGTGACGCCCGCCGTCGCGGTGCGCTCGCCCCGCCGTGGCAACTGAGGGCTGCGGGTCACGTGGGCTCAGCTCCGCAGCTCCTCGCCTCTCAGCTCCTCCTCCATCGCCGCGCGCAGCCGCAACGTCGTGACGAGGCGTTGGAAGGCCTCGGACCAGTACCCGCCGGCACCCGGGGACGCGTTCTCCTGCTCCTCGGGGGTGGCCGTCAGGGCGTCCAGACGTGCCGCCTCCGAAGGAGACAGGCAGCGCTCGGCGAGCCCCATCACGCCGCTGAAGCTCCACGGGTAGCTGCCCGCGTCCCGCGCGATGTTCAGCGCGTCCACCACCGCGCCGCCCAGGGCGGGCGACCACGGCACCGCACAGACACCGAGCAGCTGGAACGCCTCCGACAGCCCGTGCGTCGCTATGAACCCCGCCACCCACTCGGCTCGTGCGCCGGCACCCAACGTCGCCAGGAGCTTGGCCCGCTCGGCCAGCGACACCGCCCCGGGCCCCGCGGCCTCGGGAGCGGACGGCGGGCCCAGGAGCGCCCTGGACCATCCGGCGTCCCGCTGCCGCACCGCCGCCCGGCACCACGCGGCGTGCAGCTCCCCCTGCCAGTCGTCCGCCACGGGCAGGGCCACGATCTCCTCCGGCGTACGCCCCCCGAGCCGCGCCGACCACACCGCCAGCGGCGCCGCTTCCACCAACTGGCCCAGCCACCAAGACCGTTCACCCCGTCCTGCCGGAGCCTTGGCCACCACTCCGTCGCGCTCCATGCCCGCGTCGCACTCGTGCGGCGCCTCCACCACGATCGTGGGCACGTCCCGCGTGCGGTCGACGGCCACGCACGCCTCCGCCCGGTCCGCCATCCGCGCGGCGAGCGCCGAACCCGGCAGCGCGGACAGCAACTCCGCCGCCGTCGCCCGCACGTTCCGGCTCCGATCCGTCAACGCCCGTTCCAGGAACGGCTCGTCGTCCGCGCCCAGCCCCGTCCGCAGTGAGTCGAGGAACATGAGCCGGTCCTCCGCCCGCTCGGTCGCCCATGTCGTCTCCAGCAACTCGCGTGCGGCCGCGGGCTCCTGAGCCCGTATCCCCGTCAGAAGAGCCACCCGCTCCGCGAACAGGCCCTCCCGCCACAGACGCCCGATCCGGTCGGTCTCGCCCGGCCCCGGCAGATCGGCGCCGCCTCCCGGTGTGGCCCGCAGGGCGAAGCGCCAGTCCGGGTTCAGCCGGGCCAGCCACAGAGCGCGCGGGCCCGCGAAGGCCAAAGCCGCCGGGCGCAGGTCGGTACGGCCCCGTGCCGTGTCCAGGAGAGCGGGCAGCGCCTCGGGCGGTGCCGCGAACCCGCGTGCGTTCGCCAGCGCCAGCCACTGCGGCAGCAACTCCATGAGGTCGGGCGCCGTGCCCCTACGCCCCCCGCCTCCCACGCCGGGCCGGTCGGCCAGCAACAGCGCGAGCCTGCGCGCCGCGGGCGGCGGCAGCGGCGGCCGCGGATCCGGCGCGGCGGGCTCCGGGCGCACCGCCGCCCGCGCGGGCCGCACCCCCGCCCTGCGGCGCACGGTCTCCACCGCCGCCGCGTCCAGCAACGCCACCGGCGCCTCCCGCCCGGACGCGGGCCCGGGTGCCCCACGCCGGTCGGTCCCGAGCAGGGCGACGGTGACGAGCTCTTCCCACGAGTTCTCCGAGCTCTCGGCAGGAGCCGGGGTGCTGTTCATGAGGGTCCCCTCCGTTCGTTGTCCTCACTGGTGCGGCCGGCCGTAGGTGTCGTGCTGTGCGGCCGGCCGGCTGGTCGTGCGGGCGCGGAGCGGACGAGCCGGGCACGGGCCGCACCCGGCTCGTCACGCGCCGCGTCACCTCTCGCGCCGCCTCACCTCAGGCGGCCACTTGCCCCCCTCAGCACAGGCCCACCGCCGCTCCCGCCCCCTCGGGCCAGGCCGTCAGCGGTGTGAAGCCCTGGTGGCCGCACTCGCCGAAGACCGTGACGGGAGCGCCGCCCGACAGAGCGACGAGTCGCCACAGGCCGGGGCGGGCGCGGGCGGAGGGAGACAAGGGGAGCGCCGTGTCGCCGTCCGCGTCGCACAGTTGCCAGGAGTCGCCGTCGGAGGCCGGGACGACCCTGGACAGGGTGACCGGGACCGAGTCCAGCCACGGGTCGTCGCGCAGCGCCTCGCCGTAACGGGCCACGGCCTGAGCCGGGGTCACCCCCGGCGGCCGTATCGCCGCGGACCCGGGCGCCGTGAACCGCTCGCCCAGAGCGGCCCGCACCTGCCC
This sequence comes from Streptomyces sp. NPDC046862, assembly GCF_040704615.1. NCBI lineage: Bacteria > Bacillati > Actinomycetota > Actinomycetes > Kitasatosporales > Streptomycetaceae > Streptomyces > Streptomyces sp. NPDC046862. The sequence goes on along the minus strand of NZ_JBEYXP010000019.1, from coordinate 115,535 downwards.
CGCACCCGGGTACGGCAACACCTCCGCCTCGAAGGCGAGCCCCATCGGCAGCGTCACCTCCGGTGCGCGGCCGGCCGCCCCGAAGGAGAGGAGCAGCACCACACGGCCGGACTCGGCGCCGTACAGCCAGATCCGGCGCGTGGTCAGGCGGGTGTCCGCCGTGTCGTACTGGGCGAGGACCAGCCAGCGGTCGCGCACCGGGGAGCCGTCCGCCGAGCCGGACAGACCGACCCGGGAACGGACCGTCGCCGCGAGGCCCTCCGGCAGGTCCTCACGCCGCAGCCACCCCTGGTCGAGGAGATGGAGCAGCGAGCACTCCTCCAGCAACCGCACCGGCCAGCCGGGCCCCGAACCCGGTATCGCTCCCAACTCACGCACCCGCGCCGCCAGTCCGGGCGCCTGCGCGTCGACCATGCGGGCCGCGGTCTCCTCCCACAGTCCGTACCCCGCCTGCTCGGCCGCCGCCAGACCGCCCCGCAACAGGTCCGACAACCGCTGCTCCAGCTCCGTCGCCCCCGCGGTGATCCGCTCGGCGCGACGCTCGGCCCTGCGGCGCGCCGCCTCCGGATCGCCCTGCGCGCCCCCAGATGCCGCGCCCGTCGTCGTCCTCTTCTCCTCCGTGCGCCGCCGGCGCCCGGCGATCCACTGCTCCGCCCAGTCCGGCGTCTGCGCACGCGCCGCGACCGAGCCGTCCTCGCCCGCCCAGAGCAACAGCAGCCCCAGCGCGTGCTTGCACGGGAACTTGCGGCTGGGACAACTGCACTTGTACGCGGGCCCACTGGAGTCCGCGACGTCGATGACCGTCCGATACGGCTTGCTGCCACTGCCCTTGCACAGTCCCCACACCGTCCCCTCGTCAGAACTGCCCGCTTCCGACCACGGCCCGGCCGCGCCGAGTTTGCTTCCCGCTTTGCGCGACGCGGCGTCAGGCGCCAATGCCAGCACCTGCTCAGCCGTCCAGCGCACCCCCTGCTGAGTCATGTCATCGAAGGTAGGACCCACCACTGACAATCGACCTCAGCGAGGGCATCAGTGCAGGTCAGAACGCATTGTCAGTGGCGTGGTGCACGGTGGACACCAGATCCGAAACGGCCGGAGACGGCCGAGCTGGAGGGGGACTCAGTCATGCCTGTTTCCGTAGACCCGACGTCCGTCGACGAGAGCCGGAACCAGTCCGCGCCCGCGAACGCGCACACGGACGCGCGCACGGACGCGAGCGACAGCACGAGCGGGTACACGCCCGCGGAACAGACCGGGGAACAGACCGGGGCCGAGGCGCTGCGCCCGCATGCCGAGGACGCCTTCGCCGCGGAACTCGCCGCGCTGGCCGAGCAGGACGACCGGCCGCGCCCCACCCGCTGGAAGCTGTCGCCGTGGGCCGTGGCGACCTACCTGCTCGGCGGCGCGCTGCCCGACGGCACGGTGATCACGCCGAAGTACGTGGGCCCGCGCCGCATCGTCGAGGTCGCCGTCACCACACTCGCCACCGACCGCGCCCTGCTCCTCCTCGGCGTGCCCGGCACGGCGAAGACCTGGGTGTCCGAGCACCTCGCCGCGGCCGTCAGCGGCGACTCCACACTGCTGGTGCAGGGCACCGCGGGCACACCGGAGGAGGCGATCCGCTACGGCTGGAACTACGCGCGGCTGCTCGCCCACGGCCCCAGCCGCGACGCGCTCGTGCCGAGCCCGGTCATGCGGGCCATGGCCGAGGGCATGACCGCCCGCGTCGAGGAACTGACCCGTATCCCCGCCGACGTCCAGGACACGCTGATCACCATCCTGTCCGAGAAGACGTTGCCCATACCGGAGTTGGGGCAGGAGGTGCAGGCCGTCCGCGGCTTCAACCTGATCGCCACGGCCAACGACCGCGACCGCGGGGTCAACGACCTGTCGAGCGCCCTGCGCCGCCGTTTCAACACGGTCGTGCTGCCGCTGCCGGAGAGCGCCGACGCCGAGGTCGACATCGTCTCGCGACGCGTCGACCAGATCGGCCGCTCCCTCGACCTGCCGGCCGCACCGGACGGCATCGACGAGATCCGGCGGGTCGTCACGGTCTTCCGCGAACTGCGCGACGGCATGACGGCCGACGGCCGTACGAAGCTGAAGTCGCCCAGCGGCACGCTGTCGACGGCCGAGGCCATCTCGGTCGTCACCAACGGGCTCGCCCTGGCGGCCCACTTCGGCGACGGTGTCCTGCGCGCCTCGGACGTCGCCGCGGGCATCCTCGGCGCCGTCGTCCGCGACCCGGCGGCCGACCGCGTCATCTGGCAGGAGTACCTGGAGGCGGTCGTGCGCGAGCGCGACGGCTGGTCGGACTTCTACCGGGCCTGCCGGGAGGTGAGCGCGTGAGGGCACAGCAGTACCAGGGAAAGAGCGCGCGGCCCGGCCCCGGTTCGGGCGGCGACGGGGCCGGCCCGGACGACTCCGGCTGGGGGTTCGATCCGGAGGACAGCGGCTGGGGACTCACTTCCGACGACTCGGGCTGGGGATTCCGGAGGATCAGGTGACCGGTGTCGAGGAGGTGGCGCCGCGAGAGCGGCCATACGCTGACGGGCCGCTGCTGCTCGGTGTACGGCACCACGGTCCGGGGTCGGCGCGGGCGGTACGGGCCGCGCTGGAGGCGGCGCGCCCACAGGCCGTCCTCATCGAGGGGCCGCCCGAGGCGGACGCCCTGATCCCGCTCGCCGCCGACGAGGACATGCGGCCGCCGGTCGCCCTCCTCGCCCACGCGGTGGACGAGCCCGGCCGCTCGGCCTTCTGGCCGCTGGCGGAGTTCTCGCCGGAGTGGGCGGCCATCCGCTGGGCGTTGGAGCACCAGGTCCCGGCCCGCTTCATCGACCTCCCGGCGACCCACACGCTGGTGTGGCGCAAGGAGGAGGAGACGACGACCGGACCCGAGGGGCGCACCGGGGCGGACGAGCCTGAGGAAGCCGTCCGCGTCGACCCCCTCGCCGCGCTCGCCGAAGCCGCCGGATACGACGACCCCGAGCGGTGGTGGGAGGACGTCGTCGAGCACAGGGGCACGGGCGGGGACGTGTTCGCGCCGTTCGCGGCGCTAGGGGAGGCCATGGGGGCGCTGCGGGAGGCGTACGGGACCGGTGGCCATGACCGCGACCTGGTGCGCGAGGCGTACATGCGGCTCCAGATACGGGCGGCGCAGAAGGAGTTCGGGGAGGGGGTCGCCGTGGTGTGCGGTGCGTGGCATGTGCCCGCGCTGGGGGAGAAGCACACCGTCGCCGCCGACCGGGCGCTGCTGAAGGGGCTGCCCAAGGTCAGGGCCGACATGACCTGGGTGCCGTGGACGCACCGGCGGCTGTCCCGGGTCAGCGGATACGGCGCGGGCATCGACTCGCCGGGCTGGTACGGGCATCTGTTCGGCGCGCCCGACCGTCCCGTCGAGCGGTGGATGACCAAGGTGGCCCGGCTGCTGCGAGAGGAGGACCGGATCGTCTCCTCGGCCCACGTCATCGAGGCGGTGCGGCTCGCCGAGACGCTGGCGGCGATGCGCGGGCGCCCGCTGCCGGGCCTCACCGAGACCACCGACGCCGTACGGGCCGTGATGTGCGAGGGCTCGGACGTGCCGCTCGACCTCGTGCGCGACCGGCTCGTCGTCGGGGACGTACTGGGGGAGGTGCCCGCCGAGGCGCCGGCGGTGCCGTTGCAGCGGGATCTCGCGCGGATCCAGCGGAAGCTGAGGCTGAAGCCGGAGCCGCTGGAGCGGGAGCTGGAACTCGACCTGCGCAAGGAGAACGACGCCGGGCGCAGCCTCCTCCTCCACCGGCTGCGGCTGCTCCGCGTCGAGTGGGGCGAGCCCGCGGCCTCGCGCGGCGGCACGGGTACGTTCCGGGAGACCTGGCGGCTGCGCTGGGAGCCGGAGCTGTCGGTGCGGGTCGCCGAGGCCGGCGTGTGGGGCACGACGGTGCTCTCGGCAGCGACCGCCAAGGCCGAGGCGGACGCCGTGGCCGCGCGGTCGCTCGCCGACGTCACCGGGCTCGCCGAGCGCTGCCTCCTCGCCGAACTCCCGGACGCCCTGCCCGTGGTGATGCGCGTCCTCGCCGACCGCGCCGCGCTCGACGCGGATGTCGGCCACCTCGCCCAGGCGCTTCCCGCGCTGGTTCGTTCCCTGCGCTACGGCGATGTCCGCGCCACGGACACGCACGCCCTCGCCGAGGTCGCGGCCGGTCTCGCCGAGCGTGTCTTCGTCGGCCTCCCGCCCGCGTGCGCCGCGCTCGACGCCGAGGCGGCGGAGGAGATGCGCCGTCATGTGGACGCGGTGCACGGCGCGGTCGGGCTGCTGGGCGAGGCCGCCTCGGATACGCACGGCGACCTGCGGGCCCGCTGGCACTCCGTGCTGCACGTCCTCTCCGGACGCGACACCGTCCCCGGCGTCATCCGGGGACGGGCCGTGCGGCTCCTCCTGGAGGACGGGGAGTTGGCGCAGGACGACGCCGCCCGGCTGATGTCGCTGGTGCTGTCACCGGGGACGGAGCCGGCCCACGCGGCCGCGTGGATCGAGGGGTTCGTCGGGGGCGGGGCCGGCGGCGGCATGCTGCTGGTGCACGACGAGCGGCTGCTGGGGCTGGTGGACGCATGGCTGACCGGGGTGCCGCAGGAGGCGTTCACCGACGTACTGCCCCTGCTGCGGCGGACGTTCTCGGCGTACGAGCCAGGAGTGCGCAGGACCCTCGGCGAGCTGGTGCGGCGCGGACCGGGAGCCCGGACGGGCGCGGGGACCGCCGGTTCCGGGATACCCGGGTTCGCGCCCGAGCTCGACACCGGGCGGGCGGACGCCGTGTTGCCGGTACTGCGTCTGCTCCTGGGCTTGGACGAGGACGAGGACAAGGACGCGGTCGAGGCCGAGGTCGAGGTGGACACGAGCGAGGAAGCCGGCAGAACGACGGGCGTCAACGACCTTGCGGGGGTGGGCCGATGAGTACGGGCACAGACACGGATACGGATACGGATACGAATACGGGCGTGCGTACGGCGAGCCGGGCCGTGGTGGCGGATCAGCAGGCCGTCGGTGACGAGCGGCTGCGGCGATGGCGGCTGGTGCTCGGCGGTGACGCGGCCGACGGAACCGGGTGCCCGCTCTCCGGGCGGGACGCGGCCATGGACGGGGCGCTCACCGCGCTTTACGGGAAAGGGGACAAGCCGCCGTCGGGACGCGACCGTTCCGCCGGGCTGGGGGCGTCGGCGCCGTCGGTGGCGCGCTGGCTGGGGGACATCCGGACGTACTTCCCCTCGTCCGTCGTGCAGGTCATGCAGCGGGACGCCATCGACCGGCTGGGGCTGTCCACGCTGCTGCTGGAGCCGGAGATGCTGGAAGCGGTGGAGGCCGACGTGCATCTCGTCGGCACGTTGCTCTCCCTCAACAAGGCGATGCCCGAGACGACGAAGGAGACCGCGCGGGCCGTGGTGCGCAAGGTCGTCGAGGACCTGGAGAAGCGGCTCGCCACCCGCACGCGGGCCACCCTCACGGGCGCCCTCGACCGCAGCGCCCGCGTCAGCCGCCCACGCCACCACGACATCGACTGGAACCGCACGATCGCGGCCAACCTGAAGAACTACCTGCCGGAGTACCGCACGGTGGTGCCCGAGCGGCTCATCGGGTACGGACGGGCGTCGCAGTCGGTGAAGAAGGAGGTCGTCCTCTGCATCGACCAGTCGGGCTCGATGGCCGCATCCGTCGTCTACGCCTCGGTGTTCGGGGCCGTCCTTGCGTCCATGCGGTCCATCAACACCCGCCTCGTCGTCTTCGACACGGCCGTCGTCGACCTCACGGACCAGCTGGACGACCCGGTCGACGTCCTGTTCGGCACACAGCTCGGCGGCGGCACGGACATCAACAGGGCGCTGGCGTACTGCCAGTCGCAGATCACCCGGCCGGCCGAGACCGTGGTCGTGCTGATCAGTGACCTGTACGAGGGCGGGATACGCAACGAGATGCTCAAGCGGGTGGCGGCGATGAAGGCGTCGGGCGTGCAGTTCGTGACGCTGCTCGCGCTCTCCGACGAAGGGGCGCCCGCCTACGACCGGGAGCACGCGGCAGCCCTCGCGGCCCTCGGGGCACCGGCGTTCGCGTGCACGCCCGACCTCTTCCCCGAGGTCATGGCGGCGGCCATCGAGAAGCGGCCGCTGCCGATACCGGACAGCGCGTGAGGAGGTGGGAGAAGGCGTAATGACGGTTGAGAAAGCGGACATGACTACCCATCGGTAGCGGGGGGCTTGCGCAACCTCGGGAGCTCCGTGCGAGGATCGGCGACACGTCTTCACAGTCCTCGAACAGTTCGCCGGGATAGTCGGCACACATCGTCGCGTGCCGCGCCCACTGTGTCGTACGCCGTCGTTCCGCTCCCTGGGAGGGCTCTCCCCGTTGTGACTCCGTCAGCCGCACTGCCCGGTGCCAGTGCCGTTCTGCGCGTGATGCGCGGGGCGGCCGGGCGGCGTGTGCTGCAGGTCGTGCTGTTGGTGGGCGGGCTGTTCGCGCTGGGGTTCCTCTGCGGGGAGCAGGCACACGCGGCGGACGGGGCATCGCCGGGGTCGGTGACGGTCGCGGCGACCACCTCGTCCGATGCCGTTCGGTTCGCGACGCAGGCCACTGCCGCGGAGAGCGCCATAACGAGCGCCGCGCAGAGCACTGCGAAGAGCCCTGCGCAGAGCCTCGCACGGAACGCGGAGGACCGCGCCGAGCGGACCGAGGGAATCGCCGCTCCCGCTCACCCGGCCGCCCCGGCGACCGGCGGCGCGACGGCCCCCGCCGACACGGTCAGCTCCGGCAAGGCCGCCGTCCACACGGTCACCTCCGACACGGTCACGTCCGGCACGGTCACCTCCGACGCAGTCACCGCTGTCACCGGCACCGTCGGTGATGTCGTACGGCCGGTCGGGGCGCCGGTCGGGGCGCATGTGGTGCGGCCGGTCACCGAGCAGGTCGTGAAGCCCGTCGGTGATCTCGTCGAGACGGTGACCGGCGGGCTGGCCGACGGTCTGGCAGACGGACTGTCCGGCGGGTCCTCGCAGTTCCCGTCGCTGCCGGGCATGCCGTCACTGCCCGGTCTCCCCGAGTCGCCCGGTCTCCCCGAGTCGCCCGGTTTCCCCGAGGTGCCGGGACTGCCCGGGCTGCCGGGGACCCCGGCGGACACGTTGCCGATCGGCACGGCACCGCAGCAGCCCGGTGGCACGGCGCCCGAGCGGCAGGACGCCACCAAGCACGGTGACGGTGCCGAGGCGCGGTCGGACGCGCGGCCGGGGGTGGCGTACGGACCGCGGTTCGCCCACGGCATCGAACTCGCCGTGTCCGGATCGTCCCGCGCGCACGGCGCGGACAGGGCACGGACCCCCGCGCACCAGGCGCCGGACGACCCGACCGGTGCGCTCGGCCGCCACTCGGCCGTCGACAACAGCGGGTCGCGCCATGGTGAGCCGCACGCCGTCACCCTCGACCACCGGGCACCGATGAGCCTCGTGTCCGGCGTCACCGCGGCCGTCGCCGCGGACGGGACCCGGGACAGGCACCGGGACATCCCCGTATTCCCCGGCTAGCGCAGCCCGTTCCCCCGCCAGACCTGTCGCGCGGGGGCGGAACAGGTCTGCCCGCCGTCCGGACACCCCTGAGATCCCCGGACGGACGCCACCGGAGCCGGAACGCGTCGCAAGGACAGCGCCGACACCGCGGCGAGACGGAGTAGCAGCCGAACCCCGCATCGGAGTCCCGGCCCCTCCCGAGCCCGCGGAGCGCGCGGCGGCCTACCGGTTCCCCAAGTCCCGTACACCACAATCCCGTAACCCTGAGCCCGCGCGAATCCGCGAATCCGTGAGAACGCGATGCAGGGAATCAGGGAATTCCGAAGGATTTGACGCACGCATGAACAAGAACATCCGCCGTTCGATCGTGATAGCCGCCGGGGTCACCGGCGCGTGGGCGCTCGGTTCGAGCATGGCCAGCGCGGACGAGTTGCCCTCGTCGGCCGTGACCGCGCCCGACGTGACCGTCGACACCGGGGACACCGGAGACACCGGGGACGCGCTCGGCGCGGTCACCGACACCGTGGGCGGGGTCGTCACCGAGGTGACGGACACCCTCGCCGGCGGGACGGACACCGCCACGGGCACCGCGGCCGAGGCCGGGTCCAAGGCCGGCGCCACGGTGACCGACACCACCAACACCGCCAACACCACCACCGGCACTGCCAAGAAGGCCGTCAAGCAGACCGCCATCAATGCCACCGCGCGGACGACCGCCACGCCGACCCGGGCCACGGATCAGGCGCGCCGCTACGTGGACGCCGACATCGCCGGGGCCACCCACATGTCCGCGAAGGCGTCCCAGAAGGCGACCGGCGCCGCGGCCCACGCGCAGCAGCACGCCGGGGCCACGGTCGCCGACGCCGGCAGGCCCGCGGGCGAGATCGACTACCTCTTCGGTCCCCTCGGCGCGTTCGCCCCGGAGCTGGAGGAGGCCCTCGCCGGCGCGCAGACCCGCCTGCAGAGCACGAAGCCGACCGCGGAGGGAGTGGTGCGGCGCAAGGTCCAGGCCACCACCGCGGGCGCCGACCGCACGGCGGGGGCCGCGCGGACCGCTCTCCAGGCCACCGTCACCGGCGCCGAGGCCCGCCTCGACACCACGGCCACCGGGGCCCAGGGGCAGCTGCGGGCCCAGGCCACCACCGTCACGACCGCCGCCCAGGGCACGGTCGCCGCCGTCCCGAGCCACGTCACGGGCGCGGTCGCGGGCATCCCGGCCACGGTCACCCCCGTGGTCGGCGGGACCACCGCCGCCGTCGTGCCGCCGGTCGTCGGCCTCGCGGTCGACGGCGTCACCCCGGTCGCCGGCCATGCCGCCGCCAACGCCACCACCCTCACCGGCCGGGCCACGGCCCACACGGGAACGCTCGCGCACCAGGCCGGGGCCGACGCGACGACGCTCGCCGGGCAGACCGCCCACCAGGCACAGATCCTCGCCGGGCAGACCGCCTACCAGGCACAGATCCTCGCCGGGCAGACCGCCTACCAGGCACAGATCCTTGCCCAGCAGACCGCCGACCAGGCCCAGATCCGCGCCGGGCAGGCCGTCGCCCAGGCGCACACCCTGGTAGGCCAGGCCACGGCCAACGCCGACCACCTCACCTACGCCGTCTCGGGCGATGCCTCCGCCCTCGCCGGGCAGGCCGTCGGGGACCTCCAGCCGTACGCGACCGGTGTCGCGGGCCAGGTCGTCGGCGACGCCACCGGCTCCCTGCTCCCGCCGATGGCTCACACCGCCGTCGACGGCGTGGTGCCCGTCGCGGGGCAGGCGGTCGGCGACGCGACGCACCTCGCGTACGGGGTGACGGGCGATGTGCGGCCGTTCGGGCAGAACGTGGTCGGCGAGGTTCCGCCGCTGGCCACCGGCCTCGTCCAGGAGCAGGCCGGACCGTTCGCGGAGGGGCTCGTCGCGGACGACGTCACGCCGTTCGCGTACGGAACGGTCGCGTCCGTGCAGCCGGTCGTCGACACCGCCACCGGGTACGTCGACACCGCCACCGGGTACGTCGGCACCGCTACCGGGTACGTCGGCACGGTCGCCGGCTACGTCGACACCGCCGTCGGCCACGCGCAGCCCGTCGTGGCGGGCGTGGGCGGGGGCGCGACGCACCTCGCGTACGGGGTGACGGGCGACGTGCGGCCGTTCGCCCAGAACGTCGCCGGCGAGTTCGCCCCCGTGGCCGGCCAGGTCGCGCCCTTCGCGCAGGACCTCACCGGCACGGTCCAGGCGACCGGTGGCCCGCTCGTCGGCCACGCCGTCAGCGGTGCCGGCGGCGTCGCCGACTCGGTCACGCCGAGCTACCTCCCGAACGCCCCGTACGGCGCCTGACAGAGACCGGTACCGCGCCTGACACAGGCGTGCGCGGGCGTCAGCCCGTGAGGACAGGGCGTGAGCCCGTGCTCCAGAACCAGCTCCACCGGGAGGCATCCGGGCGGCCGAATCCATCGGCCGTACCGCGGACGGCCGAAGCCGTCGGCCGTGTCCGACCCCATCCCGGCGGTGGGCGGTGAGTGGTCCCCATTGGGGTGGGGACCACCCGTCCTGGGCCTTTCAGAGCCATTGGAGGGCCTTGAGGGGTCTCACCGGGTCAACCCCAGCCCGGTGAGGCCCCGCACTTGTGGCACGCCGTGCCAGTGAGCCCGGCATCATGTGACAGGTATCACCGCTCAGGTGTGACCCCTGATTTAGAGACCATCTGCAACCGGCGATAACCTGCGAGACGGACATGCCGCGCGCTCGGACACCGTGTGCGCCTCCCTTGTGACATACAGCGGACGTCACGTTGCCCTTCGCGGCACGCCCACGCATCCAACGAACCGCTAGATCACTGATAGGGACGGAAGCGCGTGGACCTGTTCGAATACCAGGCGAGGGACCTCTTCGCCAAGCACGGTGTACCGGTGCTGGCCGGTGAAGTCATCGACACGCCTGAGGGGGCGCGCGAGATCACCGAGCGGCTGGGCGGCAAGTCGGTCGTCAAGGCCCAGGTGAAGGTCGGTGGTCGCGGCAAGGCCGGCGGCGTCAAGCTGGCCGCCACCCCGGACGAGGCTGTCGCCCGCGCGACGGACATCCTCGGCATGGACATCAAGGGCCACACGGTCCACAAGGTGATGATCGCCGAGACGGCTCCGGAGATCGTCGAGGAGTACTACGTCTCCTACCTCCTCGACCGCACGAACCGCACCTTCCTGGCCATGGCCTCCGTCGCCGGTGGCATGGACATCGAGGAGGTCGCCGCGACGACCCCCGAGAAGCTCGCCAAGATCCCGGTCGACTCCAACGCGGGCGTCACCAAGGAGAAGGCGCGGGAGATCGTGGCCGCGGGCCAGTTCCCGGCCGAGGTCGCCGACAAGGTCGCCGACGTCCTGGTCACCCTGTGGGACGTCTTCGTCAAGGAGGACGCCCTCCTCGTCGAGGTGAACCCGCTCGCCAAGGTCGCCTCCGGTGACGTCCTCGCCCTCGACGGCAAGGTCTCCCTGGACGCGAACGCCGAGTTCCGTCACCCGGAGTTCGAGGAGTTCGAGGACAAGGCGGCGGCCAACCCCCTCGAGGCCGCGGCCAAGGCCAAGGGCCTCAACTACGTGAAGCTCGAGGGCGAGGTCGGCATCATCGGCAACGGTGCCGGTCTGGTCATGTCCACCCTCGACGTGGTCGCGTACGCCGGTGAGGCCCACAAGGGCGTCAAGCCGGCCAACTTCCTCGACATCGGTGGCGGCGCCTCCGCCGAGGTCATGGCGAACGGCCTGGAGATCATCCTGGGCGACCCGGACGTCAAGTCCGTCTTCGTGAACGTCTTCGGTGGCATCACCGCGTGCGACGCCGTCGCCAACGGCATCGTGCAGGCCCTGGAGCTCCTCAAGAGCAAGGGCGAAGAGGTCAACAAGCCGCTGGTCGTGCGCCTCGACGGCAACAACGCCGAGCTGGGCCGCAAGATCCTGACGGACGCCAACCACCCGCTCGTGCAGCAGGTGGACACCATGGACGGAGCGGCCGACAAGGCCGCCGAGCTGGCTGCGGCCGCGAAGTAAGGGACGAGGTCACAGAACACCATGGCTATCTTCCTCACCAAGGAATCCAAGGTCATCGTCCAGGGCATGACCGGCTCCGAGGGCCAGAAGCACACCAAGCGCATGCTGGCCTCCGGCACGAACATCGTCGGTGGCGTGAACCCGCGCAAGGCGGGCCAGGTCGTCGACTTCGACGGCACCGAGATCCCGGTATTCGGTTCGGTCGCCGACGCGATCGAGAAGACCGGCGCCGACGTCACGGTCATCTTCGTCCCGGAGAAGTTCACCAAGGACGCCGTCGTCGAGGCCATCGACGCCGAGATCCCGCTCGCGGTCGTCATCACCGAGGGCATCGCCGTCCACGACACGGCCTCCTTCTGGGCGCACGCCCAGGCCAAGGGCAACAAGACCCGTGTCATCGGCCCGAACTGCCCCGGTCTGATCACCCCGGGTCAGTCGAACGCCGGCATCATCCCGGCCGACATCACGAAGCCGGGCCGTATCGGCCTGGTCTCGAAGTCGGGCACGCTGACGTACCAGATGATGTACGAGCTGCGCGACATCGGCTTCAGCTCCTGCGTCGGCATCGGCGGTGACCCGATCATCGGCACCACGCACATCGACGCGCTGGCCGCGTTCCAGGCCGACCCGGACACCGACCTGATCGTGATGATCGGTGAGATCGGTGGCGACGCCGAGGAGCGCGCGGCCGACTTCATCAAGGCCAACGTGACCAAGCCGGTCGTCGGCTACGTCGCCGGCTTCACCGCTCCCGAGGGCAAGACCATGGGTCACGCGGGCGCCATCGTCTCCGGTTCGTCGGGCACCGCCCAGGCGAAGAAGGAGGCCCTGGAGGCCGCGGGCGTCAAGGTCGGCAAGACCCCGACCGAGACGGCGAAGCTCGCCCGCGCCATCCTGGCCGGCTGACTCACTCGGTCCGCGGCTTGATCACTTGATCAGGTGGGCCCGTACCCCTTGGGGGTGCGGGCCCACCGGCGTCTTCGCGGCCCGGCCCCGTGGGCCCGGACCGGCTCCGTGGTTCCCAAAGCGGTGCCGTGGTTCCCAAAGCGGTCCCGTGGTTCCCAAAGCGGTCCCGTGGGCTGCGCGGCACGGCCTCACCGGTTCTCCGGAACCAGTCTCTCGGGGCCGCCCGCCGCTGTCGATCTCAGTCTGGCCCGGAGTTCCAGCTGCGCCTGGGAGAGCGGGCCCATGGCGCCTCGCGGCGGGACTCCGCGGACCGGAGCGCCGGGGGCCACGGGGGCTTCGTAGTGGTCGGGGGTGGTACCGACGGCGAGGGCGCTCGTCGTGAAGAGGAGCGCCGTGAAGGCGGCGGCCGCGTGGACCCAGCGGCGGGCGCGGCGTTCGCCACGAAGACGCGTGGCGGCCGGGGAGCACGGCCTGACGACCCACGGCCCCTCCCCGTTCGCGGCGTCGGCGAGCCGCCGCCGCAACTCCTCGGTGTCCGCCAGCTCCGGCAGACGCGCGGCGACCGCCTCGCGCGCGTACTGCAGACGGCCCGCCGTCGCGGGGGTGCTGGCCTCGATCTCGGCGGCGGTGTCGGGCAGGTCGAGGCCGAGGCCGTCGTACAGCAGCACCGCGCGCCGGTACGGGGGTGGCAGCTTCAGGAGTACGTGGATGAGGGCGCGGTCCGTGCGGGCGGTGCTCGTCTCGTCGTGTGCGGTCTCGTCGTGTGAGGCGGAGAGCACGGGCGTGCGCCAGGTGTCGGTGCGCCACAGGCCGGGGCGGAGCCGGTGCCAGGGGGCGAGCGCGTACTCGTGGGCGGCGGCCCGCACCCATCCCATGGGGTCCCGGTCCACGGCCACCTCCGGCCAGCGCTGCCAGGCGAGCTGGAAGGCGTGCTCCACCGATTCACGGGCCAGCGCACGCCGGCCCGTCAGCATGTAGGTCTGCCGTACGAGGGTGGGGGCGCAGAACGCGTAGAGGGCGTCGAAGGCCTGAGCGGGCGTCAGGGGGCCTGACGGGGGCACGGGTTCCGCGGCCTCGATGGGTGTCAGCTCGTACCACTCGACGACCCGGGCCGCCGGATCGGGCGCGCCGAGCGAGGGCTGATCCTCGGTCGACGGCTCGACTGCCTGGGTGGACGACACTCCGGAGCTCTGGGTCATGGATGGGCCCCTTGTACCGAAAAGCACATAAACGTATTTTGAGCGACACATCCGTGATTCTGCCGTTACGCGGCTTAGGCGCGTGTCGTTGGCAGCATGGGGCCGTGACGCACGTGAGCGACTCCCCCCACCCCGCCGATCCGCCCGGCTCGACGGGCTCCTCTCACCCCGGCTTTCCCTCTCACTCCGCCGTTCCGCCGCACCGTGCCGACCGCCCGCCGCGGAGGATGCCGTCCGGACTGGGCACGGGACTGCTGGGAGGAGCCGTCGCGGCCGGGCTCGGGCTCGGTGCGTTCGCCGTGCTCGTGATGGTGCTGTGGATCAGTTCGCCGTACCCCGACAGCGGACCGAGTGGGGCGCTGCACGTGGCAGCGGCTCTGTGGCTGCTGGCCCACGGCGTCGAACTCGTCCGCACCGAGACGCTGTCCGGCGTGCCCGCGCCGGTCGGCGTCACTCCGCTGCTGCTGCTCGCGCTCCCGATGGGACTCGTGCAGCGGGCGGCGCGGGACGCGGTGGACGAGGCGGAGGCCGCGCCCCGTACCGCCGGGCCGGGCTGTGCGGCGTGGGTGGGCGTCGTGGCCGGCTATGTGACCGTCGGTGGGGCGGTCGTGGTGTACGCCTTCAGCGGCGCGCTGCGACCCTCCTCCTGGGTGTGGGCCATCGTGTGCGTACCGCTGCTCGCGGGGGTCGCGGCGGCCATGGGCGTGGGGGCGGCGTACGGGCGTCCTGCCCTCTCGCTGCCCACGTGGCTCGGTCGAAGTCGGGGCCGGGGCCGGGGTAGGGGTAGGGGCCCGAACTCGGCTACGCGCGGGCGCCTCCTGGTCGTCGGGCGGGCGGCGGGGGCAGGGGCGGCGGTGCTGGTCGCAGGGGGCGCGATCCTGGTCGTGGCGTCGCTGGGGCGGCACGGAGGCGCGGCGCGGGACTCGCTGCTCCAGTCGACGGAGGTGTGGTCGGGGCGTTGCGCCGTACTGCTGCTGTGCCTGGCGCTGCTGCCGAACGCGGCGGTGTGGGGCGCGGCCTACGCCCTTGGGCCCGGGTTCTCAATGGGCGCGGCGCATGTGGCGGCGCCGCTGTCGACGACTCCGCCCGACCCTCGTCTGCCGTCCCTCCCCCTCTTGGCGGCGGTGCCGGGTGGTGGTGCGTCGGCGGCGGAGTGGGCGGCGGCCGCTACGGTGCCGCTGGCCGCGGGGGTGATCCTCGGCTGGTGTGTGGGGGCGGCTGCCCGTGCCGACCGGCGCGCCTGCTGGTCCCGTGGCCGGACCTGCACCACGACGATGTCGGCGTCCGTCGTGTGCGGTCTGCTCCTCGCCGCCCTGACCGCCCTGTCGACCGGCCGCCTCGGCACCGCCGCACTGGCCCATGTCGGACCGGTGTGGTGGCAGGTGGGGGCCGCCGTGGTGGCGTGGACGGCGGTGGTGGGAGTGCCGGTGGCGTTGGGGGCGCGCGGGGGGCTGGAGCCGCAGGAGAAGGGGCGTCGGGAGAGCCGTGCGGGTGGGGCTCGGCGGCCGGGGGGAGAGGGCACTTCGGCGGCGGCGGAGGTGACCGGAGTTCCCAAGACACGTAGGCCACCCAAAACGCCTAGAACGCCTAGAACGCCCAGGACGCCTAGGACCTCCAGGACCTCCAAGGTGTCCAAGGCCTCGAAGGCACCCAAGATGCCCAAGGTCTCCATGACAACCAAGACACCTAAGGCCGCCAAGACACCCAAGACACCCAAGACGCCCAAGACATCCAAGGCCGCCAAGACTGGTTCTCCCTGGCACGACGACGCCTCCCGCGAAACCCGCTGGGAGGCGCTCCGCAGGGCCACGTCACCCGCGGACCCACCGGACCGCACCCACCCGTAGCGCCCACGGCAGCCGTGGCAGTCACGGCAGTCACGCCACCCGAGGCGTCAGCGGGTGCCCAGTACGCCGCGGAGCTCCTCCGGCAGGAGCTTCTCGCAGGACTTCTTCGAGGCGGTGGTGAGGGCGTCGTTGGTGCAGGTGTAGTAGTCGCGGTAGACCAGTTGGGCGGTGAAGGTGGCGGCCACCATGACCAGGGCCAGTGAGGCGGTCACCAGACCGCTGATCGCGGCCGTGGTCTGGGGGCGGGCGTTCGGGTCGGAGCCCGGAGTGTTGGGGTCGGGACGGCGGGGCTTGACGCGGAGCGCGCTGATGCCCCAGTAGAGGGCCAGCGCGCCGAGCAGCAGCGCCACGTAAGGCCAGCTGAAGAGGGAGAAGAAGAACGCCCACATGCCGGCGAGCAGGGCGTAGCGCGCGCGGCGCTGGGCCGGGTCCGTCGGGTCCCAGCGCAGGTTGGGACCACCCTGACCACCCGGGCCGCCCTCGGGGCCGCCCTGTCCGCCACCGGAGGGACGGGGGCGGTCGCCGAAGCCGCCGCCGTTCGAGCGGCCGGGCTGGCGGTCGCTCCACTGGCTGCCCCAGGGGGAGTGCCCCTCGCCGTCGTCCCCTCCCTGGCCCTGTCCTTGTCCCTGTCCTTCTCCCTGGCCCTGCCCCTTCGTGGGGCGGCGCGGCTGCCACGGACGGTCGGGGGTGCCCTCCGGCGGCGGCGCGAAGGGGTTGTCGTCGGCCGGGGCCTGCGCCCCACGCCCACCTTTGTCCTCCTGACCGGTTTCGGGCGCGCCCTCGCTCTCCCGCGGCGGGGTGGGCGAAGAACGCCGCTCACGCAGCAGGAGCGGTGGAAGTCGGAGGCTGCGGTCCGGCATCAGGTGTGCGTCTTCCCCTTGGGATCAGTGCTGGGACCAGTACGTCCGGAGCCGGTTGGGACCAGTCCGTCGGTACTGAGGTGCTGCTGGAGCGTCGGTTCCTCGGCGCTGCTGGCGCTGCTGGAACGTTCGCATCCGTCTTTGAGTCAACGTGCCAGGCGAGCCAGGCGTTCCCCTCGCTCCCCTCGCTGAGCTGCGTTCCCCGGGCGGATGCTTCCCAGACGGTACCTTCCGGCCACGCCCCCGTCCCGTGGGGGCCGTCCGGTGTGCCGGTATCGTTGCTGACGGTCGACCGCTTCGTAGACTTCCCCGTATCAGGGGGCGCGAAGCATTCGTACGACCGTACAAACGCGACCGTACAAAAGACTTCCCGAGAGACTCCCCGAGAAAGGGCCCCGCCGTGGCCGAGCCCGTGGTCAAGTCCGCGGCCAGGCGCCTTGTCGTCCTGGTTTCCGGATCCGGGACCAATCTGCAGGCGCTGCTGGATGCCATCGACGAGGTCGGCACCGAGGCCTACGGTGCCGAGATCGTGGCCGTCGGCGCCGACCGCGGTGGCATCGAGGGGCTGGCCCGCGCCGAGCGCGCCGGGGTGCCGACCTTCGTGCTGCGGGTGAAGGACTACGCCACCCGTGAGGAGTGGGACGCCGCCCTCGCCGAGGCCGTGGCAGCCCACCAGCCCGATCTCGTCGTGTCCGCGGGGTTCATGAAGATCGTGGGCAAGGAGTTCCTGGCGCGGTTCGGCGGGCGGTTCGTGAACACCCACCCCGCCCTCCTCCCCAGTTTTCCCGGCGCCCACGGCGTCCGTGACGCGCTCGCGTACGGCGCCAAGGTCACCGGATGCACCGTCCACTTCGTCGACGACGGCGTCGACACCGGACCGATCATCGCTCAGGGCGTGGTGGAGGTCCGGAACGAGGACGACGAGAGCGCTCTGCACGAGCGCATCAAGGAAGTCGAGCGAAGGCTGCTCGTCGATGTCGTGGGGCGGATCGCCCGTAGCGGCTATCGCATTGAGGGACGAAAGGTAGTTATCCAGTGACCGCCGAGAGCAACAAGAGGCCGATTCGCCGGGCGCTCGTCAGCGTTTACGACAAGACCGGGCTCGAGGAGCTCGCGCGCGGGCTGCACGAGGCCGGTGTCGAGCTTGTCTCCACCGGGTCCACCGCGGGCCGTATCGCCGCCGCGGGCGTCCCTGTCACCAAGGTCGAGGAGCTCACCGGCTTCCCCGAGTGCCTGGACGGCCGGGTCAAGACCCTCCACCCCAGGGTCCACGCGGGCATCCTCGCCGACCTGCGCCTGGAGGACCACCAGCGGCAGCTCGCCGAGCTCGGCGTCGAGCCGTTCGACCTCGTCGTGGTCAACCTCTACCCGTTCCGTGAGACCGTCGCCTCGGGCGCCACCCCCGACGAGTGCGTGGAGCAGATCGACATCGGCGGGCCGTCCATGGTGCGCGCCGCCGCCAAGAACCACCCGTCCGTCGCCGTCGTCACCAGCCCGGCCCGGTACGGCGACGTCCTGTCCGCCCTCAAGGACGGCGGCTTCGACCTCGCGGCCCGCAAGCGGCTCGCCGCCGAGGCCTTCCAGCACACGGCCGCGTACGACGTCGCGGTCGCCTCCTGGTTCGCCTCCTCCTACGCCCCCGTCGACGACAGCCAGTTCCCCGACTTCCTCGGCGCCACCTGGGAGCGCGCGCACACCCTGCGCTACGGCGAGAACCCGCACCAGCCGGCCGCGCTCTACGTCTCGGGCACCGGCGGTCTCGCCGAGGCCGAGCAGCTGCACGGCAAGGAGATGTCGTACAACAACTACACGGACACGGACGCCGCCCGCCGTGCCGCGTACGACCACGACGAGCCGGCCGTCGCGATCATCAAGCACGCCAACCCCTGCGGCATCGCGGTCGGCGCGGACGTCGCCGAGGCGCACCGCAAGGCGCACGCCTGCGACCCGCTGTCGGCGTTCGGCGGGGTCATCGCCGTCAACCGTCCGGTCAGCAAGGAGATGGCCGAGCAGGTCGCGGAGATCTTCACCGAGGTCATCGTGGCGCCCGACTACGAGGACGGCGCGCTGGAGGCCCTCACGAAGAAGAAGAACATCCGCGTGCTGAAGGCCCCGAACGGCCCCTCCAACCCCGTCGAGCTCAAGCCCGTCGACGGCGGCGCGCTCCTCCAGGTCACCGACCGGCTGCAGGCCGAGGGCGACGACCCCGCGAACTGGACCCTGGCGACCGGTGAGGCGCTCACCAGTGACGAACTGGCCGAGCTGGCCTTCGCCTGGAAGGCCTGCCGCGCCGTGAAGTCCAACGCGATCCTGCTGGCCAAGGACGGCGCCTCGGTGGGCGTCGGCATGGGGCAGGTCAACCGGGTCGACTCGGCGAAGCTGGCGGTCGAGCGGGCGGGCGCCGAACGCGCCGCCGGTTCCTACGCCGCCTCCGACGCCTTCTTCCCCTTCCCCGACGGCCTGGAGATCCTGACCGAGGCCGGCGTGAAGGCCGTGGTCCAGCCCGGCGGTTCCGTCCGCGACGAGCTGGTGGTCGAGGCCGCGCAGAAGGCGGGCGTCACGATGTACTTCACGGGGACGCGGCACTTCTTCCACTGACGCAGATGCCGGACGTCGATGCCGTACCGAGACGCGCTCGGTACGGCATCGACGTCGTCACGTCGAACTGCGCAGTGCTCCCCAGGTGTTGGGACCCACCTCGCCGTCGACGTCCAGCCCCTTGGCGCCCTGGAACCGCTTGACCGCCGACAGGGTGTCGTTGCCGAACTGGCCGTCGACCCCTCCGGCGCCCAGGCCGTAGCCGCGCTTGAGCAGCATGCACTGGACCTGCGTGACGCGCTGGTTCTTGTCGCCGAGGCGGGTCACTTCGGTGCCGGAGTAGTACGTGCACTGGGAGATCCACGGCGGGGTGGCGGGTTTCGTCGCGGACTTGGTGGGGGCGGCGCTCGGAGCGGTGCCGGAGTCGCCGCCGCTGCCGCCGCCGGGCGTGGCGGTGACGGTGGCCGTGGGCCGCGTACCGCCCGCGCCGCCGGCGGAGCCGGGCGAAGCTTCCGTCCCTGTCCCGTTCTCCCCGTCCTTCTTGTCGTCCCCCCTCTTCTCCTTGCTGGAGGAGGGGGAGGGCGAGGTGGGGGAGCCGGACGGTGACGTGGCCGCCTCGTCGGAGGCGGTGGCTTCGACCGCCGTCTGTGAGGAGGCGGCGGTGCCGGAGTCCGGGCGCGTGAACAGGAAGGCGCTCACCGCGACGGCCACCACGGCGAGCCCCGCGACGACGGCGAGGTGGCGCCTCCTGCGCTTCGTGCCCTGTCCGGAAGCCGGAGCCGGAGCCTCACCCGGCGAGGACGGCGGCGGCCCGTACGGGGCGTACGGGGCGTACGGGCCGGGTGGTGTCGGCGGACCGAATCCGGGGCCCGGCGCGGGGAAAGCCACGGCCTTCGTGGGCGTACGGAACTGAATCGTCTGCTCGGTCGAGACGCGCTCCAGTACCTCGCAGCCCTGCCGCCGGGCGAGCAGACGGGTGTGCAGCGGCTCCGGCCAGGCGGGTGGGCGGCCGTGCCCCGCGGCCACGGCCGTGCCGGTCAGCTGGTCCGGCGTGGGCCGGTCGGCGGGCTCCTTGGCGAGGCAGCCGGACAGCAGGGCCGCCAACGCGGGGTCCATCGCCGAGACTTCGGCCATGATCTCCGCCTTGGGCTCCTCGAACGCGACGCGGTGCATCACATCCGTGCCGGTCCCGTCGCCGAACGGGGCGTGCCCGGTGGCGGCGTAGACGAGCGCGCAACCGAGGGAGAACACGTCGGAGGCGGTGTCGCAGCGGCCGTCCCGCAGATACTCGGGCGCCATGTAGGCGGGGCTGCCGACCCGGTGCCCGGTCGTGGTGATGGCACTGCTGTCCACGGCCTGTGAGATGCCGAAGTCGATCACGTGCACGGTGTCCCGTGCGGCCTGCTGCGTCAGGAGCACGTTGGACGGCTTGAGGTCCCGGTGTACGACCCCGGCGGCGGCCAGCGCCGACAGCGCCTGTCCGAGCTCCGCCACCAGCCACCACAGCCCGGCCGCCTCCAGCCCGCCGCACGCGCGGACGGCCTCGGCGAGGTCCACGCCGGGCAGGTACTCGGTCGCCATCCACAGCAGGGTGTCGTCCGCGAACCCGGTACCGAGCAACTGCGGCGCGTACGGCGTACGGACCCGCCCGTGCACGGCGGCCTCCCGCTCGAACCGCTGCCGGAACCGGGTGTCCTCGGCGTACTCGGGCCGGATCACCTTCACCGCGGCGAGCCCCGGGCGGCCGTCGGCGGGCCGGGCCAGATAGACCCGGCCCATGCCGCCACTGCCGAGCAGCCCGAGCGGTACGTACGGTCCGATGCGCGCCGGGTCGGCGGACTTCAGCGGCTTGGCGCCCGCCTGCTCCAGCGCGGCGCGCCCGCCCTCCGGGGAGTCGGGCGGGGCATGCCCCTGGTCTGCCATGAATCCCCCGTACGGCTTTCTCTCTCAGGCTCTCTCAGGTGTTCCATGCGCTCACAGGGTCCAACGCTCCCTGTGGAGACTCTGGTTGACGAGAGTACCGAGCGGGCGGGGAGGGGTACGCCGGTTCGGCACCTTCGAAACCGTCGAAACCGTCGAAGTCAGACGCCCCACATCACCTCGCACCACACCGACTTGCCGGACGCGCGTCGCTCCACGCCCCAGCACAGCGCGACAGCGTCCACCACCAGCAGGCCGCGGCCACCCTCGTCGTCGGCGGACCGTCACCGGAGTGCCCTCGCCGACATGAGCGACGGCGTTCGTCAGCAACTCGCTGACGCACAGCTCGAACGGCCGGTGGCTTGGTCACCCCGGCCGGGGTGACGGGGGCCTCGGTGACGGGGGCCTCTACCTTGGTCGGCTTGGTCCACGGGCTCTCCGGCTCCGGCAACTCGGGCTTGGGGGCCGCCGCCGGACCGGGCGCCGCCGCGATGACCACGGTGGCCGTGGTGAGGGCAGCGACGAAGGTGGTTCTGTGTCCTCTCCGGGCACGCCGTAACGGCGTGCGCGCGGCACGCTTGTGCAGCATCAGCTTCCCCCCACAGGAAGTCGGACAGACAGTCAGAACCGGTGACCCGGACGGTCACCGGGGCCACACAAGCTGTCACGAGAAGCACGCAAACCGGCGGGACGTCCCCCGCAACTCTCATCCCATACAGGCTGGAATCGGTCCCGCCGCTTTCAGTGGACAAACATGGACATCGGCGAGCGAGGTGTCGTGCGGCGCGGGCGGAATTGTCGGTTCTGTTATCAGCTTCCGGTTCGTATGTGGCGGAATTCTGCCGTTTCCCAGACACGTCAGAGCCTTTCGAGGCTTCCACCTCGACTTTTCGGCCAGGTTCAGACCTGCGCAGGGCATGCTCCACGCACCTGCCACCGCCGCTGCCTCGGCCTTGGCGGGAGATGGCCGGCTGGCAAGTTGTCTCAGAGGTTGCTCCTGTCAAGCGGCCGTCCTGTGTGCACTCCTTCACGGGGTGCACACTTGCGGCGTTCCGCGTGTCCAGGCTCACCAGCGCCCCGCGCCCCGCGCACCTGCCGCGA
Source organism: Streptomyces sp. NPDC046862 (assembly GCF_040704615.1). NCBI lineage: Bacteria > Bacillati > Actinomycetota > Actinomycetes > Kitasatosporales > Streptomycetaceae > Streptomyces > Streptomyces sp. NPDC046862. The sequence continues at coordinate 93,608 of NZ_JBEYXP010000019.1, read as the reverse complement.
AGGATCCCTTGATGAACGAACCGGGCAGAGCCATGCCCTCCCGCCGTTCCCGCACCCGTCACCCCGGCACCCGCCACCCCCACGCACCTCAGCGGCTCACCCGCGCCGTCCGGTACGCCGGACGCTCCCTGTGCTGGAGCCTGGCCACCGGCATGGGCGCGGCAGCCTGCGAACTGATCCTCAGCCCGCAGGCGCGCGCGTGGGCCGTGATCTGGATCCTGCCCTGGTGCCTCACCGGCGTGTCCGCCCTGGCCTGGGCCGTCCTGCGCGCGCTGGAGAAGGCCGCGCGTCAGCCGCCGGAGGACGAGGAGCACCGCGGCGAGTGGGAACAAGCCGCCTGAGCCGCGGTGTCCGTGGTCCCGAGGAGGGCTCAGCGCTTGAGCGTGAAGGTGAAGTCGCCGGAGAGCCTGCCGCTCAGCCGGACCGCCGACACGAGTTTCCCTTCTCTGGCCAGCCTCTCGACCTCGGCCCGTGAGAGACCGCAGCCTTCAGCTATCAGTCGCACCGGCCGGACAGGGATCCGCGCCGCGAAGCGGACCGAGACGTCGATCACCTCGCGGTCCAGGTGATCCGATCCGCCCGTGTCGAGGCGCCAGGCGCCCGCCCAGTCGAGGGCGATGCGGTTGCGGCGCCGCACGACCGGATCCTGGAGCAACTCCGCTGCCAGGCCGAGGTCGTTGTCGTGCAGCCGGTCCAGCAGCTCGGGTCGTACGGAGCGCACGTGCATCCGCTCCAGGACCGTGAGCTTCGCCGTGTCCCCGCAGGCGGTACAGAGCACGAGGAGCCAGGCGTCGAGGAGCTTGTGGTTCGCGTTGACGCGGAATTTACCGTTCGCCTCGAAGCGCTCGGACGCGCACGTGTGGCAACGGCGGAGGACGGTCGGCAGGCAGGTGGGCATGACCACCCAGCTATTGAGCACAGAAGTACACCGGTTTCAGTGAGAAGTCCGCAGCAAAAAGCAGCGCGGCGCACATGCGCGACGCGCGACAGATCAGCTCTCGGGAGGTCTCACAGGGTGTACAACGGCACGTCCTTGCTCAGACGACTTGGTTGGGCGGCACGGTAGCGGCGCACAGCGGCGCTGCTCCACCGGTTTTCGTGGCTACGCGTATCAGCTCGGAGAACGCGCCGGGGCCGTGTCCCCCCTGGACGGGGAGAGGCACGGCCCCAGGTGTGAGTGGCGATAACGCGACGCCACGAGGACGATCAGTCCTGAAGAACTGTCGGTCCTGAAGAACTGTCAGTCCTGAAGAACTGTCGGTCCTGAACTGTCAGTTCTGGATGACCATCGTGCTCGCGGCCTTGTCGTGCCAGCCCTGCTGGCGGCCCGACTTGTCCCAGAACGGGGACAGGTAGACCAGGAGCTGACCGATGCCGCAGGCGAAGCTGCCGACCATCGGGATGATCCAGCGGATGAACGCGGAACCCAGGCCGGGCTTCTGGCCGGTGTCCACCTTCACGACGCGCATGCCGAGGGCCATCTTGCCCAGGGTGGCGCCCACCAGGCCGGTCATCAGCCACTCGTAGAGCAGGCCGACGATCGCGAGGACACCGATCACGGCGCCGAACGAGGCCACGATGCTCGAGCTGGCGTCGTTGATGCAGCTGTTGTAGTCGGCGGCGGACGGGTCACAGTCCTGGGCCGCGCCGACGGAACCGGCGACACCGATGGCGGCGAGGATGAAGTAGATGATGCCGAAGGCCACGCCGTCGATCAGGCGGGCGCCCAGGCGGCGGCCCATCGAGGCCACCCGGGGAGCGCCGGGGCCGGGCCCACCCGGGTAACCGCCCGGCTGCTGCGGGTAGCCGTAGCCCTGCTGCGGCGGCACGCCCTGCGGCGCCTGGGGGTAGCCGTAACCGGGCTGGCCCTGAGGGGCGCCCTGCTGCGGGTAGCCGTAACCGGGCTGGCCCTGCGGCGCCTGGGGGTAGCCGGGCTGCTGGCCCTGGGGGTACCCGGGCTGCTGGCCCTGTCCCTGCGGGGGACCGTACGGGTTGTTGGGGTCGCCGAAACTCATGGCGGTGTTTCCTCCGTTGGTGGGGACGACGCGCGGCACGTTCGGAGGAGAGGAAGGTTCATTTGATGCGGTTCGTCCCCCCGGCACTGCCCGCGGCACTGCGCAGTTCATCGTTCTTTAGGCTCGGCTTATTTGTCCAGCGGCATTCACTATGTGTTGTGCAAGTGCAACATCTTTGATCATGGGTGGATACGAACTGACCGGTATCCCCGGGGGCGCCGGGGTCCCCTGATTGGAACCACGGGCAGGTCATCCGCGAGGATGGGGTCCATGACCGCCCAGATTCTCGATGGCAAGGCCACCGCAGCCGCGATCAAGTCCGACCTGACCGCCCGCGTGGCGGCCCTGAAGGAGAAGGGGGTCACGCCCGGGCTCGGCACGGTCCTCGTAGGCGACGACCCCGGCAGCCAGAAGTACGTCGCCGGCAAGCACCGCGACTGCGCGCAGGTCGGGATCGCCTCCATCCAGCGCGAGCTGCCCGCGACCGCCACACAGGCAGAGATCGAGGCGGTCGTGCGGGAGCTGAACGAGGACCCCGCCTGCACCGGCTACATCGTGCAGCTGCCGCTTCCCAAGGGCATCGACGAGAACCGCATCCTGGAGCTGATGGACCCGGACAAGGACGCGGACGGCCTGCACCCGATGAACCTGGGCCGGCTGGTGCTGAACGAGCCCGCGCCGCTGCCCTGCACCCCGAACGGCGTCCTCACCCTGCTCCGCCGGTACGGCGTCGAGATCAAGGGCGCCGAGGTCGTGGTCGTCGGCCGTGGCGTGACCATCGGGCGCCCCATGCCGCTGCTGCTCACGCGGCGCAGCGAGAACGCCACGGTGACGCAGTGCCACACCGGCACGCGCGATCTGTCGGCGCACCTGAAGCGGGCCGACATCATCGTCGCGGCCGCCGGTTCGGCGCACCTGGTCCGGCCCGAGGACGTGAAGCCGGGCGCGGCCGTCCTGGACGTCGGCGTCTCCCGGTCCGCCGAGGGCAAGATCGTGGGCGACGTCCACCCGGGCGTCGCCGAGGTCGCCGGATGGATCTCGCCGAACCCCGGCGGTGTGGGCCCCATGACCCGTGCCCAGCTGCTGGTGAACGTGGTCGAGGCGGCGGAGCGCGGTGTCGGCTGAGGCGGCGGGCGAGCCGGAGCGCACGGTGAAGGACAGGACCCGCGAGGACGAGCCTCTGGGGGACGAGCCGGAGACCGGCGCCGCCTCCTCGGATACCGGTGCCGCCTCCCCGGAGCAGAGCGGCGACTCCCCGGAGCAGGGCGGCGACTCCCCGGAGGAGAGCGCGGAGCAGACCGTACGGGACGCGATCAGCGCGCCCGACGCCACCGGGGAGCCGAAGCGGGCCACCCGCCGCTTCCCGCTGTTCACCCGTGACACCGCGCGCCCCGAGGGCGGTGGCCGTGCCGCGCCCCGGGACGCCCCGGCGCCGGCCCGTCAGTGGCCGATCCTCGCGGTGCTCTCCACCGTCGGGCTCGGACTGCTGCTGACCGCGCTGGACGTGTTCCGGTTCGGCACGATCCTGATCGGCGCGGCCCTGATCGTCGGCGCGGCCCTGCGCTGGGCCCTGCCCGACGTCGGCATGCTCGCCGTGCGCTCCCGGTTCACCGACATGGTCACGTACGGCGCTCTCGGCGCCGCGATCGTCCTGCTCTCGATGATGGCCCAGCCGAATCCGTGGCTGGAGATCCCGTTCCTCGACGACACGCTCCACCTGACGATCAAGTGACGTGGCCGTGGGCCGTGGGCCACCGGCTCACGGGCCACCGGCCCACGGGACGAACGGGGCATCGTCCGCCGGCTTCTGTCGGTGGGCGACCGCGGGCCCGTCGTGGCTTGTCGCGCCCCGCGGCGGAGCCGCACGTCGACACAGCCCCGCGCCGCTGAGAAGCACAAGCAGGGGGCGCGCCCGGCACCACAACGCACCGCATCACGATGCGACCGGCAGCCGCGTACGTGCGCCCGCGGCGCGCTGACCGGTGGGAACCGCTCCGCCGTCCCGCATCGTCACTCGCTCAGACGCCCCGCGACGCCGAGGAGGTGAACGATGAGTGCCTGGCAGCCCCTGCCGGACGGGCTCCCGCCGGAGGTACGGCACTTCGTGGAGCAGCTGCGGCTCCTCAAGGACCGCACGGGCCTGAGCCTGGTCGCGCTCGGCGCCCGCACGGCGTACAGCAAGTCGTCCTGGCAGCGCTACCTCAACGGAACCCAGCCGCCGCCCCGTCAGGCAGTCGTCGCGCTGTGCCGGGTCGCCGGCGAGGACGCCGAACGCTTCGGGGTGCGCTGGGAGCTGGCCGTACGGGTCTGGCCGCGCCCCGCGGCGACCACCGAGCCCGCCCCGACCACCGCGCCCGCCCCGGCCGCAGCCTCCGGCACGACCGCCGCCCCAGGGGACGTGCTGCCACAGCAGGGCGGCGAGACGTACGAAGACGATCCCACCCTGCCGTGGTGGGACACCCCGGAGGAGGAGCCGCGGCACCGGCAGCCGGGCCGCCTCGCCCTGTACGTGGCCCTCGTCGTCCTCGTCCTGCTCGCCGCCGTCCTGGTCGGGGCCGTCACCCTGGCGTGACGGCCCCCTTCTTTCGTGTGAAGTTTCCCGCTGCCCCGCGGGGCCGGATCAGCCCCTCCAGTCGTACGCGGCGACCTTCCAGTTCGCGCCGATCCTGACGTAGTACTTGCCGTCGAGGCGCTTGAAGGTGACGTCGTGCCGGTAACCGCCGTAGGTCACCGTGCCGTTGCCGCTCGGGCCGTCGAGGACGTCGTCCGCGTGCCCGAACGTCTCCTTGCCGACGATCCCGTCGACGTCCTCCAGCTCCTCCTGGTCCTGCCACCACTTGGTCGCCGACCGGGTCCTGGGGCCGAACGAGCCGTCGATGTCGGCCTTGGTGAAGGTGTGCCAGGTTCCGTTCGACGCCCGCCACTTGGCGCCGTCCGCGTACAGCACGGACTGCCACAGCCGGGTCGCGTTGCTGTTCGCGTGACGGTTGACGGAGAGGGTGCCCTCGTCGCCCCAGTCGTTGTACGCGGCCCCGCGCCCGTCGACGACCTGCGGCGCGGCGGCCGTGACGAGTGGGGCTCCGGCGCCCAGCGCGAGCCCCGCCCCGGCCGTCACGGCGACGGCGGCGAGCAGCAGTCGACGACGGCCGCCGGTGTGTCCGGCGGTGCGGCGCGTGCCTTCGTGGCCGGTGTTCCTGCGCTTGTTCCTGCGCTGCATGTGATCCCCCTGATCCCTGTTTCCCCGCATGTGTGCCTGTTGTGTCGATGTGTTGACAAGTTGGAGAATGACCCGCGCGATTGCTCAACGCCAGGGATAACGTGGGTAATTGGGACGGTTCGGGACGTCCCGTGTGCTCATCAGGGGTTCTGTCCGGCAGTACGGGACGGCGGTGGGACACTGGACCGCAGGCCGGGGCGTACCAGGGCGGACCAGGGCGGACCAGTGCAGACCAGAGGGTGTGCGACGGTGCACGCCCCGGCCCGAATGCTCCCGTGCGCGCCCCCGCTCCGGGAACTGGCATCCTGACCAGGCGCATCCCACAGGGTGGTCCGGAGCGGACGTAACGAACGTAACGAGACGTAACGAGATGTCCGGAACCCTTCGGAACCCTCTCGGCACGGTCGAGAATGTGGTCGCGGACTCGGACGCTCGGACGCTCGTACTCGGCGAGGGCACCATGCGCGGGAGAAGCAGTACGGGGGGAAAGATCAGGCACGTTCGGGGGGAAAAGAGGGGGGAGCAATGCCTCGTTGGAGGGCCTTGCCCGAGGAACTCGATCCGCAGGTCAAGGAGTTCGCCGGCCAGCTCCGGCGGCTCGTGGACCGCAGCGGGCTGAGCATCGCCGCGGTGGCCGACCGTACGGGTTACAGCAAGACGTCCTGGGAGCGCTATCTGAACGGCCGGCTGCTCGCGCCCAAGGGTGCGATCGTCGCGCTGGCCGAGGTGACCGGGACCAATCCCGTGCACCTGACGACCATGTGGGAGCTGGCCGAGCGGGCCTGGAGCCGCTCGGAGATGCGCCACGACATGACCATGGAGGCCATCCGCATCTCCCAGGCGCGCGCCGCGCTCGGGGAGCTCGGGGCGACCTCGCCGCCCGCCAAGGGCAAGAGCGGCAAGGCCGGCCGCAGTGCGACCGCGACGCCGGGAGTGGCAGGCCCGGCGGGCGTGGCGCCCACGGTCCCGCCCTCGGTTCCGTCCCAGCCGACGGGTCCGGCGGAGGAGCGGAGGTCGTACGGGCAGCCGTCCGCGGGCTCGTACGGGGCGTCCTCGTACGGCGCGGCTTCCGGGAACGGTGCGGCCGGCGGGAGCGGTGCGGCTGCCGGCGGCGGTGCTTCCGGGAGCGCGGCTTCGCGGGGCGGTGGCTGGGGAGTTGCCCCCTCGCCGTCGGACCCGTCCGGGCCGTCGCGTGGCCTCGGGGCGTCCGGCGGGCCGGGTGCGCCCGGTGGATCTGGTGGACCCGGTGGGCCTGGTGCGCCCGGTGGGTTCGGTCCGGCCGTGACCCCGCAGGACGCCCGTCCGGGCGGGAGCGGCTCGCCCGGTGGGGGAGCGGGCAAGCGGCGGGTGACTATGTTCCTCGCCGGTGTCGTCGGTGCGGGCCTCGTGGTCGCGGCGGCGTTCTTCCTCACGAACGGCGGTGACGACCCGGCGGCCGACGCCAAGCCGTCCACGCCCACGACGTCCGCCGGCGCCAACGCCGATCTGCCGCCCGGTGTGAAGTGCAGCGGTGCCAGTTGCACCGGCAAGGACGCGGAGGCCATGGGGTGCAGCGGCGAACTGGTGAAGACCACCGACAGCGCCACCGTGGGCACGACCCAGGTCGAGGTCCGCTACAGCAAGACCTGCGACGCGGCCTGGGCGCGTATCACGGCCGCCGCGCAGGGGGACGAGGTGCGGGTGAGCGTGGGCAAGGTGAAGCAGACCGCGACGATCGACACGGCCGGTGACGCCACCGCGTACACGCCGATGGTCGCCGTGAAGGACGCGGGGGACGCGACGGCGTGCGTGACGCTGGCCGCGGGGCGGGAGGGGTGTACGCAGTGAGGGGCGGGGTTGCGGGTCGGGTGCGGGCCGGGTGTGGCTGGTCGCGCAGTTCCCCGCGCCCCTGAAAACCCCGCAGTTCCCCGTGCCCCTGAAAACCCCGCAGTTTCCCGCGCCCCTGAAAACCAGCCGGGGGCGCACTCCACGGGTGTGAGACGAACGTGACGCACCCGCCACCCAAAGTAGTTGCCGAACAAGGGGAATGTCCGCGTCCCATCGGGGCAGGCGGACAGTACCCCCACGGGAGTCCGGCCGCCCGGGAGATCGACATCCGCTCCCGGCCCGGCACCCCCACACGGCGGCCGCTTCGTCCACCTCTCCCGGACGGCGGCCGCCTTTTCCAGCCTTGGCGTTCCAGCCTTGGAGTTCCGGCCTTCGCGTTGCAGCCTGCGCGCTCTAATGTGGAACCCGACCGCTGTGGGACGGGCCACACGGACCCGCCCGTCCGGGATCCCGGATGCGCGATAGCCTGACGGCTGATCTCTCTTGACGCCAAGAGATCGATCATTCGTACGTCCCACCAGGGGCAGGGACCGCCCCACCGCCAGCTGTCATACGGAGAACGCCATGACCCGCACTCCCGTGAACGTCACCGTCACCGGCGCGGCCGGCCAGATCGGTTACGCCCTGCTCTTCCGCATCGCCTCCGGCCAGCTGCTCGGCGCGGACGTGCCGGTCAAGCTGCGCCTGCTGGAGATCACCCCGGCGCTGAAGGCCGCGGAGGGCACCGCCATGGAGCTCGACGACTGCGCCTTCCCGCTCCTTCAGGGCATCGACATCACGGACGACCCGAACGTCGCCTTCGACGGCGCGAACGTGGGCCTGCTCGTCGGCGCCCGCCCCCGCACCAAGGGCATGGAGCGCGGCGACCTCCTGGAGGCCAACGGCGGCATCTTCAAGCCCCAGGGCAAGGCCATCAACGACCACGCCGCGGACGACATCAAGGTCCTCGTCGTCGGCAACCCGGCCAACACCAACGCCCTGATCGCCCAGGCCGCCGCCCCGGACGTACCGGCCGAGCGCTTCACCGCGATGACCCGCCTGGACCACAACCGCGCGCTGACGCAGCTGTCGAAGAAGACGGGCGTCCCGGTCTCCGAGATCAAGAAGCTGACGATCTGGGGCAACCACTCCGCCACCCAGTACCCGGACATCTTCCACGCCACGGTCGCCGGCAAGAACGCCGCCGAGGTCGTGAACGACGAGAAGTGGCTCGCCGAGGACTTCATCCCGACCGTCGCCAAGCGCGGCGCCGCCATCATCGAGGCCCGCGGCGCCTCCTCGGCCGCCTCCGCCGCCAACGCCGCGATCGACCACGTCCACACCTGGGTCAACGGCACCGCCGAGGGCGACTGGGCCTCCATGGGCATCCCGTCGGACGGTTCGTACGGTGTGGCCGAGGGCCTCATCTCCTCCTTCCCGGTCACCGTGAAGGACGGCACGTACGAGATCGTCCAGGGCCTGGACATCAACGAGTTCTCCCGCGCCCGCATCGACGCCTCCGTCAAGGAGCTGGAGGAGGAGCGCGAGGCGGTCCGCGCGCTCGGCCTCATCTGAGACCCGCCCCGCTGATCCGCCCCACGGAGGGCGCCGGTCACCACGGCATACACCAGCAGGCCCCGTCCCGGCTCGGCCCGGACGGGGCCTGCCGGCGTCCGCGACCGCGGCGAACGCCGGCTCCGGGCTCAGATCGTCCTCAAGTCGCTTGAGCCGCAGGGCGCCTGACGAACAGGATGACCTGCATGTTCGGATCACTAGGAAGCAAGAAGGACCAGTTGAACGTCCTCGTGCTGCGCGACGCCGACGCCATCGGCGCGGCCTTGCGCCAGGCCCTGGCCGAGGCGAGCGAGGAGGAACGCCCCGGCCTGGAACGGGCCGCCGCCCTCATCGAGCAGGCCGCTGCCGCGCACGACGACGACCTGCGCGCCCGCTGGGTGCGTGGGCGGCTGGCAGCGGCGGGATACGAGGGCACCCCCGACTCCGTGGCGGGCATCAAGGCGCTACGGCAGGCGGAGCCGGGCCTCAGCCTGCTGGCCGCGACCCAGCTGGCGAAGGCGGCTGCCTCCGCGCGGGACTAGCGCCATGACGACTCGACGGCGCGAATCCCCCGAACTCCCCGAACTCCCCGAACTCCCCGAACTCCCCGAACTCATCGAGCGGGTGGACGAACAGGACCGCGTGGTGGGGGTCGTCGACAGGGCCGAGGCGATCTCCCGCCACTGGCCGCACCGCGTAGCGACCACGGTCTGCCGCGACCCGCAAGGCCGCATCCTCGTCCACCGCCGCGCGGACGACATGTCCCGCTTCCCCGGCCAGTACAACTGGCTCATCGGCGGCGCCGTGGACGTCGGTGAGACCTACGAGAGGGCGGCGGCCCGTGAACTCGCCGAGGAACTGGGGGTCGTGCCCGACGTGCCCCGGTTCCTGTTCAAGTACCTCTGCCGCGGCGAGATCAGCCCGTACTGGCTCGGCCTGCACGAGACCGTCCTCAGGGATCCGATCACCCCGGACCCGGCGGAGATCTCCTGGTACGGCTGGCTCACCGAACCCGAACTCCAGGTGATGGCACGGCGCCGGACGTTCGTCAGTGACGGAAGGGAGGCGCTTCGCCGGTACCTGGACAAGGGGAGCGGGCAGGGTGCATCTGTGCGGTGATCGTGCAGCCGTGCGCGATGGATTCCGCAGTTCCTTTCGTCGCTCTATGCTGATGGTTTCTCACTTGACGTGAAGCCCACGTCAGTTCACACATCGGGGGAGACGGTGTGAGTACCGCCAGCGTGCCACCGCAGTCACAGCCGCCAACCACGGCAACCACAGCAACCACAGCAACCACAGCAACAACGACAACACCCGCGACGCCCTCAGCGCCCATGACACCCGCGGCGCCATCGACACCGGCGGCCCCGCCGCCCACCCCGCCCCACGCCAGCGAGGCCAGCCGTCTGCTGTGCGCCGGCGCCTATCTCGACCCCGTCTACCGGGACCGGGTCATCGAGGAGCTCGACCTCAACGACCAGCGGCTCGTGGCGCCCTCGCTCGGCTTCGACGCCGCCCGCGTCCTCGCGCACGCCCTGCGGGCCCGGCGCCTGGAACTGGCCTGGGCCGGAGCGATCGTGGGCCTGTGGGTGGTGGGCCTGCTCGTGACCGACTTCCTGCTCGCGGGCTACCTCGTGCCCAGCGTCCTGCTGGCGATGGGCACCTCGATCCGCGGCGACGACGACCGCCCGCCGCTCCCGCGGCGCGTCGCCGCGTTCGTCGTCCGCTGGCTGGGCCGGATCGTGTTCGGCCTGTTCCTGGTCGCCACGGTCGTCTTCGCGTTCTCCGGATCCGACGACTCCTCGTCGAGCCCCTCCTGCGACTCGTACGACTCCTACGGCTCCTGCACGTCGTACTCCTACGACGACGGCTCGGGCTTCTGGGACTTCCTCAAGGAACTCCTGCCCGCCCTGTCGCAGATGTTCGGCGGCGACGCCCAGGTCAAGGCGCTCCAGGCCTGGCTCGCGCTGGTGCTCTTCGTGGGCGTCGCCCTGTGTACGGGCGCCCAGCGCAGCCAGTTCGCGCGGGCCCTCGGTGGCGAGCTGTCCCCGGAGCGGTTCCCGGACGCGGCCTCCGACCCGGCGGAGAACACGGAGAGCAGGCGGTTCCAGCGGCTGAAGGAGCGCATCCGGCTGGAGCAGCGCGCACCGCTGATCATGTACCACGAGGTACGCCCGTTCTGCGGGTCCGGTGCCGACTACGACACCTGGGTGCTCGCCGTCGAGCTGCGGCCCGACGGCATGAAGAAGGTCCGGCCGATGAGCAACCGGACGATCCTGGACTCCGTCCGCCCGCTGCTCGAAGGCCTGCGGCTGCCCTCGGAGTACGCCGGCCACACCGTGCGCGACCGGCTGCGCTGGCTGGAGATCGACGAGTGCGTGTTCCTGCCCGCCGAGGGGCTCGGCCGGCGCGAGGACGCCCCGTACAACCAGGAGGCGTTCGAGGAGCACCGGTCCCGCGCGGTGGAGGAGGGCGCCGAGAAGCGGCGGCACTTCCTGCGCGTCCGCGTGGGCGGCTGGGAGGAGGAACTGGTCGTCACCGTCTACGTCCGGATCCACACCCAGGGCCGCATGCTGATGCTGGAGATCGCCCCGCACGTCCTGCAGCCGATCCGCGCGGACTTCAAGGACGCCGACCGCACGGCCCACCGGTTCCGCAGCAACAGCACGTTCGGCAAGGCCACCTGGGCCGTGGGCCAGGTGCCCAGCTCGGCCATCCGCTCCCTGGTCACCCTGTTCCAGGGCGCGGGCTACGGCTGGCAGCTGCTCACCGGCGGTTACGGCAACGCGCTGCCCGACGGCCCCGCGATGTCGGTCCGGGAGCTGGGCGCGGCGCGGTCCGGGTCGCTCTTCCAGCGGATGGACGTCGACCGCTACCTCCGGAGCGTGCAGGACCGCATCGCGAACGGGGTGCGTACGGCGCTGGCCGAACACGGCTACCAGACGGGCGAGTTCGTGCAGAAGGTGGTCAACATCAGCGGCGGTGGCGTGCACATCGACTCCGTCGCGGACAGCACGTTCGCCGTCGGTTCCCACGCCCGCGCCTCGTCCTCCACGACAACCGACGGCTCCGTGCCGCAGCAGCAGAAGGGAACCGACAGCGATGGCAACGGATGAGCCGACCGTCAGCATCGGCGACGTCTCGCACAGCACCTTCGCCATCGGCAGCCACGCGCACGCCGAGAGCCACCACGGCACCGGCGGCCCGCACGACGCCGCCGCCCAGGAACTGCTGAAGGCGGTACGCGAACTGCGCGCCGACCTGACCCGGGTGAGGGCGGACGAGCGGACCGGCGAGCTGGACGCCGAGCTGGCCGACACCGAGGACGAGATCACCCGTACCGGCACCGTCGGCACGGGCAGACTGCAGCGGCTGCGCCAGCTGCTCACGGACTCCGAGGCCCTGGTGAGCCTGATCGCCTCGGCCGGGGCCGTGGCCGGACTGCTGGGCATGTGAGGGGGACACGATGAGCGGGGGACAGCGGTACTGGAACGAGGAGACCCAGCGCTGGGAGGACGGCACCCAGGAGACGGCCCACGCCACCCCGCCACCACCGGGCCGCCCGGATCACGAACCGACGGTGGTCGACGCGCGGGACGGCGACGAAGGGGTCCTGCCCCCGGGGGCCTCTGAGCCGGCGGGAACCCCGCCCGCCTCCGGCCCGACGGGGACTGCGTCCACTTCCGGGCCGACTGGGGCCCCGCCGGCCTCCGGGCCGATGGGGACCCCGCCGTCTTCCGGATCGGCCGGGAGCCCGCCCGCCTCCGGGTCGGCCGGGAACTCGCCTTTCTCCGGCTCGGCCGGGACTTCGCCTGCCTCCGGGTCGGCCGGAAACCCGCGATCTTCCGAACCCATGGGGGATCCGTCGCCCTCCGGTCCGGCAGGGGCCGCTTGGTCCTCCGGGCCGGCCGGGACCCCTTGGCCCTACGGGCCGACCGGGACCCCGTCGCCCTACGAGCCGACCGGGACCCCGTCGCCCTACGAGCCGTCGGGGAGCCCGCCGCATCCCTCGGCCTCCCAGCCGCCCTCCGGGCCCCTGCCGCCCTCCCCGCCTCCGGCGCCCTGGCCGTCCGGTCCTTCCTGGCCTCCCGCCGGCGTGCCGTCGGCTCCGGCGGCGGGCCGGCCCGACCGGCGGCGTGTGTGGGCCGCGGTGGTGGCCGGGGCCGCCGTGGTCGGGGTCACCGTGGGGCTGGTGCTGACGCAGATGGGCGGTGACGGGGACGACGACGGGCGGGACAACAAGGCGGCCGAGTCCGTGGCCCCCACGGACCCGACGGACCCCACGGACACGTCCACGTCCACGTCGGAGTCGCCCACCGGGGAAGCCACGGAGGAGAGCTCCTCGCCGTCCCTGACCGCGGCCGGGCTCCCCTCGGGATACGACTCGTTCGACGATCCGGAGGGGTTCCGGGCGGCCGTGCCCGACGGCTGGGATCGGGACAGCGTGCCCTCGAAGTACGGCATGGACGTCGTCAACTTCCGCAGCCCGGACCGCGAGCAGCGGATCCAGGTGTTCGCGGTGGCCGAGGCGACCCCGCAGGAGTCGTTCGACCTGTTCCTGTCGCCCGACACCCCGAAGGCCGACAGCTTCCGGCAGCTCGGCCGTGAGGACCTGAGCGACGGCGACTTCGTGGGGGAGCGGCTGGAGTACACGGTCGACTCGATACGGGGCGAGCCCGACGTCGGCACCTGGCATGTCGTCGACACGCGCTTCGCGGCCTCGGACGGCGCCCTCTACGCGGTGGCCGTGTACGGCCGCGACGACGACGGCCGCAGCGACGAGGTCGAGATGGCGGACACGGCGGTGGGCTGGTTCTGCCCGCCGGGCGGCACCTGCGCCGGCTGAGCCCGTGGCGTCGGCTGACCCCGTGACCCCGTAACTCCGTGATCCCGACGGTTCACGGTCACGCACCGTGGCGTGACCGTGCCGTCGCACACCCTTCCGATTCGCGACCTTTTTCCGCATGTTCAGTGACGCGGCGCACTTTCGGCCACGGATCGCGCATGCATTCCAGGGGCGGGGGCAGGCGCTCACGGCCCCCGAGAGTCACAACGCTGTGACACAGGGGCATCGACCTGGAACGGAAGGCAACACCGAACATGGCAGGACAGCAGGCGCAGCGCACCATCCATATCGGCGGCGAGTGGCTGGAAGCGGCCTCCGGCGCCACGCGCGAGATCCTCGACCCGGCGGACGCCAAGCCGTTCACTGTGGTCGCGGAGGGTGACGAGCGGGACACGGACGCCGCCGTCGCCGCCGCCCGGCGTGCTTTCGACGAGGGCACGTGGGCCCGTACGCCCGTGGCCGAGCGGGCCGCCCTGCTCCGCCGTGTCGCCGATTTCCTCGTGCGCGACCGCGAATCCCTCGGGCGGCTGGAGAGCCGTGACGCCGGTAAGACCGTGGAGGAGGGACGCGTCGACATCGACTGTGTCGCGGACGCCTTCCGGTACTTCGCCGACCTGGTCGCCGGCGAGGGCGGCGGTCGTGTCGTCGACGCGGGCGACGCCGACATCCACAGCGTCGTCGTGCACGAGCCCGTCGGCGTGTGTGCGCTGATCACGCCCTGGAACTACCCGCTCCTCCAGGCCAGCTGGAAGATCGCGCCCGCGCTCGCCGCCGGGAACACCTTCGTCGTCAAGCCGAGCGAGATCACGCCGCTGACCACCGTCGCACTCGTCGGACTGCTCGCCGAGGCCGGGCTGCCGGCCGGTGTCGCCAACATCGTGACCGGGCCGGGGCACTCGGTCGGGGCGAGGCTCGCCGAGCATCCGGACGTCGACCTCGTGTCGTTCACCGGCGGACTCGTCAGCGGCACGAAGGTCGCGCAGGCCGCCGCCGTCACCGTCAAGAAGGTCGCCCTGGAGCTGGGCGGGAAGAACCCGAACGTCGTCTTCGCGGACGCCTGCGCGACGGACGAGGGCTTCGACACCGCCGTCGACCAGGCCCTCAACGCCGCCTTCATCCACAGCGGCCAGGTCTGCTCGGCCGGCGGACGGCTGATCATCGAGGAGTCCGTGCGCGAGCGGTTCGTCAACGAGCTGGCCCGCCGGGCGGAGCGCATCCGGCTCGGGCGTGGCACCGAGGACGGCGTCGAGTGCGGGCCGCTGGTGTCCGAGCAGCAGCGGGAGAAGACCGAGGCGTACGTCGCCTCCGCGCTCGCCGAGGGCGCGGTGCTGCGGACGGGCGGCAAGCGGCCCACGCCGAGCGACACGCTGCCCGCCACCGGGTACTTCTACGAGCCGACCGTCCTCGACCGCTGCCACCGCGAGATGCGGGTCGTGCGCGAGGAGGTCTTCGGGCCGGTGCTGACGGTCGAGACCTTCCGCACCGAGGACGAGGCCGTCGCACTCGCGAACGACACCGAGTACGGGCTCGCGGGCGCCGTCTGGACCGCCGACGCCGGGCGGGCGCGGCGCGTGGCCGGGCGGCTGCGGCACGGCACCGTCTGGATCAACGACTTCCACCCCTACCTCCCGCAGGCCGAGTGGGGCGGTTTCGGCAAGAGCGGAGTGGGGCGCGAACTGGGGCCCAGCGGCCTCGCCGAGTACCGCGAGACCAAGCACGTCTACCAGAACCTGGCGCCGAAGCCGGTGCGGTGGTTCGCGGGCTGAACCTCCGCGGGGCGCAGCTCGGCGGACCACGCGCTCGCCGGAGGCAGCCCCGCCGCCCTCCCCGAGACCGACCTGACCGATCTGACTGACCTGACCGACCAGACCGCCCCTCCCGGTCCGATCACCTCCCCTTCCTGGAGCACCCCCATGCACCAAGACACGCATCCGGACACCTACGACTACGTCGTCATCGGCGGCGGCACCGCGGGCTCCGTCATCGCCGCCCGCCTCACCGAGAACCCCGACGTGACGGTCGCCGTCATCGAGGGCGGCCCGAGCGACGTCGGCCGCGACGACGTGCTCACCCTGCGCCGCTGGATGGGCCTGCTCGGCGGCGACCTCGACTACGACTACCCCACGACCGAGCAGCCACGCGGCAACTCCCACATCCGGCACAGCCGCGCCCGCGTCCTCGGCGGCTGTTCCAGCCACAACACGCTGATCGCGTTCAAGCCGCTGCCCTCCGACTGGGACGAGTGGGAGGAGTCGGGCGCCAAGGGCTGGGGCTCGGTGCCGATGGAGGCGTACTACGCGCGGCTGAAGAACAACATCGTCCCGGTCGACGAGAAGGACCGGAACGCCATCGCCCGCGACTTCGTGGACGCCTCCCAGAAAGCCCTGGGCGTGCCCCACGTCGAGGGCTTCAACAAGAAGCCCTTCAACGACGGCGCCGGCTTCTTCGACCTCGCCTACCACCCCGAGAACAACAAGCGTTCCAGCGCGTCGGTCGCGTATCTGCACCCGGTCATGGACGAGCGCGCCAACCTGAGCATCTTCCTGGAGACCTGGGCGTACAAGCTGGAGCTCGACGGATCGCGCGCCGAGGGCGTGCACGTGCGCACCAAGGACGGCGAGGAGATCCTCGTACGGGCCCGGCGCGAGGTCCTGCTGTGCGCGGGTGCCGTCGACACTCCCCGGCTGCTGCTCCACTCGGGCGTCGGACCGCGCGCGGACCTGGAGGCGCTCGGCATCCCCGTCGCCCTCGACCTGCCCGGCGTCGGCGAGAACCTGCTCGACCACCCGGAGTCGGTGATCGTGTGGGAGACCAACGGGCCGATCCCGGAGAACTCCGCGATGGACAGCGACGCCGGCCTGTTCGTGCGCCGCGACCCCTCACACGCGGGCCCCGACCTGATGTTCCACTTCTACCAGGTCCCGTTCACGGACAACCCCGAGCGCCTCGGCTACGAACGGCCCGAGCACGGCGTCTCGATGACCCCCAACATCCCCAAGCCGAAGAGCCGCGGCCGGCTGTACCTGACCAGCGCCGACCCGGCCGAGAAGCCCGCCCTCGACTTCCGGTACTTCACCGACGAGGAGGACTACGACGGCCGCACCCTCGTCGACGGCATCCGCATCGCCCGCGAGATAGCCAAGACCGAGCCGCTGGCCGGCTGGCTCGGGCGCGAGGTGTGCCCGGGGCCGGACGTCACCGGTGACGAGGAGCTCAGCGAGTACGCCCGGAAGGTCGCACACACCGTGTACCACCCGGCGGGCACGTGCCGGATGGGCGCACCCGACGATCCACTCGCCGTCGTCGATCCGGAACTCAGGATCCGCGGGCTCGACGGCATCCGCATAGCCGACGCGTCCGTCTTCCCGACGATGACCGCCGTGAACCCGATGATCGGGGTGCTGATGGTCGGGGAGAAGTGCGCCGACCTCGTCGGTGCCACCGGTACGACCGGAGGTGCCGCCTGATGAGCACGCTCACCACTCCCACCGCCACGGACACCGCCGTCGACACCCCCGTCTTCTCGGTCGAGAACCTGTGGAAGGTCTTCGGGCCGAAGGCCGACCGCGTGCCCGCCGACCCCGAGCTCACCGAGCTCCCGCCCGCCGAACTGCGCTCCCGCACCGGCTGCACGGCCGCCGTCCGGGACGTGAGCTTCGATGTGCGCAAGGGCGAGGTCTTCGTCGTCATGGGGCTGTCGGGCTCGGGCAAGTCCACGCTGGTGCGCTGCCTCACCCGGCTGATCGAGCCGACCTCCGGCAGCATCGCCATCGACGGCGAGGACGTCCTCGGCATGGACAAGACACGGCTGCGCGAGCTGCGGCGCCACCGCGCGTCGATGGTCTTCCAGCACTTCGGGCTGCTGCCGCACCGCTCCGTCCTCGACAACGTGGCGTACGGCCTGGAGATCCAGGGCGTCGGCAAGTCCGAGCGCCGCTCCCGGGCCCGCGAGGTCGTCGCCAAGGTCGGCCTGGAGGGCATGGAACAGCGCAGGCCCAGCCAGCTCTCCGGCGGCCAGCAGCAGCGCGTGGGGCTCGCCCGGGCGCTCGCCGTCGACCCCGAGGTGCTGCTGTTCGACGAGCCGTTCAGCGCGCTCGACCCGCTGATCCGGCGCGACATGCAGGAGGAGGTCGTGCGGCTGCACCGTGAGGAGGGCCGCACGATGGTCTTCATCACCCACGACCTGAACGAGGCGCTCAAGCTGGGCGACCGCATCGCCCTCATGCGCGACGGGCAGGTCGTGCAGCTCGGCACCCCCGAGGAGATCGTCGGCTCGCCCGCCGACGACTACGTCCGGGACTTCGTGCGCGAGGTGCCCCGCCAGCAGGTCATGACCGTACGCACCGCGATGCGGCCGCCCGCGTCCGCCGAGGAGGCGGGGCGGGGTCCGGCCGTCTCACCCGACGTGACCGTCTCGGAGGCCATCGAGGCGGTGGCCCGCACCGGCACCCCCGCGCGGGTCGTGGACGACGGCCGCTGCCTCGGCGTGGTCGACTCCGACACGCTCCTCGGGGTGGTCGCGGGCACGACCGGGGGTACCGCCCCGAAGCCGGCGTCCGGCGTCCCCGCCCAGGCCACCCGCGGCAAGGCCGACTCCGAACCCGATGCCAAGGCCGACGCCAAGGCCGATGCCAAGGCCGACGCCGGCGAGGAGGTGGTGTGATGGCCACCGTCACCGCACCCACCGTCCGCACCGGCCTGCCCGGGCTCCTCAAGCACCGCGCCCTGGCCAAGCTCATCCTGATCGCGCTGGCGGCGGCCGTCCTCGTGCCCGTCGTCAACGCCCGCTGGGCCAGCGGCAGCTGGCCCCACGCGCTGACCGTCGACCTGTCCGAACCGCTCGGCAAGGCCAGCGACTGGGTCATCAACAACCGGGACAGCCACCCGCTGTTCCTCTACTTCTTCGGGCACATCAGCAACGCCGTCGTGCTCTCCGTGCGCGCCGTCTACCTGGTGCTGCTCGCGGCCGGCTGGGCGGGCGTGACCGCGGCGGCCGCGCTGATCGCCTGGCGCGTGGCGGGCCTGAAGCTGGCGCTCGGCACGGGCGTGGCGTTCCTCGCCTGCGGGCTGCTCGGCATGTGGGTGCCCACCATGCAGACACTGGCGCTCATGGTGGTCGCCGTCCTCGCGTCGGTCCTCCTCGGCGCGCTGCTGGGTCTCGCGGCCGGGCTGTCGGACCGCACGTACCGCGCCCTGCGGCCCGTCCTGGACACCATGCAGGTGCTCCCGGCGTTCGCGTACCTGCTGCCGGTCGTGCTGGTGTTCGGCATCGGCGTGCCCGCGGCCGTGCTCGCCACCGTCGTCTACGCGGCGCCGCCCATGGCCCGGCTCACCGCGCTCGGGCTGCGCGGCGCCGACCAGGGCGTGCTGGAGGCCGTCGAGTCCATGGGCACCACCGCGCGCCAGCGCCTGGTGACCGCCCGGCTGCCGCTGGCCCGCAAGGAACTGCTCCTCGGCCTCAACCAGACGATCATGATGGCGCTGTCCATGGCCGTCATCGCGTCCGTCATCGGCGCGGGCGGCCTCGGTGACCGCGTCTACCAGGCGCTCGCGTCGGTCGACGTCGGCGCCGCACTGGCCGCCGGCATCCCGATCGTGCTGCTCGCGGTCGTCCTCGACCGGGTCACCGCCGCGGCGGGCGACGGACACGGGGAGTCCGAGGAGTCCACGTCGTCGCGCTACCTGCGCTGGGGCGGCGCGGCCGTCGTCGCCGTGGCCGTCGCGGTCGCCGCGCGCCTCGCCGGGCGTCTCGACTGGCCCGAGGCCTGGGAGGTGAACATCGCCGAGCCCGTGAACCGGGCCGTCGACTGGATGACCGCCCACCTCTACTCGGGCGTCCCCTACATCGGCGGCACCGCCGACTGGGCGGGCCACTTCACCACCTGGGTGCTCGACCCGCTGCGCTCGGGCCTGCAGGGGCTGCCCTGGTGGTCCGTGCTGCTCATCGTGGCCACCCTGGCCTGGCTGATCGGCACCTGGCAGACCGCGCTCACCGCCGTCCTCGCCATGGCCGCGATCGGTGTGCTCGGCGTGTGGGAGCCGTCGCTGGACACGCTGGCGCAGGTGCTGGCCGCCGTCGCGGTCACCCTCGTCCTGGGCTTCGCCACCGGCATCGCGGCCGCCCGCAGTGACCGGGTGGAGCGGCTGCTGCGCCCGGTCCTGGACGTGTTCCAGACGATGCCGCAGTTCGTGTACCTGATCCCGGTGGTGGCCCTGTTCGGTGTGGGCCGCGCGCCCGCCGTCGCCGCCGCCGTGGTCTACGCCCTGCCCGCCGTCGTCCGCATCACCACGCAGGGGCTGCGTCAGGTCGACCCGGCCGCGCTGGAGTCGGCGCGCTCGCTCGGCGCGAGCAGCGGACAGCAGCTCCGCCAGGTCCAGCTCCCGCTCGCCCGCCCGGCGCTGCTGCTCGCCCTCAACCAGGGAGTCGTCCTCGTCCTCGCCGTCGTCATCATCGGCGGTCTGGTCGGCGGCGGCGCGCTCGGCTACGACGTCGTCTTCGGCCTCGCCCAGGGCGACCTGGCGACCGGTCTCGTGGCCGGCGTCGCGATCGTCTGCCTCGGCCTCGTGCTGGACCGGGTGACGCAGCCGACGGAACGCCGCCGCGTGGGGAAGGGAGCCTGACATGCGGACCTCTGCTTTCCGCCGTACGCGTACGACATCTGCCGTGGCCGGCGTGGCGGCCCTTCTGCTGCTCACCGGCTGCGGCGCCGCCGACATGACCAAGCAGGCCTCGCCCTTCGCGAACGCCCAGGGCTCGAAGACGGTGACCCTGTCCGTGCAGTCCTGGGTGGGCGCGCAGGCGAACGTGGCCGTCGCCCAGTACCTGCTCGAACACAAGCTGGGCTACCGCGTGGACACCGTCCAGGTCGACGAGGTCCCCGCGTGGGACGCGCTCAGCCAGGGCCGCGTCGACGCGATCATGGAGGACTGGGGCCACCCCGAGCAGGAGCAGCTGTACGTCAAGGACAAGAAGACGATCGCCCCTGGCGGTGAGCTCGGGGTGACCGGGCACATCGGCTGGTTCGTGCCGACGTACTTCGCCAAGCAGCACCCGGACGTCACGAACTGGAAGAACCTCAACAAGTACGCCGAGGACTTCCGCACCGCCGAGAGCGGCAGCAAGGGCCAGCTTTTGGACGGCTCCCCGTCCTACGTCACCAACGACAAGGCGCTGGTGAAGAACCTCGACCTGGACTTCCAGGTGGTGTTCGCCGGCTCGGAGGCCGCGCAGATCACCCAGATGCGGCAGTTCGCCAAGGAGAAGAAGCCCTTCCTGACCTACTGGTACTCACCCCAGTGGCTCTTCAAGAAGGTGCCGATGACCGAGGTGAAGCTCCCGCCGTACAAGGAGGGCTGCGACGCCGACCCCGACAAGGTCGCGTGCGCCTACCCGCACACGCCCCTCCAGAAGTACCTGAACGCCGACTTCGCGCGGTCCGGCGGCAAGGCGGCGGCCCTGCTGAAGAACTTCAAGTGGACCACCGAGGACCAGGACCAGGTCTCCCTGATGATCGCCGACCAGAAGCTCACGCCGGAGGAGGCGGCGAAGAAGTGGGTGGACAGCCACGAGTCCACGTGGAGGGCGTGGCTGCCCCGCTAGGCGAGGTGTAGGTCGAGGCGGAACACGCCGTGGTTGAGCTGCGAGGCCCCGCACGGGGCTCCGCCCCGCCGGTCGGGAGCCGGCGGGGCGGAGCGGTAGGACACGGGCGGCCCGAGGTCAGCCGCTCGTCCTGCGGCGTCGCCACCGGACGAGGGCGGCGCCGGCTGCGAGGAGTGCGGCGGCGATACCGGCGAGGGCGAGCGCCTCGGTGCCGGTGGAGGCCAGGCCACCGCCCCCGCCACCGCTCTTCTCGGGCGGGGTGGACGGCACGGACTTGCCGGGTGCCGGGCTGCTGTGCCCGGGGCTCGGCGTGTGGCTTGCCGGGGCGGTCGGTTTGCCGGTGGAGGTCGGCGTGGGCGTCGGCGTGCTGCCTCCGCCGCCACCGCCCCCGCTACCGCCCCCGCCGGACGGCTTGACTCCGCCGCCCAGGAGAAGCAGCTGGTGGTTGTCCGCGCTCGAGGTCATCGTCCTCGCGGACGTCTTCGTGGAGCGCGGCAGGTTCTTGTGCTCCACCTTGAACTGGGTGCTGGAGACGTTGCGCTTCGGGGCCTTGGAGAAGTCGACGCCGCCCAGCACGCAGACCTTCTGCCCGCACGCGAAGCTGAAGTCGCCCTGAGTGAACGACTTGTAGTACTCCTTCCACGTCTGGCGCGGGGTCCAGGTGCTGTTGGCGCCCCGCAGGGGCCACTTGGCCACGTTGTCGCTGTTGATGATCGACCGGTACTGGGTGGCCTGCTGCTGGTCCTGCTCACGGACGTACTCGGCGGCTACCCGGGCGCTGTAGACGCGGCGCAGATCCGCGTACTGGGGGGCGGTGTTGATCTTCTTCTCGATGTCCGGGACGACGAGCGTCCGTACCAGCGTCTGGTACGTGAGGCGCTGGGCGGCCGACAGGGCGCAGCTGTTCGGGGTCGGGGTCTTCACCGTGGCCGCGACGGAGTTGACCTGCAGCGGGGCGGCCAGGATGTAGAGGCCGTTGCTGTCGGCGCGGACCTGCGCCGGCTTGGGCACGATCCAGTTCCGCTCGACGGATCCGCAGGGCAGGCCGGCGCGCCGAATCGCGTCCACGAGTTGCAGGCCGATGCCCTGGCGCGGGTCCAGGTCCTTGGCGAAGTCGTGCTTCATCTGCAGGTCGGCCTGGAGCAGGACGCGGCCCGCGTCGGTCTTCCCGAACGTGTGGTCCATGACCTTGTCGGGCTGGTCGGGGTTGAGGTTCACCCAGAACTTGTCCGGCGTCAGCGCCAGCCAGGTGAAGAAGGAGTCGGAGATGAGCCGCGCCTTCTCCTTACCGCCGTAGCCCAGGCCGGCGGACTCGTCGACCATGTTCGCGGAGTACGCGTAGTTCAGGGCCCGGCCGCGAACGGGCTTGCCCACGTACGAGAGTTGGAGGGTGGAGAAGTCGACGCCGCCGGGTCCGCGGACGCCCATGCCCTCGGGGTCCTCCTCGCTGATGAGCTGCTCCTGGTGGGCCATCTCCTGCGGGGTCTCCTCGGACCCCTCGATGACCTGAGAGGCCGCGCCCCCGGGCACCTCACCGGTGTTCAGGTTCGGGTCGGCCGCGGTGTACGGGCCGGGCTCGTACAGCGGCTCGCCCTCGGAGATGTGCTCGTAGCTGAGGACGCGGTCGGCGTTGCCCGGCTTGGCGGCGAGCCTGTCGAGGTATCTCGTGGTGGCGCGGGACTTCTGTTCCCCGTTGACGTAGATCATGCGGGCGTCGCTGCGCTGCGGGTCTTCGAGGAACTTCTCGTTGGCGAAGTCCTGGGTGGAGTCGCGGTCGGGGCCCGCCTTGAACTCGACGAATTCCTTGGTCTTGTAGTTGACGGCGTCGAACCTGCGGACCAGCGGTTTTCCCTTCACCATCACCGGGTTGCCGTTCTCGTCCAGGATGGGGACGTCCTCCTGGCAGAGCCAGTCGGGCCCTAGCAGTCCCAGATCCTCGACCGCCTTCTTCTCGAAGGCGTTGCCGCGCCTGTTGTTGTTGTTCGGCCGGATCCAGCCGCCGCGCAGCCAGTCCGCGAAGGTGTGGAACAGGGGTTTCGGGTTGTCGGCGTTCTTGTTCAGGTAGTCCCGGTACTGGGCGAGGACCCGCTCCCGGCTGTTCGCGGGATACCTCCCGTACGGCTTGGTGATCGTGTCGAGGATCTCCTTCTGCTTGACCGGGTCGTCAGGCAGGGTGAGCCCGTCCAGGGCCTGCCGGGGAGCGTCGTAGCCGTAGCTGTCCCAGTCGTCCGCGCCGCGTTGGGTGATGCCCTCGTCCCAGGGCAGGGAGGTGGACGCATCACCCTTCAGCTTGTACGTGGCGGCGCAGGTCTTGCCCTTCGCCGCGTACGCGGTGCCCTGGAGGGACGCGAGCCCCGTGATGGTCAGGGCGCCGGTGCAGGCGAGCGCCAGGGCGGTGTTCCGCCACCGCTGTATGCGGTGCGGTATCGGTATCGGTATCGATTCCGGTATCGGTGCCGGTTCGGTTCTGGTTGTCACGTGGGTTCTCCAACGGAGCCCCGCCAGTGGGTGGTTGGCGGCGCCGTGGGGCCCCCGTGACAAGAGTGGCGCAGCCAGGTGCCACACAGTAGGGACTGCGTCTCGTCGTTTCTTGGCTTATCGCACGCCAAATCCCTTTACACACGCAATCCTTACTGTCTTCTGCAACGCACCCCTTACGCTCGCCCCCATGAACCCGATCGACACACCCGAGTGGGCCGACAACCCCCGGCTGAACACCTGGCTCGCCACACAGCGGGAGGCGTTTCCGGCGTGGGCCGAGGAGTACGGCGGCGGCTGGGACTTCGCGATCGATTCGCTCGACCGGCTCGAAGCGCTGCTCCGCGACCGGTTCGCCACCTGGGAGGAGGCGAACGCCGCCGCCGACGGACCGCTCCTGTCGGTCGCGGCCTGGTACTTGGGGGAGACACTGATCGCCCGCTCTGGTGCCCAGTGGCGGTGCGTCCCCACGACGCCGCCCCCGGATCTCCCGGCGGGCGGACAGCCGATCCTGATCATTCCCCTGGAGGCGATGACGGACGAGGAGTTGGAGGCGCTGGAGGACGAGGCGGAGCTCGGCGAGGATCCGCGGCCGTACGTGGATCCGGCCGCCCAGATCCGCTCCCTGTTCGCCGTCGGTCCTGACCACCGGCTGCGGGACGCGCTCGAATGGTTCGAGGACTTCGAGGAGTGGCGGAGCGGCGTTCGCGACTGAGGGCTCGCGGAGGATCACCATGCGGGCGGGCGAGTGGCATTCCGCAGACCCTCAACAACCTGCCGCTGCCCCGGCCTTCTTCGGGGCCGAGGTGATGACCGTGGCAGGCGGACGGTCAGCGGGCGGGTTCGTTGCCGTGGGTGTTCTCGGAGCCGGCCGGCTCGGCGACCGGTGTCTCCCCGAACCGAGCCAGCAGCAAGGTCCCCGCCACCGCGACGGCGAACCCCAGCACCGCCAGCCACGTCAGCCCCTCGCGCGTACGGTCCCCCAGCCACACCACGCCCACCGTCGCCGGGCCGATCGTCTCGCCGATCACCATCCCGGCGGTGGCCGTCGTCACCGAGCCGCGTTGGAGGGCGGAGGTCAGCAGCACGAAGGCGGCGCCTGCGCCGATCAGCAGCGCGTAGGTCGCCGGATTGGTGAGCAGGGCCTTCGGCGTCAGGCCGTCGATCAGCCGGACCGCCACCTCCACCACACCGAAACCGAAGCCCGCCCCCAGCCCGAGAAGCAACGCCCGCCCGCGCCCCGCCAACCGCCCGCCGACCGCTCCCAGCAGCGAGACCCCCACGGCCGTCCCCAGCATCGCGTACTTCAGCTCCGTCGACCCGCCCCGGTTCCCCTCCGTCCCGGACGCCAGCCCGAGCATCGCCAGCCCGACGCACACCACCGCCACCGCGCCCCACTCCACCCCGCTCAGCCGCACCCGCAGCAACCGCGCCGCGACCACCGCCGTCACCGCGAGGCTTGACGCGAGCGCCGCGCCGACCGCGTAGATGGGTATCGACCGCAGCGCCGCGATCTGCAGCAGGAAGCCGAGCCCGTCCAGCGCCAGCCCGGCCACGTACCGCCACTGCCGCACCGCCCGCAGCAGCAGCGTGGCGTCCGAGCCCCCGTCGGCGCTCACCTCCCGCGTGGCCATCGCCTGCCACACCGTCGCCGTGCCGAAGCAGACCGCCGCACCAAGAGCGCACACCATTCCAAAGAGCACGAAGCGACTGTAGGGGAGCGGCGAAACCCGGGGCCCCTGAACCCCTGAGGGCTGAACACCCCCGCGTCTCTACCGCCTGAGATGGTCGGCCATCCCCCGCAGCGCCAGTGCCGCCCAGCGCTGCAGCCCCGGCCCGAACGTGACGCGAGTGGCCCCGAGTTCACCGAGTTCGGTGGGCGAGGGGCCCTTGCCGTCCAGCCGGGCGACCATGTTGACCGGCCCCTGGATCCCGGACCGCAGCAGCGGCAGCACCTCCGGCGGCGCCTCGATCGGGTACACGCAGTCGGCGCCCGCGGCGACGTACAGCGCGGCCCGCTCGATGGCCCGCCCGGGATCGGAGACACCGAGGGCGAACGTGTCGACGCGCGCGTTCACGAACAGCGCCCCGCCCGCGGCGGCCCGCACCTCGGCGAGCCAGTCGGCGTGCTCCCGCGGGTCCTTGAGTTCGTCCCCGCAGGAGTCCTCCAGGTTGCAGCCCACGGCACCGGTCTCCAGGAGCCGTTCCACCAGTTCCTTCGGCGGCAGCCCGAACCCGTCCCGGACGTCGGCGGACACCGGCACGTCCACGGCCCGTACGATCCGCGCGACCGCGGCGAACATCTCGTCGGCGGGCACGTCCTCGTCCTCGTACCCGAGCGAGGCCGCGACCCCGGCGCTGGGCGTGGCGAGCGCCGGGAACCCGGCCTCGACGAGGACACGCGCGCTGGCCGCGTCCCACGGGCCCGGCAGGACCAGCGGGTCCTCCGGGGTCCGGCCGTGATGCAGGGCGCGGAAGAGATCGACTCCGCTCATGTCGTTCCCGTTGTTCACAGCACTCACGGCGTGTATCCCCCCGGCGGGATCCGGCGGCCGACCATCACCCGGTTCCAGTTGTTGATGGCGACGATCAGCCCGATGAGGTGGGTGAGTTGGGTGCCGTCGAAGTGCTTGGCCGCCCTGTCGTACACCTCGTCCGGCACGAAACCTTCCGTCAGGACCGTCACGGCCTCCGTCAGCGCGAGCGCGGCCCGCTCCCGCTCGTCGAAGATGCCCTCGGCCTCCTCCCAGGCGGCCAGGAGGTCGAGCTGCTTCTCGCTGACGCCGTGCTTGCGGGCGATGGCGAGGTGCATGTCGAGGCAGAAGGCGCAGTGGTTGATCTGCGAGGCCCGGATCACGACGAGCTCGGCCAGGGCGGGATCGCCGAGGCCCTTCTTCGCGGTCGCGCTCAGCGCCGACATGGCCTGGGCGACCGCCGGGTCGAGGAGCCGGGTCCGGACGGTGACCGTCATTTGTGCTGTCCCGCCTGGTAGTGGCCCGGCGTCATGCGGGCGGTGACGCCGAAGCGGTTCCACGCGTTGATCACCGCGATCGCGGAGATCAGCTGGGCCAGCTCGGCCTCCTCGAAGTGCCGGGCGGCCTTCTCGTACACCTCGTCGGGCACGAACCCGTCCGTCAGGACCGTCACGGCCTCCGTCAGCTCCAGCGCCGCGAGCTCCTTCTCGGTGTAGAAGTGCCGTGACTCCTCCCAGGCACCGAGCTGGATGATCCGTTCGACCCTCTCGCCCGCTGCCAGCGCGTCCTTGGTGTGCATGTCGAGGCACAAGGCGCAGTGGTTGATCTGGGAGGCGCGGATCTTCACCAGCTCGTACAGCGTCGCGTCGAGGCCCTGCCGGGCGGCCGCGTCGAGCCGGACCATCGCCTTGTAGACGTCGGGGGCGAGCTTGGCCCACGGCAGACGTGGGGCGGTCTCGGGGGCGTACTCCGTCTTCGTCTCGTCGGTCGTCTCGGTCGTCGTCGTCATGCCCTCGACCCTAGGAGCGAGGCAGCCCAGGGGTATGGTCCATTTCCATGGTGAAACCGTGGGCCACTTATGGCGTCGACCTGCATGTCGAGCCCTCCGGATCCGGTGTGCGCAAGGGGCTGACGGACGCGCTCCGGGAGGCGGTGCGCAGTGGCCGCCTCGCTCCCGGCACCCGGCTGCCCTCCTCCCGTTCTCTCGCCACCGACCTCGGGATCGCCCGCAACACGGTGGCCGAGGCGTACAGCGACCTCGTCGCCGAGGGCTGGCTCACCGCCCGCCAGGGCTCGGGCACCCGCGTCGCGGACGGCGCGGTCCCGCAGAGCGCGCGGCGCCGCCGGCCCCCGCCCCACCCGGAGCCGGGCCGCCCGGTGTACGACCTCATCCCCGGCAGCCCCGACCTGGCCTCCTTCCCGCGCACGGAGTGGCTGAAGGCGGCCCGCCGCGCCCTGACCTCCGCCCCGCACGAGGCCCTCGGCTACGGCGACCCGCGCGGCCGCGTGGAACTGCGCACCGCCCTCGCCGTCTACCTGGCCCGGGCCCGCGGGGTCCGCGCCGACCCCGAGCACATCGTGATCGCCTCGGGCATCTCCCACGCCCTGATGCTGCTCGGCACGGTGCTGCGGCGCCGGGGCGCCCAGGCGCCGGCGGTGGAGTCGTACGGCCTCGACGCCCACTGGAAGCTGCTGGCACGGGCCGGCCTCGGGACGGTCCCGCTGCCGTGCGACGAACTCGGCACCCGGACCGAGGCACTGACCGGCGACCTGACGGGCGGCCTCAGCGGCGTACGGGCGGTGCTGCTCACTCCCGCCCACCAGTTCCCCATGGGCGTTCCGCTCCACCCCGACCGGCGGGCCGCCGTGCTCGACTGGGCCCGCCGCACCGGCGGCCTGGTCTTCGAGGACGACTACGACGGCGAGTTCCGCTACGACCGCCAGCCGGTCGGCGCGCTGCAGGGCCTCGACCCCGACCACGTGGTCTACCTGGGCACGGCCAGCAAGTCCCTGGCGCCCGGACTGCGCCTGGGCTGGATGGTCCTGCCGCCGTCCCTCACCCCCGAGGTCCTCACCGCGAAGGGCGGGACGGACTGGTCGTGCGGTGCGCTGGACCAGCTGACCCTCGCCGAGTTCATCACATCGGGGGCGTACGACCGGCACGTGCGCTCCGTACGGCTGCGCTACCGGCGCCGCCGGGACGCCCTGGTGGACGCCCTGCGCGAGCACGCCCCCGACGTCCGCGTCACCGGGATCGCGGCCGGACTGCACGCGGTGCTCCGGCTCCCGCCCGGTACCGAGGCGTCGGTCGTCCGGGC
The DNA here is from genome assembly GCF_040704615.1 of Streptomyces sp. NPDC046862. Classification (NCBI taxonomy): domain Bacteria; kingdom Bacillati; phylum Actinomycetota; class Actinomycetes; order Kitasatosporales; family Streptomycetaceae; genus Streptomyces; species Streptomyces sp. NPDC046862. The sequence goes on along the minus strand of NZ_JBEYXP010000019.1, from coordinate 65,300 downwards.
GGCGGCCTGGCAGGGCCTGGAGGTGCACGGCCTGGCCCGCTACCGCCACGACCGGGCGACCGTCGACCCGCTGGACGCCCTGGTCGTCGGCTACGGGACCCCGCCGGACCACGCGTGGGCGGGGGCGCTGGACGCCCTGTGCAGGGTGCTGCCGTAGGACGGGCATCCAGATCCGTGTACGCGGGTACGAGGAGCCGGTTGGGCAATCGCTGGTTTCGATCACTAGTCTGAGCGCCGGTCGGACGCCGGTCACGTGCCGCGCTCCGGCCCGCACACGTACACCCGACGGGGGAGAGAACATGGCAGAGCAGCGCAGGCGCCTGCGGTCCAGCACGGTCGTACTCGGCGGCATGGGCGTCATAGCCGCGGCCCTCACGTCCTGCGGCTCCGAACCGGACCGCCGCTGCGTGGACCGCGACAGCTACGACTTCGCCAACGGCTACAAGGTCGTCTCCGACAAGAACTGCAAGTCGTCCGGGTCGAGTTCCACGTCGTCCGCCAAGAAGCGCAAGACAGCCGGCGGTAAGACCAGCGGCGGCAAGACGAGCACCACCGACGCCGCCTGGTACTACGACGCCGACGTCAGCGGCCGCTACGCCGACTACGGCACCTTCAGCCGCAGCGATGCCGTCGACCGCGACGGCTTCGGCTGCTCCGGCTCGGGCGGCGGCTGACCGGACGCGCGGACGGACCCGACAAGCCCATGGAACGCCGCACGATCGAACCCCGCCCCGGCTGGCAGCAGACCGTCGAGGAACAGGGGCTCATCTACCCGCTGACCCGCTACCCCGATGACTCCCTGCGCCCCTACTGGGACGAGAGCGCCCACTACGTCTTCTCGCTGCCCGAGGTGGAGGCACTGGAGGAGGTCGTCGAGGAACTGCACGGCATGTGCCTGGCGGCGGCCGCGCACATCGTCGAGCACGACCGGTTCGCCGACCTCGGCATCACCGATCCCCGGCTGGTGGAACTGGTCGCCGAGGCCTGGCACCGCCGGGCCGAACTCCCCTCCGTCTACGGCCGGTTCGACCTGCGCTACGACGGCACCGGCCCGGCGAAGCTGCTGGAGTACAACGCCGACACCCCGACCTCGCTCGTCGAGGCCGCGAGCCCCCAGTGGTTCTGGATGGAGGAACGCTTCCCGGGCGCCGACCAGTGGAACTCCCTCCACGAACGCCTCGTCGACGCCTGGAGGAAGCAGTCCGCCCTGCTCCCGCCGGGCGGCCCGCTCTACTTCGCCCACTCGGCGGGCGACGAGCTCGGCGAGGACCTGATGACGGTCGCCTACCTGAAGGAGACCGCCGAACAGGCCGGCCTCGACACCGACTGGATCTCCGTGGAGGACATCGGCTGGGACCGCCTCTCCGGCCGCTTCGTCGACAAGAAGCTCCGCTTCATCCGCAGCGTCTTCAAGCTGTACCCCTGGGAGTGGCTCACCACCGACCGCTTCGCCCCGCACGTCCTCGCCACCCTCGACAACGGCGGCGGCACGGGCACCACGCTGTGGATCGAGCCCGCCTGGAAGATGCTCCTCAGCAACAAGGCCCTCCTGGCGGTGCTGTGGGAGCTGTACCCGGGCCACCCGAACCTGCTCCCCGCCCACCTGGACGGGCCCCGCGAGCTGGCCTCCGGCAACGGGTACGTGGCCAAGCCGCTGCTCGGCCGGGAGGGCGCGGGAGTGACGGTGCACGAGCCGGGCGCCGACCCCGTCGTCCGCGACGAACCGTGCTGCTACCAGGAGTTGGCGCCTCTGCCGTCCTTCGACGGCAACCGTGTGGTCCTGGGCGCGTGGGTCGTGGAGAACGAGTCGGCGGGGCTCGGCATCCGCGAGTCGTCGGGGCTCGTCACGGACGAGTACGCGCGGTTCCTGCCGCACGTGATCCTCTGAGGAAGGCTCGCCGAGGGCCGGGAACTACCCGCCCAGCACCGCACGGAGTTGGGCGAGCCCCCAGTCCAGGTCCTCCTCGCCGATGACCAGGGGAGGGGCGATGCGCAGGGTGGCACCGTGGGTGTCCTTCACCAGGACGCCCCGGTCCATCAGCCTCTCGGAGACCTCACGGCCGGTGCCGTACTCCGGGGCGACGTCGACCCCCGCCCACAGCCCGCGTCCCCGCACCTCGGTCAGCTGTCCCGTGTCCGCCAACCGGCCGAGCTCCTGGTGCAGATGCTCGCCCAGCCGGGCCGCCCGCCGCTGGAACTCGCCCGACCGCAGCATCGCGATCACCTCCAGCGCCACCGCACAGGCCAGTGGGTTCCCGCCGAACGTCGACCCGTGCTCACCGGGCCGGAACACCCCGAGCACCGCCCGCGACGACACCACCGCCGACACGGGCACGATCCCGCCGCCGAGCGCCTTCCCCAGCACGTACACGTCCGGTACGACGCCCTCGTGCTCGCAGGCGAAGGTCCGCCCGGTCCGGCCGAGCCCCGACTGGATCTCGTCGGCGACGAACAGCACGTTCCGCTCCCGCGTCACCTCCCGTACGTCCGCCAGATAGCCGGGCGGCGGCACCCGCACCCCCGCCTCGCCCTGGACGGGCTCCAGCAGCACGGCGACCGTGTCCTCGGTGACCGCGGCGCGCAGCGCGGCCGAGTCCCCGTACGGCACGACGTCGAAGCCCGGTGTGTACGGGCCGAAGTCCGCGCGGGCCTCAGGATCGGTGGAGAAGCCGACGACCGTCGTCGTACGGCCGTGGAAGTTGCCGTCCGCGACCACGATCCTCGCCCGCCCGTCGGGCACGCCCTTGACCCGGTACCCCCACTTCCGGGCCGTCTTCACGGCGGTCTCCACCGCCTCCACGCCCGTGTTCATCGGCAGCACCATCTCCATGCCGCACAGCTGGGCGAGCCGCTCGCAGAACTCCGCGAACCGGTCGTGGTGGAACGCCCTCGACGTCAGCGTCACCCGCTCCAGCTGGGCCCGCGCCGCCTGAACCAGTCGCCGGTTGCCGTGGCCGAAGTTCAGCGCCGAGTACCCCGCCAGCAGGTCCAGGTACCGGCGCCCCTCCACGTCCGTCATCCACGCCCCGTCCGCCGACGCCACCACCACCGGCAACGGGTGGTAGGTGTGCGCGCTGTGCGCCTCGGCCGCGGCGATCAACCGCTCCGTGGCGCTCTCCGAGGCAGCCACGGCGCCTCCCTTCGCTCCCCTTCCTGCCCCTTCCTATCGTCGCTCCCCGCGACGCTCGCATGATGGACGCGCGAACCCGCTGATCCGGAGCGCCCGGTAGGGTGAGCGGCGGGCCGTGACTGGCGCGCTGGACCCTTACGCAGGGTCCGAGGATGGGACCGACCATCGGGAAGCGGCCCGAGAACCGAGTGCCGTGCGCCTGGGCCGTACCGTGAACGCCGAACGCCACGTCCGGAGGTCCTCAATGTCCGACAACTCTGCGCCTCTCTCCACCGAGTCCACCGCCTTCCGCAGCGCCCTCGACGTCATCAGGGCCGTGGAGCCCCGCGTCGCCGACGCCATCGGGCAGGAGGTCGCCGACCAGCGCGAGATGCTCAAGCTGATCGCCTCCGAGAACTACGCCTCCCCGGCCACCCTCCTGGCCATGGGCAACTGGTTCAGCGACAAGTACGCCGAGGGCACCATCGGCCGCCGCTTCTACGCCGGCTGCCGCAACGTCGACACCGTCGAGGGCCTCGCCGCCGAGCACGCCCGCGAGCTCTTCGGCGCCCGCCACGCCTACGTCCAGCCGCACTCCGGCATCGACGCCAACCTCGTCGCCTTCTGGGCCGTCCTCGCCGACCGCGTCGAGGCCCCCTTCCTGGAGAAGACCGGCGCCCGCCAGGTCAACGACCTCTCCGAGGCCGACTGGGCCGAGCTGCGCCAGGCCTTCGGCAACCAGCGCATGCTCGGCATGTCCCTGGACGCCGGCGGCCACCTCACCCACGGCTTCCGCCCGAACATCTCCGGCAAGATGTTCGACCAGCGCTCCTACGGCACCGACCCGGCCACGGGTCTGATCGACTACGAGGCCCTGCGCGCCAGCGCCCGTGAGTTCAAGCCGCTGATCATCGTCGCCGGCTACTCGGCGTACCCCCGTCTGGTGAACTTCCGGATCATGCGCGAGATCGCCGACGAGGTCGGCGCCACGCTGATGGTGGACATGGCGCACTTCGCCGGCCTGGTCGCGGGCAAGGTCCTCACGGGCGACTTCGACCCGGTCCCGCACGCCCAGATCGTCACCACGACCACCCACAAGTCGCTGCGCGGCCCGCGCGGCGGCATGGTCCTGTGCGACGACTCCCTCAAGGACCAGGTCGACCGCGGCTGCCCGATGGTCCTCGGCGGCCCGCTCCCGCACGTCATGGCCGCGAAGGCCGTCGCCCTGGCCGAGGCACGGCAGCCCGCCTTCCAGGACTACGCCCAGCGCATCGTCGACAACGCCCGCGCCCTCGCCGAGGGCCTGACGCGCCGCGGCGCCACCCTGGTCACCGGCGGCACCGACAACCACCTCAACCTGATCGACGTCGCCACGTCCTACGGCCTCACCGGCCGCCAGGCCGAGTCCGCGCTGCTCGACTCGGGCATCGTCACCAACCGCAACGCCATCCCCGCCGACCCGAACGGCGCCTGGTACACCTCCGGCATCCGCATCGGCACCCCCGCGCTGACCACCCGTGGCCTGGGCACCGCCGAGATGGACGAGGTCGCCGGTCTCATCGACCGCGTCCTGACCACCACGGAGCCCGGCACCACCAAGTCGGGCGCCCCCTCCAAGGCCCAGCACATCCTCGACGCCAAGGTCGCGGACGAGATCTCCCACCGCGCCACCGACCTCGTGGCCGGCTTCCCGCTCTACCCGGAGATCGACCTCGGCTGAGGCAAGCCCGAGCGGCCCCCTCGGCTCCTGGCGTGACTCCCGCGGCGGTCCCGGCTCCGGCCGGGGCCGCCGCGCGGCGTGTCGGAGGCGCGCCTCAGGAGGTGGCGGTGCGGTGTGTTCCTCGTCTCACGGCGGTGAGCCCGTACCAGCTCGCACCGGCCTGATCGAGGAGTATCCGTCCCCGCCTGTGGCACATCTGTTTCAGACCAGTTCCGGAGCGGGCCCCCACACCTGAGAGAATGGTGAGCATGGCCTCTGATCGACCCCGGGTCCTCTCCGGAATCCAGCCCACCGCAGGCTCGTTCCACCTCGGCAACTACCTCGGTGCCGTGCGCCAGTGGGTGGCCCTGCAGGAGTCCCACGACGCGTTCTACATGGTCGTCGACCTGCACGCCATCACCATTCCGCAGGACCCGGCGGAGCTGCGCGCCAACACCCGGCTCGCCGCCGCCCAGCTGCTCGCCGCGGGGCTCGACCCCGAGCGGTGCACCCTCTTCGTCCAGAGCCACGTCCCCGAGCACGCGCAGCTCGCCTGGATCATGAACTGCCTCACCGGCTTCGGCGAGGCGAGCCGCATGACCCAGTTCAAGGACAAGTCCGCCAAGCAGGGTGCCGAACGGGCGAGCGTCGGCCTCTTCACGTACCCGATCCTCCAGGTCGCGGACATCCTGCTCTACCAGGCCAACGAGGTCCCCGTCGGTGAGGACCAGCGCCAGCACATCGAGCTGACCCGCGACCTCGCCGAGCGCTTCAACGGCCGCTTCGGGCAGACCTTCACCCTGCCGAAGCCGTACATCCTGAAGGAGACGGCGAAGATCTACGACCTTCAGGACCCGTCGATCAAGATGAGCAAGTCGGCATCGACCCCGAAGGGGCTGATCAACCTGCTCGACGAGCCCAAGATGACGGCCAAGAAGGTGAAGAGCGCGGTCACCGACACCGACACGGTCATCCGCTACGACGCCGAGAACAAGCCGGGTGTCAGCAACCTGCTGACCATCTACTCGACCCTCACCGGGGCCGGAATCCCGGAACTGGAGGAGAAGTACGCCGGCAAGGGCTACGGTGCGCTCAAGACGGACCTCGCCGAGGTCATGACCGAGTTCGTGACCCCGTTCCGGGAGCGCACCCAGCAGTACCTGGACGACCCCGAGACGCTCGACTCGATCCTGGCCAAGGGCGCAGAGAAGGCGCGCGGTGTCGCGGCGGAGACACTCGCGCAGACGTACGACAGGGTCGGCTTCCTGCCCGCCAAGCACTGAGCCGCCCGGCCGCCCTCCCCGCACCGAGCCGCGCCACCGTACAGTCGATAACACGAGCGGCAGTCACCCCTGCCCGCTGACGGCAGGGACACGGCACGGGCACGGAGACAGACCACAACCGACCGCACGCACGACATCAGACGACACCAGACGACAGGAGACGACGTGGGGACCGTAACGATCGGTGTCTCGATCGCGGTCCCGGAGCCTCACGGCAGCCTGCTCCAGGAGCAGCGCGCGGGCTTCGGCGACCCCGCGGCTTCCGGCATTCCCACCCACGTCACCCTGCTGCCGCCGACCGAGGTCGACGACTCCGCGCTGCCCGCGATCGAGGACCATCTGACGGAGGTCGCGGCCGCCGGGCGCCCCTTCCTGATGAGGCTGTCGGGCACGGGGACGTTCCGGCCGCTGTCGCCCGTCGTGTTCGTGCAGGTCGCCGAGGGGGCCGAGGCCTGCACTTGGCTGCAGAAGCAGGTCCGGGACGCCTCGGGTCCGGTGGCGCGCGAGCTGGCCTTCCCGTACCACCCGCACGTCACGGTGGCGCACGGCATCCCCGACGAGGCGATGGACCGGGCGTACGAGGAACTGTCGGAGTACGAGGCGGAGTGGCCCTGCACCGGGTTCGCGCTGTACGAACAGGGCGCGGACGGGGTGTGGCGCAAGCTCAGGGAGTTCGTGTTCGGCGGGGTTGTCGTCCCGCCACAGGCGGCGCCGCCGACGCTCCGCGGGGTGGGCGGGGAGCGCCTCGGGTGGGGCGGCTGACGTTTTTCGCGGCTGCGGGTCCGTAGTGGCTGGTCGCTCCCCCAAGTTCTCGGCTTCGCTCGAACCCGGGGGGACCCCCATCGCGGCGGAGCCGCATATCCAACACAGCCCCGCGCCCCTTTGGGGCGCTACAGCGGCAGCCTCCTGAACAGCGACCGCGGTACGTGCCGGAGCGCCGACATCACCCAGCGCAGTGCCCCGGGCACCCACACCGTCTCCGACCGGCGGCGCAGGCCCAGCTCGATCGCGGTGGCGACCGCCTCCGGGGTCGTCGCCAGGGGGGCCTCCGGGAGGCCGGCGGTCATGCGGGACCGTACGAAGCCGGGGCGGACGACCATGACGTGGACACCCGTGCCGTGCAGGGCGTCGCCGAGGCCCTGGGTGAAGGCGTCGAGGCCGGCCTTGCTGGAGCCGTAGATGAAGTGGGAGCGGCGGGCCCGCTCGCCCGCGACCGACGACAGCACCACGAGCGAGCCGTGCCCCTGGTCCTGGAGCGCCCGTGCGCACACGAGCCCGGCGGAGACCGCGCCCGTGTAGTTGGTCTGGGCGACGCGCACCGCGGCCAGCGGGTCCCGCTCGTCGTTCGCCTGGTCGCCCAGCACCCCGAAGGCCAGCAGCACCATGTCCACGTCGCCCTCGGCGAACACCTTGCCGAGGGCCGTGTCGTGGGAGGCGGGGTCGAGCGCGTCGAAGGCGAGGGTGTGCACGTCGGCGCCCAGTGCGCGCAGGTGTGCGGCCGCGTCGTCCAGTTCGGGCGAGGGGCGTCCGGCCAGCCACACCGTGCGGGTACGGCGGGTGATCAGCCGGCGCGCGGTGGCCAGCGCGATGTCCGACGTGCCGCCGAGGACCAGCAGGGACTGGGGGATACCGAAGGCGTCCTTCATGACAGCTCCCGTGAGTCAGCGAGGGATAAGGGGGTCACTGGAGATCGAGGCGGCGGGCCAGGTCCGACACGAAGACGCCGCGTGGGTCCAACGTCCGGCGCAGTTCCCGGAATTCGGCCAGCCGGGGGTACATGGCCGCCAGCAGCTCCGGCCGCAGCCGGGCGTCCTTCGCCAGGTACACACGGCCCTCCGCCGCCGCGACCTCCTCGTCCAGTTCGTCGAGGAGGGCGGCGAGGCCCGGCAGGCCGGCGGGGAGGTCCAGCGCGAGCGTCCAGCCGGGCATCGGGAAGGACAGCCACCCCGGATCGCCCTCCCCGAAGCGTTTCAGCACGGCGAGGAAGGACGGGCAGCGGTGGCGCGAGATCCGCTCCACGATCCGCCGCAGGGCCTCTTCGCGCCCGTACCCGACGACGAACTGGTACTGGACGAAGCCGGACCTGCCGTAGACGCGGTTCCAGTGGGGGACCCCGTCGAGGGGGTGGAAGAAGGTGGCGATGCGTTGCAGTTCGCCCGTGCGCGCGGGGGGCGCCTTGCGGTACCAGAGCGCGTTGAAGACACCCACGGTCGTCCGGTTCAGAAGCCCTTCAGGGACGTGGGCGGGGACGGGGAGGGCCGGGAGCCCCCGCGTCCGGAACCGCAGCGGAGTTCTCCGCGCGCGAGGGGGCAGCGCGTCCAGGGGCGCGTGGTCGCCGCGGGTCAGGACCGCGCGGCCCGTCGAGGTGCCGCGCGCGAGGAGGTCGATCCAGGCGACGGAGTAGCGGTAGCGGTCGTCCGTCAGGGTGAGGCGGGCCATCAGGTCGTCCAGGTCGCGGACCCGTTCCGTGTCGACCGACATCAGCGAGGTCTCCACCGGCAGCAGCCGTACGGTCGCGTTGAGGATCACACCGGTCAGGCCCATGCCGCCCGCCGTCGCCTCGAACAGGGGCGTCCCGCGGCTCACGGTACGGATCCCGCCGTCCGCCGTCAGCAGCTCCAGGGACAGCACATGACGCGAGAACGAGCCCGAGACGTGGTGGTTCTTGCCGTGGACGTCCGCGCCGATCGCGCCGCCGACCGTGACGTACCGCGTCCCGGGCGTGACCGGCACGAACCAGCCCAGCGGCAGCAGGACCTCCATCAGCCGGTGCAGGGAGACACCCGCGTCGCAGAGCACGGTCCCGCCGTCCACGTCGATGGCGTGGACACGGTCCAGACCCGTCATGTCCAGCACGGCTCCGCCGGCGTTCTGTGCCGCGTCCCCGTACGCCCGCCCGAGCCCCCGTGCGATCCCCCCACGCGCCCCATGCGCCCCGCACGCCCGGACGGCGGCCGCGGCCTCCTCGTAGGTGCGCGGGCGGATCAGGCGGGCGGCGGTGGGTGCGGTGCGGCCCCAGCCGGTGACGGGGACGGCGACCGCGGGAGGGACCGTGTCGGCGGGCATGCCCGCGACCGTATCGCCACCAAAGGAACACAAGGGGCATATCGTCGCGATCGCTGTACCGCGTCGCTCCGTGCCCCTCACCAAAATGGGTGATTAATGGGATGTCGGTCAAGATTGCCGTAATTCTGGACCGCCTCCCTAGAAGAGTGATGTCGCATGGACGATGTTGACGCTGGCGGCGACGTCCGCGACCTGGACCGGCGGCTCCTCGCGGTGCTCCACGGGTACGGCGCCGACCCACGGGTCGCCCTGGCCGCGCGTGCCCTGTCCCGCGCCGGGGAACACGGCGCCCTGTGGCTCGCGGCGGGCCTGGCCGGTGCCGCCGCCGACCGGGAGCGACGCGGCGCCTGGCTGCGCGGAACCGCGCTGACCGCGGGCGCGCACCTGGCAGGCATCGGGGTGAAACGGCTGGTGCGGCGCCCCCGGCCCGTCCACGTCGAGCCCCGGGTCCGTACCGCCGGCCGGCACTCCTTCCCCAGCTCGCACGCGAGTGCGGCGGTGGCGGCGGCGGTGGCGTACGGGGCGCTCCGCGCGCCTCGCGCGCCCCTCCTCGGCTCCCTCGTGGCGCCGCTGGCCGCCGCGATGTGCGTCTCGCGGCTGGTGGCCGGCGTGCACTACCCGTCGGACGTGGCGGCGGGCGCGGCCCTCGGGGCGGCCACGGCGCGGCTCGGGGTCCGTTGGATGACCGGGACGGCGGCGTCCACGGCCTCGACGTCCGCCACGCGCGTTGCCCCGGCCGCGCCCGCGGCGGCGGGCGGTGGCTATGGCTGAACCCACGACGCTCCTCGAACCACGCCCGGCAGCCGCCCCCGCCCGCGCGCCCGCGTCCCGAAGCCTCGCCCTCGGTCTCCTCAGGACCGCCCGCCCCCGCCAGTGGCTCAAGAACGTCCTCGTCGTGGCCGCCCCCGCGTCCGCCGGGGAACTGTTCTCCGTCCGCGCCCTCACCCAACTCCCCCTCGTCTTCGTCCTGTTCACCGCCTGCGCGGCCGCCGTCTACCTCGTCAACGACGCCCTGGACGCCGAGGCCGACCGCGCCCACCCCGTCAAGCGCCACCGCCCGGTCGCCGCCGGCCAGGTCCCCGTACCGGTCGCGTACGCCGTCGGGGGCACCCTCGCCGTCCTCGCGCCCACCGCCGCCGTCTGGCTCTGCTCGCCGTACACCTCGGCCCTGCTCGCCGCGTACCTCGGGCTCCAACTCGCCTACTGCGTCAGCCTCAAGCACGTCCTCGTCGTCGACCTCGTCGTCGTCACGACCGGGTTCCTGATGCGGGCGATGATCGGCGGGCCGGCGCTCGGCATCCCGCTCTCGCGCTGGTTCCTGATCACGACGGGCTTCGGCGCGCTGTTCATGGTCGCCGCCAAGCGGTACTCCGAGGCAGTCCAGATGGCAGGGAAGGGCGGCGCCACGCGAGTCCTCCTCACCGAGTACACCACCGGCTACCTGCGCTTCGTGTGGCAGCTGGCCGCGGGGGTCGCCGTGCTCGGCTACTGCCTGTGGGCCCTGGAGGGGGACGGGACGCCGGGCACGGGCCTGCTGCCCTGGCGCCAACTCTCCGTGGTCGCGTTCGTCCTGGCGGTCCTCAGGTACGCCGTCTTCGCCGACCGCGGCACCGCGGGCGAGCCGGAGGACGTGGTGCTCCGCGACCGCGCGCTCGCGCTCATCGCGGTGGTGTGGCTCGCGATGTACGGCCTGGCGGTGGCCGATTGGTGAGCGCACCCCTTCCCCACCCTGGTGACGGCCACGGTCCCGCGATTCCGGGGTACCCGGGTATCGGGACCTCGCGGCATGAGGGCAGAGGTGAAGGGGGCAGAGTGGGATCATGGACTGGCTGAAGAAGCTCCCCGGGATCGGCCCCTGGGTGGAGCGCCTGATGACCACGCACGCGTGGCGGTCGTACGAGCGGCTGGACCGCGTGAAGTGGACGCGGTTGGCCGCCGCGATGACCTTCATCAGCTTCCTGGCGCTCTTCCCGCTGCTGACGCTGGGCGCCGCCGTGACCGCCTCGGTGTTCGGCAAGGGCAAGCAACAGGAGCTCCAGGACAAGATCACCGACCAGGTGCCGGGGATCGCCGACCAGCTGAACGTCGGCACCCTCGTCGACAACGCGGGCACGATCGGGATCATCGCCGGCGCGTTCCTGCTCTTCACCGGCATCGGCTGGGTCAGCGAGATGAGGGGCTGTCTGCGCGCGGTGTGGGAGAAGCCCGAGCCCGAGGAGAACCCGGTCCTGAGCAAGGCCAGGGACGCGGGCATCCTCCTGGGCTTCGGCGGCGCGGTCCTCGTGACCCTCGCCGCCTCCACCGTCGCCTCGGCGCTGGTGGGCGGGCTCGCCGACCAGCTCGGCATCGACCGCGACGGCTGGGGCGGCGCGCTCCTCCAGGCCGCCGCCTTCGCCATCGCCGTCCTCGCCGACTTCCTGCTCCTGCTGTACGTCCTGACCCTGTTGCCCGGCGTCCACCCACCGCGCCGCCGCCTGATGGTGGCCGCGCTGATCGGCGCGGCCGGCTTCGAACTCCTGAAGCTCCTGCTCAGCGGCTATCTGCAGGGCATCGCCTCAAGGAGCATGTACGGCGCCTTCGGCGTCCCCATCGCCCTGCTCCTCTGGATCAACTTCACCGCGAAACTACTCCTGTACTGCGCGTCCTGGACGGCGACGGGCAGCAAGGAGGTGGAACTGGAGGGTGCGGGTACGAGCGAGGACGCGCCCCGAAAGGAGCGCGGGGCTGTGACACTGGGCGGCTCCGCCGCGGGGCGCGACCAGCCACGAACGACCGGCACTGATCACACGACCGCAACCAGGCAGACGCGTCTTTCAGGGGCGCGGGGCTGGGACACCGTGCGGCTCCGCCGCGGGGCGCGACCAGCCACGAACGACCCGCACTGATCACACGGCGGCAACCAGGCAGACGCCAAACGCTCAGCGCCGTCGCCGCATCAGCTCCGGCAACGGCCACCGCCGATTCACCAGAAACACCCCACCGCCCACGAGCGCCAGCACACCCCCGATGATCCCCAGAGCAACCCCGACACCGCTGGACCCGCCGGAGGCACCCGCGGCCACCGACTTACCCCCCGTCGCCCCCGAGGCGGACGCCGACGACGTGGCCCCCGGCTTCGAGCCACCCTCGGTCTCCGCACCCTTCGGCGGCACCAGCTCACCCACCGGCGTCACCTTGTCCGCGGCCTGGAAGCCCCAGTCGAAGAGGCGGGCGGTCTCCTTGTAGACCTCGTTGTACTCGTCCTTCTCCGGGTTCATGACCGTGACCAGCAGCACCCTGCCGTCGCGCTCGGCCACCCCCGTGAACGTGGAGCCCGCGTTCGTCGTGTTGCCGTTCTTCACACCCGCGATGCCCTGGTACGGGTCGAGACCCGTGTCACCGGTCAGCAGCCGGTTGGTGTTCTGGATCTCGAAGGACTCGCGGGTCGTCTTGCCCTTCTTGTTCTTCTTGGTCTCGCCCGGGAACTTGGTCCGCACGGTCGAGCAGTACTCGCGGAAGTCCTTCTTCTGCAGGCCCGACCGGGCGAAGAGCGTCAGGTCGTACGCCGACGACACCTGCTTCTTCGCGTCGTAGCCGTCCGGGCTGACCACGTTCGTGTCGAGGGCCTGGAGCTCCTCGGCGTGCGCGTTCATGTCCTTGACGGTCTGGTCGACGCCCCCGTTCATCGCGGACAGCACATGCACCGCGTCATTGCCGGAGCGAAGGAAGACGCCGAGCCACAGGTCGTGGACCGTGTACGTCTCGTTCTCCTTTATCCCGACCATGCTGGAGCCCGGGCCGATGCCCGCGAGGTCGGAGGGCACGACCTTGTGCTGCTCCTCCTTGTTGAACTTCGGCAGCACCGTGTCCGCGAAGAGCATCTTCAGCGTGCTCGCCGGCGCGAGCCGCCAGTGCGCGTTGTGCGAGGCCAGGACGTCGCCCGACTCGGCGTCCGCGACGATCCACGAGCGCGCCGTGAGGTCCTTCGGCAGCACCGGCGCGCCGGTGCCGAGGTCGGCCTGGGTGCCCGGCACGCCGAGCCGTTCGCCGCCCACGGTGGACATGTTCGCGGGAGGCGTGACCGACGGTGACACGCTGGCCGACGGCTTGTCCGAGGGCTTGCCCGACGGCTTGTCGGCGGCGAGGGCGGCCGGGGCAGCCGTCAGCGACAGGGACAACGACATGGCGGAAGCGACCATCAGGTATCGCCTGGCGGTCTTCATGGAGGCGGGCACGACCGAGAAAGTACATGGCCCCGACCGATAACTCCTACCGCTGCCCCTACCCGCACGGCGAAGCGGAACCACCAAAGGTAATACTGAACCCATGAAGCTCAGCCGCCCCCTCTCCTGGTTCCTGCTCGCCTTCGGGGTGTGGAGCTGGGTCATCTGGATCACTTTCGTCAAGAACCTCTGGAAGGACGGCAGCGGGCTCGCGTTCAACGACGCGGGTGATCCGACGGCGTACTTCTGGGTGCACCTGACGCTCGCCGTCGTCTCCTTTGTCCTTGGGACGGCCATCGGGGTCATCGGGTTGCGTGGATTGCGCGCATTGCGCCCTACGTCATAGCGGGGAGTACGGCGGAATGGTGATTGTCTTCATACTGGTGGCCCTGACCGTCCTGGCCGCGTTCGGTGCCCTGCACTGGTACGCCTGGCGCCGTCTGGTGCGGGACACGACACGCGGGCCTGGAACCGCCCGCCGGGTCGGCGCGGCGGTGTTCGTCGCCGGGCCCGTGCTGCTGTTCGCGGCGTTCGCGGCCGAGCGCGGCGGCGCCCCCTTCTGGCTCCAGCAGGTGCTGGGCTGGCCGGGCTTCATGTGGCTGGCGCTGTCGCTGTACCTGCTGCTGGCGCTGCTGGCGGGAGAGCTCCTACGCCCGCTCGTACGGCGCCTGGTGGAGCGGCGCGCTCCGGTGGCCGCACCCGCCGCCGCGCCTACCGCCGCGACGGAACCGCAGCCGGTTTCCGTTCGGGAGGCCGAGCCCGTCCCGGCGGGCCCGCGCACGGACGCCCCCCAGTCCGCGGAACCCGCCGACCCCCTGACCCCGGCGGAACCCGGGGGAGTCGCCACAGCCCCCGAACTCGCCTCCACCCCGGCCCCGGCAGACCCCTCCCGCCGCCTCTTCGTCTCCCGCGTCGTCGGCGGAGCCGTGGCCGCCGCCACGGTCGGAACCGTCGGCTACGGCACCTACGGAGTCGTGCGCGGCCCCAAGGTGAAGCGGGTCACCGTGCCGCTGGCCAAACTTCCGCGCGCGGCCCACGGGTTCAGGATCGCCGTGGTCAGCGACATCCACCTCGGGCCGATGCTGGGCCGCGGCTTCGCCCAGAAGGTCGTGGACACGATCAACGGCACCCAGCCCGACCTCATCGCGGTCGTCGGCGACCTGGTGGACGGCTCGGTCGCGGACCTGGGCCCGGCGGCGGCCCCGCTGGCGCAGCTGACGGCCCGCCACGGCGCGTACTTCGTCACCGGAAACCACGAGTACTTCTCCGGCGCCGAGCAATGGGTCGAGGAGGTGCGGCGGCTGGGCCTCACCCCGATGGAGAACGCCCGCCGGGAGCTGCCCCACTTCGACCTCGCGGGCGTCAACGACGTGGCGGGCGAGGACGAGGGCCAGGGACCGGACTTCACCAAGGCGCTGGGCGACCGGGACACCTCACGGGCCGTCGTCCTCCTCGCCCACCAGCCCGTCCAGATCGACGAGGCCGTCGACCACGGTGTCGACCTCCAGCTGTCCGGCCACACCCACGGCGGCCAGATGTGGCCCGTCAACTACGTCGCGGCCGCCGCCAACCCCACCCTGGCCGGCCTCGAACGCCACGGCGACACCCAGCTGTACGTCACCCGCGGCGCGGGCGCCTGGGGGCCTCCCGTGCGCGTGGGAGCCCCGTCGGACATCACGGTGGTGGAGCTGGCGTCGAAGCAGGCCTGAGCCCCCTTCGGGTCACCCCTGTGGACCGGCTGTGAAACCCCGGTGAAACGGCCGTTGGTAAGAGCTTTCCTCAGGTAGCCGGGAGGCTCTTCCCCCCGCTGAAACAGGTGTGGTTGGGTGATCCGCGCCATGCCTGGTGGCATGCGCGATGGCGCCTGGGGAGGGCACACCGATGCGCTCGGTTCGCATGCGGATTCTCGTGACGCTGCTCGTCCTGGCGGCCGCGGGTGTGGGTGGCTGGCAACTGCTGCCGTCCGGTCAGGACGAGGGACGCACCATCACCGTGGGGACGACGGACGCCGTGACGGCCCTCGACCCGGCGGGGGCGTACGACGCCGGGTCATGGGCGTTGTTCAGCAACGTCTTCCAGACCCTCATGACCTTCGACCCCGGCGGCTCGGCCCCGGTGCCCGACGCCGCGAAGAGCTGCTCCTTCGTCGGCGGCGGCCTGACCACGTACCGCTGCACCGTGCGCGACGGCCTCAGGTTCCCCAGCGGGCGGACCATGACCGGCGAGGACGTGAAGTACTCCTTCGACCGCGTCAAGCGCATCAACTCCGACGTCGGCCCGGCCCCACTGCTCGGCACCCTGCGGTCGGTCGACGCCGACGGACAGACCGTCACCTTCCACCTGTCCTCGCCGGACGCGACGTTCCCCTTCAAGGTCGCCACCGGCGCCGGCTCGATCGTCGACCACACCAGGTACTCCGCGAGTGCGGTACGTACCCGCAGCGGCGTCGACGGCACGGGACCGTACGTCCTGAAGACGTACACGAAGAAGAAGCAGGCCGTCCTCGAACCGAACGAGAACTACAAGGGCGCGGTCAAGGACACCGGCCGGCCCGTGACCCTGCGCTACTACAAGGACTCCGAGGCCCTGGACAAGGCGTGGAAGGCCAAGGCCATCGATGTCGCCGGCCGTGAGCTGCCCCCCGCCGTGGTCGCCGCGCTCTCGCCGAGCGACCCGAACCAGCGCATCTCCGAGTCCGACAGCGCCGAGACCCGCAACCTCGTCCTGAACGTCCGCGGGAACTCACCGCTGCACGACCGCCGCGTACGCCAGGCCATTGCCGACCTCGTCGACCGCGAGAAACTCGTCAGCGACGTCTACAAGGGCACCACCGACGCGCTCTACTCGCTCATCCCGGTCGGCATCACGGGCCACACCACCTCGTTCTTCGACATGTACCCCGAGCCGGACCCCAAGCGGGCCCGCCGACTGCTCACCGAGGCCGGGGTGAAACTGCCCGTGAGCTTCACCTACGGGTACGCCACGGGCAGTGGCTCCACCGCAGAGGAGGCCGCCGAGCTCAAGAAGCAGCTGGAGGCGGGCGGACTGTTCAAGGTGACCACCAAGGCGTACGAGTGGACCGACTTCCAGCAGCAGTACGCCCAGGGGAAGCTCGACGCGTACGCCGTCGGCTGGGTCGCCGACTTCCCCGACGCCGACAACTTCAGCGGGCCCCTCGTCGGCACCGGCGGCAGCATGAAGAACGGCTACAGCAACAAGACCGTCGACCGGCTGATCCAGGACAGCCGGCGCTACGACGACCGCAGCCGGGCCACCGCGGACTTCCGCAAGATCCAGCAGGCCGTGGCCCAGGACGTACCGCTGATCCCGCTGTGGCAGCAGAAGGAGTACGTGCTGAGCACCGAGGACGTCGGCGGCGGCCAGTACCTCTCCGACGGAACCGGTGTCTTCCGGCTCTGGCAGCTGGACTGGATATGACGGCCACCGGCCACCGGCCGTCGTGTGACACCTCACGGGAGTTCCCGGTGTGACATTCGCCGAAGTGACACCGCGTTCCCTCACCACGCAGCACCATGTGACGGAGGTGTGGTCGGGGTGAGGAGCAAACGTGCTGAGACGCAACTCCTTCCGGCTGCCCCGGCATCCCGCGTCCGTCGGACTCGCCCGGCACCGGGTCAGGGACCACCTCGTCGACTGGGGACACGGTGAGGGCGACGCAGCCCTGGAGGACGCCGTGCTCCTCGTCTCCGAGCTGGCGACCAACGTGGTGCGCCACGGGCCCTTGCTGGAGCGGGAGTTCGAGGTCGCGGTGACGGCCCTCGCCGACGGCTCCTGCTTCATAGAGGTCTCCGACGAGGGCACGGTGCCGCCCCGGCTCAGGGAACCCGGTGAGTGGGACGAGTCCGGGCGAGGGCTGTTCCTGGTGCAGCACATCGCTTCGGCGTGGGGGGTGTGGAGCCGGGGGCGGCATGGGCAGACGGTGTGGGTACTTGTCGCTCCGCTCGGGGGGCCGTGACGCCTACGGGGGTGGTGGGTTCTTCTTGGTTGGCGGGTGCGGGTGCGGGTGCGGGTGCGTTGTGGCTGGTCGCGCCCACGCGGCGGAGCCGCACATCGACTCAGCCCCGCGCCCCTTGGGTGGGGAGTGTGACCGTTACGGTCAAGCCCTCACCCGGAGCCGTGCGTACTCCCACCTCGCCCCCATGCGCCCGTACGACCCCCTGCACGATCGCCATTCCCAAACCGCTGCCCGCGCCGCCTCCCGCGTGGAAGAAGCGGTCGAAGACGCGGGAGGCGTCCTCCTCCGTGAGGCCCGGGCCCTCGTCGGCGACGCACAGGCGTACGGACCCTTCGGAGCGTGTCACGGTCAGCCGGACCGGGGCGTCGGCCGGGGTGTGGGTGCGGACGTTGCCGATGAGGTTGCCCAGTACCTGGCGAAGCCCCGACTCGTCGGCGTGGACGAGGAGGGTGCCGTCCGCGTCTACGGTCACCGGGCGGTCGGGCTGCAGGGCGCGCAGGTCCTCGGCCGCGTCGCGGACCAGGCGGGTCAGGTCGACGTTGCGGAAGCGGAGTTCGGGGCTCTGGTCGAGGCGGGCGAGGGTGAGCAGCTCGTCGACGAGGCGGCCCATGCGGTCGGCCTCGCCGGTCATCCGGTCCCAGGCGCGCTTCCCCCCCAGTCTCGGCTTCGCTCGACCGGGGGGACCCCCATGGCCGGTACGCGCAGCACCCCCTTCTCGAACAGCTGGAGGTAGCCCCGGATCGCGGACAGCGGTGTGCGCAGCTCGTGCGAGGCGTCGGCGACGAAACGGCGCAGCTGGGCGGCGCTGCGCTCGCGCGTCCGGTACGCCGACTCGACCTGATGGAGCATGGAGTTGAGGGCGAGCTGGAGCTGTTCGACCTCCTGCGTCGGGTGGTGGCTGGAGGGGACGCGCCGGGTCAGGTCGCCCTCGGCGATCGCCGACGAGGTTTCCACCATGTCCTCCAGGGGCCGCATACGGCGCCTCACGCTGAACATCGTCAGGCAGGCGAGCAGGGCCAGCAGCAGGCTGCCGACGGCGAGGTCGAGCCTGAGGGCCTTGGTGAGGACGTTGTGCAGGGCCTTGGTCGAGGTGGCGAGCAGGACGGTGGTGCCGTCGCCGAGCCGGGCCGCGGTGACCCGGTAGGGGGCGCCCTCCACCCTGACGTCGTGGGGCTCGTCGTCCCTGACCAGGGCGGCCGGGTCGTCCACCGCGCCGGCGAGTGCGCGCTGCTGGGCGGTCGGTGCGAAACCGCCGATGGTCAGGGGTTTCCCCTTCTCGTCCAGGGCCGCGAAGACGGCGCCCTGCACGAGGGAGTCGGCGTCCTCGGCCGGGGGAGCGGGCGCCATCTTCTGCCGGACGGCGACCAGCGCGGTGAGCGCGTCGACCTGCTCCATGCTGATCCGTGCCTTGCCGATCGAACCGCGTGTCGACATCAGCTCCGTGTCGACGCTGTCGAGCAGGTACAGCCGCATGCCCACCACGCTGACGGCGGTCGCGATCGCGATACCCAGGGCGAGCAGCCCCACGTTCGCCAGCGTGAGCTTGCCGCGCAGGGAGTGGACGCCGCGGCGGCAGCGGAAGCGAGCGGGGAAGGCGACGGGGAACCGGGCGGGGAAGCGGGCCAGGAAACGAGCGGGGAAACCGGCGGGGACACGGGCGGGGACACGGGCGGGGCTTCCGCTCATGCCAGCCCGTATCCCACGCCCCGCCGGGTGGTGATCACCGGCGACCCGAGTGTGTCGAGCTTGCGGCGCAGATAGCTGATGTAGGTCTCGACGACGGTCGACTCGGCCGGCGCGTGCTCGTACTGCCAGACGTGGCGCAGGAGCTGCTCCTTCGGCACGATCCGGCCGCCGTTGCGCACCAGGAACCTCAGCAGCGCGTACTCCGTGGGCGTCAGCTCCACCGTGCGGCCGGCGCGGTGCACCGAGTACGTCGTCTCGTCCAGCTCCAGGTCGCCGTAGCGCAGGGGCGGGCGCTGGGGGAGGACGTCCGTGTGGCGGGTGCGGCGCAGGACCGCGGTGATCCGGGCGACGACCTCGTCGATGTTGAACGGCTTGGTGATGTAGTCGTCGCCGAAGCCGAGGGCGCCGACGATCTCGGCGGGCGCGTCCCTGGCGGTCAGGAACACCAGCGCCAACTCGGGCTGCCGGGTGCGCAGCTCCCGTCCCAGCGCCCGGCCGTCGCCGTCGGGGAGCATCACGTCCAGCAGGGCCGCGTCGGGCCGGGTGCGCTCGGCGAGGGCGAGCGCCTCACGGACGGTGCCCGCGGTCATCACCTCGAAGCGGTGGTAGCGCAGGGCGATGGCGAGGACGTCCGCGATGCTCTCCTCGTCCTCCACGACGAGGACGGTGGCGCCCTCGGATCCGGCGCCCTCGGATCCGGCGCCTCCGGATCCGGCTCCCTCGTTTCCGGTCATGCCCCCAGTATCGTCTCGAGGGTTCCCGCGGGGGACCGCTCTCGCTTTGGAGTTCCTTGAGAGTCATGGCCGGCTCATGTCCCCGCGCGCGTGCCGCCGCCAATGCTGTTGCCCAGGACCTGGGGGACCAATCGACTGTCGGACAAGGAGAGTTGATCGTGGCGGCATTGGCACGGTGGTGCTATCGGCACCGGCTGGTGGTCCTGTTGCTGTGGGTGGGGGCGCTGTTCGGTCTGGGCGCGGCGGGTACGGCCGCCGGGACGGACTACGCGAACGTGTTCTCCCTCCCGGACACGGACTCCAAGCGCGCGTACGACCTGATGGAGAAGGCCTTCCCCGAGAGCGCGGGCGACACCGACACGGTGGTGTGGAAGGTGGACGGGGGAGAAGGGGGAGATGGCGGATCCGTACGGGACGCGTCCGTACGGTCCCGGATCGAGCCCGCGCTGAAGGAGATCGGCGCGATGAAGGGCGTCGGGAAGGTCACGAGCCCGTACGCCGGCGGGGGCGCCGGTGCGGCGCAGATCAGCCGGGACGGGCGGATCGCGTACGCCCAGGTGACCTTCACCGAGCAGGCGAACGCCGTCCCCAAGGAGCTGATCGAGGACGTCGTCGACACGGCCCAGGGCGCCGAACGGGCGGGACTCCAGGTGGAACTGGGCGGCCAGGCGATCGCCCGCACCCAGGAGCCCCCGCAGGGCCTGGCCGAACTGGTCGGCATCCTGGCGGCGGCCGTCGTCCTCTTCCTTGCCTTCGGCTCGCTGTTCGCGATGCTGCTGCCGATCGTGGTGGCGATCGCGGGCGTCGGCACCGGCATGATGGCGACGACACTCCTCAGCCATGTCACGGACGTGCCCGAAGTCGCCCCGCTGCTGGGCTCGTTGATCGGTCTGGGCGTCGGTATCGACTACGCGCTGTTCATCGTCACCCGGCACCGGCGTGGCATCCTGCGCGGGGTGAAGCCCGAGGACGCGGCGGTGACGGCCCTCAACACCTCGGGTCGTGCGGTGCTGTTCGCCGGCGGCACGGTGTGCATCGCGCTCGCCGGCATGCTGGTGATGAACATGCGGTTCCTGGACGGCGTCGTCGTCGCGACCTCGCTGACCGTGGTGCTGAGCGTGCTCGCGGCCGTCACGTTGCTGCCCGCCCTGCTGGGGCTGCTCGGCATGCGCGTGCTCAGCCGCAGGCAGCGGCACCGGCTGGCCGCGGCCGGACCGGAGCCCGCGGAGGCGAGCGGTCTCGCGGCGCGCTGGTCGTCGTACGTGCAGCGGCGCCCGCGCGCGGTCGCCACGATGGCGGTGGTCGTCATGGCCGTCCTCGCCCTCCCCGTCCTCTCGCTCCGGCTCGGCGCCACCGACCAGGGCAACAACCAGGAGTCCACGACGACGCGGCAGGCGTACGACCTGCTCGCCGAGGGGTTCGGACCCGGCTTCAACGGGCCGCTCCAGGTGGTGGTGAACGGCTCGGCGCCCAGGACACTGGTGTCGACCATCGAGAAGACCGAGGGAGTGGCCCAGGCCGCCGCGCTCCCGCCCGCGAACGGCGTCTCGGTGATCCAGGTGGTGCCGACGACGTCACCCCAGTCCGAGAAGACGGACCAGCTGATCGACCGCCTGCGGGACGAGGTGATCCCGGAGTCCGGGGCCGAGGCCCACGTGGGCGGCGTCACGGCGGTCTTCAAGGACTTCGCGGCGGTGACCGGCGACCGGCTGCCGTACTTCGTCGCGGCGATCATCACGCTCGGCTTCCTGCTCCTGCTCGTGGCCTTCCGCTCCCTCGTGGTCCCGCTGACGGCCGCCCTGATGAACCTCGTCGCGGCGGCGGCGTCCTTCGGCGTACTGGTGGCGATCTTCCAGTGGGGCTGGGGCGCGGAAGCGCTCGGCATCGGCAAGGAGGGTCCGATCACGGCGTTCCTCCCGGTCATCATGTTGTCGCTGCTCTTCGGCCTCTCCATGGATTACCAGGTGTTCCTGGTGACCGGATGCACGAGGAGTGGGTCCACACGAAGGACAACGCGCGGGCCGTGCGGGTCGGGCTGGCGGAGACCAGCCGTGTGATCAACTGTGCCGCCCTGATCATGATCTGCGTGTTCTCGGCCTTCGTCCTGAGCGGCGACATGGAGGGCGCGATGGCGGGCATCGGCCTGGCGGCGGCGGTGGCCCTGGACGCGTTCATCCTCCGTACGGCGCTGGTCCCGGCGGCGATGCATCTGCTGGGCAACGCGAACTGGTGGCTGCCGGCCGGTCTGGAGAAGCGGCTGCCGCACCTGGCGGTGGAGCCCAAGGAGGAGGCTTCGGAGGCCGAGGTCCCGTCCCCGAGGGGGCCCTCCTCGGTGATCCACGGCTTCATCTGCACGGAGGAAGGCGAGCCGGTGGCGGGCGCGGAGGTGACGCTGCTGACGAAGGGCGGGCGCCGGCTGGACCGGGTGACGTCGCTGGCGGACGGGTCCTACATCGTGGCGGTGCCGGGGGCGGGGGAGTACCTGCTGGCGACGACGGCTGACGGGCTGGGCTCGCGGGCGCGGTCCGTGGTGGTGGGCGACGGGCCGCTGGTGTGTGACGTGGAGGTGGCGGAGGCCTCGGAGGGAGAGGTGGACGTGGTCAGCTAGGTCAGGCCAGTCCGGCTTTGAGGATGCGCTCGACGTCCAGAACGACCTTGCCACCCACGGACTCGGGGAGCGTGACGAGCTCCCCGGGGATGTGGATCCCGTGATGGGTGTAGCGGCCCCCCGTCGGTTCGGTCAGCACGTGGAGACGTTGGTGCTTGCGGTCGACGACGACGTAGACAGGGATCCGGGCTTTGGCGTAGTAGGCGACCTTGGTCTGCAGATCCGTCTTCCAGTTGCTCGATGTGACTTCCATGACCAGGCGGAAGCACGTCGGGTCGTAGCAGCTGTTCTCCACCAGGTGATCACGGTAGTCGTCGTCGACCACCGACAGGTCGGGGATCGCGTAGTCCTCGGGGCCGCTGGGCAGCCAGAGACCGATGCCCGGGAGTGCTCGTACCAGACCCAGGCCCATGAATGGGGCGGCGAACAGCATCAGCGCCTCGGAGTGGGGGCCGTCCGGTGCGGGGCTCACGAGAATCTGCTCTCCGATGATCTCGACGCGGAGGCCCGGAATGCTCTCCATGATGTGGTTCGCCTCGGCGATCAGCGGCCGGTCCTCGTGCGGCCGCTCGACAGCTGCTGCGGACATCAGGTGCCTCCCATGGGCTGGTGTCGAGAGCATCATCGTAGGCAGGCGGGATACCCGATGTCCCCTTCGAACCGCTTCACCCGAAAGTGATCAACTCGCCCGCCCCTTGCCCCCAGGATCCGGCAGCACCCTCGTCATCCCCGGCAGAAAGTCCGTGAACAGCTCATGCACCTCATGGACCAGCGGCCGCAGCACCCGGAACCGGGCCAGCGAGACCCCCCGGGTCGTCAGCCGGGCCCCCCGCTCGGCGAGCCGGTAACTCCGCTCGCGCCCCTCCGTCCGGTCGAACACCCAGTACAGCACCAGCCCCATCTGGGACAGCCACATCAGCTCGGGCAGCACCTCACGGAGCTCCTCCGGCACCTTGGCCTTCGACCCGGCCAGCACCTCCCGGTGGAGGGCGATGGCCTCCTCCCGGGGCTTCTGCGACTCCGCCGAGAAGGGGCTGAGCGGGCTGTCCGGATCGGCCGCGTTCTTGAAGAACTGCGCGGCGAACTCGTGGTATGGCTCCGCCACGTCCAGCCAGGCCTTGAGCACCCCGGCTATCCGCGCCTCCAGATCCCTCTCCCGCGCCAGCACCGGCCCGACCGCCGCCAGGTGCTCCTCGCCGATCCGGTCGTAGAACCCCTGGATCAGGTGCTCCTTGCCGGCGAAGTAGTAGTACGCGTTGCCGACGGAGACCCCGGCCTCCTTCGCGATGGCCCGCATCGTCGTCTTGTCGTACCCGCGCTCCTGGAAGAGCCGCAGCGCGGTCTCCAGGATGAGCGCGCGGGTCTGCTCGGACTTGGCGGGACTCCTGGCGGACGTACGATCCGCGTCGGAGCCGGAGCCTTCGGGCGGGCCGGAGCCCTCTGTGGGACCGGGACCGGAGCCGGGGTCCTTCGCGGGCCGGGGATGGTCGGCCGAGTCGGCCGGTTCGGGAACTGCTGGCACGGAACAGAGCCTAACGACTCGCGCAGGTGCCGCTGTCGCAGGCGGGTGGGGTGTACGTCCACCCGTACCGCGGATCGTAGGCCCAGCCGTCACGATGCCGGTACGCGCTCCCGCCCCACTGGCTGTCGGTGTGTATCTCCCGCCACTTGGCCGCGGCCAGGACCGCGCCCTTGGCCAGCCGCGCCCCGGCCGGGGTACTCAGCCGGTGGGCGAGCGGCCGCTGCTCCCTCAGCGCCCACAGGCACACGACCCAGGCGGCGGGCCCGCGGTACACCTGCCCAGCGTCGCCCACGACGGTGATCTCTTCGAGGGCGGCCCGGTGATCGAGCGAGGGGAAGCGCTGCCGGGCCTCCTCGCTCCCCGCCGCCACGAACTCCAGCGGCACCAACTGCAGCTGCCTGCCCAGCCACTCCCGCACGAACCGGCACAGCGAGCACTGGGCGTCGTACAGCACGGTGAGCCCGCGGACCGGGACGCGCGCGGCGTCCCGGTCGCGTACGGCGACGGCGTCCACCTTCGTCGTCATCGGCGTCGTCATCGGCGTCGTCATGGCGACCGTCACGCCTTGACCGTCGGGGCGACCCAACCCTGCGGCGCGACGGGCGGCACCTGCTCCCGCTCCATCAGTCCCCGCCGCCGGATCTTGTTGAGCACGAACACGTTGGCCAGGTGCAGCGCACCGAGCACGAGCAGCACGACGCCGAGCTTCGTCGAGACCGCCTCGAAGACGCCGCGCGCGTCGGCGACCCCTCCGTCCTGGTTCAGGTAGAGGGCGACGAACCCCAGATTGACGAGGTAGAAGCCGACGACCAGCAGGTGGTTGACGGCATCGGCGAGCTTCTCGTTCCCGTGCAGCACATCGCCGAGGAAGATCCGTCCGTTCCGGCTCAGCGTCCGCGCCACCCAGACCGTCAGCCCCACGCTGACCAGCAGGTAAATGACATACGCGACGACCGTGAGGTCCATGTCCCACCCCTTCTTGAACACGTTCAAAACGTTCTCGCGAGGAACCGTACTCCTGTTTTTGAACACGTTCAAGCGGTAGTTCGGGTGTGGGTGACGGAGGGGGCGAGGTTGCTCAGGCCCGCCCGAGCTCCGGCCGCTTGCTGTAGTCGGTGAGCCCGATGACATTGCCCCAGGGATCGGCGAACTCGACGGTCCATCCCGTGGCGACGGAGAACGGCGCGTCGAGCAGTGCCACCCCGGCCGCCTCGAGCGCCCGCCCGGCGGCCCGCGCGTCCCGCACCTCCAGCCACACCCGGGGCGAGGCCCACTCCGGCGGCCGCTGCCCCAGCGCCTCCTCCACCCGGAGCAGCACGCCGGGCGCCTCCTTGCCCACCTTCAACAGCGCGATCCCGGCCTCGTCCAGCCGAAACGCCACCCCGAACCCGGCCTGCTCGTAGAACACCACGGCCTCCCCGAGGTCCCCCACGGGCAGGAGCACGTTGTCGAAACCGAGCAGCTCGTAAAACCCTTCATCTGACATGACGTCAGGTTAGATTTGCCGCGCCTGCAACCAGGCGACCTCCGGACGTGTCGCCTCTTGCGTGAACCAGATATATCGAGCAGATCATCGAATGCTGATCTGGTGTCCCATTGGTTCGTCGCTCATTGAGCTGACGGCTGGGACATTCCCGCTGGGTAGGCTGGAGAGGCAGGTCAGACTCCGTCCCATGGGAGCAATCATGAGCGCCGCATCCGAGAACGGGCTCGACGACGAACCGGCGTACCGTTGGCCGATCCCGCCCCAGGAGGGCTGGACCGCGGACGACCTCGACCGGATTCCGGGCCTCCCGTCTCACACGGAGTTGATTGACGGGAGCCTCGTTTTCGTGAGTGCGCAGACTCGATTTCACACACGCACGATGCGCCTCCTGGACATCGCTCTCCTGGAGCAAGCGCCGGACCACCTGGACGTCGACCGGGAGATGACGATCAAGCTCGACACAAAGAACCGGCCCGAGCCGGACATCGTTGTGTTCCCGGTGGAGGCGGTGACCGGACCAGACCAGACCTGGTACGAGCCCGAGGACGTTCTCCTCGCTGTCGAGGTCGTATCCGCCGACTCTCGCGAACGCGACCGGGAAGTCAAGCCCCGCAAATACGCGGCGGCTGGTGTCCCGCACTTCTGGCGGGTCGAGCAGGACGAGAAAAAGGGCCTCCCCGTCGTCTACGTGTACGAACTCGACCCGGCCACCAAGGCTTACGGCCTCACCGGCATCTTCCACGATCACCTCAAGGTGACCGTTCCCTTCGACATCGAGATCGACCTGACGGCCATCAACCGGCGGCCGGGGACCACTCCGGAGCGCGAGAAGGGGTGACACGCCGAAGGGCCGACCCCAAGGTGTGGGCGGCCCTTCAACAAGGTGTCCTCACCCGATGGCGACCCGCGTCCGCCAGTAGCTCCTCGCGCCGATGATCTCCGTACCGGACCCCGGCAGCGTCGTCCTCCCACCTGCGTAGAAGCGGACGGAACCGTCGGAGCGCACGGCCCAGACGTCAGGGATGGTGTCACCGTTGGCGTCCGGCGTGCCGATCAGCAGCGGCACGTTGGCGACCGACCAGCCGGCGGCACCGTATTCGCTGTCGTCGCCTCCCGCGGAGTTGCCGGCGGAGGCCAGCGAGTCCAGCTCCACCCCTCCGTCACCGTCGGAGATACCCCTGCGGAGCATCAGCTTGGCCGCCGAGTCGGACCGGTAGACGAGGTCGGTGACGCCGTCGCCGGAGATGTCCTGCGCGGTGACGATGTCGCGTGCGGTCCAGCCCGACGCCCACAGCCGTTTCGCCTGGTCGATGGTCGCCCCGTGGTAGCCGGTGAAGATCCACAACTCGTCGCCGATGGTGGCGAAGAAGTCGGTCCGGCCGTCTCCGGTGGCATCGCCCGCCGACACGAACTGGGTCAGGTCGGCCGGGCTGGGCGCACCGCTCGGCAGCAGGATCTCGCGGCGCTTGTCGATGTTGACGGCGCCGTAGCCGTCGCCGGGGTACACCCACAGCTTGCCCTCGACGCGGACGACCAGGTCCTGGAGGCCGTCACCGCCGTAGATGTCGCCGTTGTGGGTGATCAGCGCGTCCTTGAAATGGCCGGAGCGCGGCGCGACGTACGGCGGCAGATCATCGCCGTTGGGGTCCTTGTTGGGGTTGCCCCGGTAGGCGCCTGACATCGAGTAGTCCAGGTCGCCCGAGCCCTTCGAGAGATCGTTGGTGGCCTGCGAGGGATAGAGGGACAGGTTGCCGCCCTCGGTGATCGTCATCAGGTCGGGCAGCTCGTCGCCGGTGAAGTCGCCGGGCTTGTCGGCCTGGTCGCGAGGCGTGACGTAGAAGAAGTACTTCGTCGGCTCGGAGACGTTGCCCGCGCCGTCCACCGCCCTGACGTACAGCACGTTGGGCCCGGCCGTGGGCGGTTCCACGTTCTGCAGGACCGCGCTCACGCTCGTGCTCGTGCCGGCCGCCCGGGGCAGCGAGAACGGATAGCTGGGGGAGTTGAAGCCGTACTCGTACCGCACGACGTCACTCTGGACGGCGCGCACGGTGAAGTCGCCCGCCTCACCGAACTTCTTCTTGCTCCAGTTCGCGTCCTCGGCGTCGTTGCCGAAGCCGTTCTCGCTGCCGTCGGCGTTGGGGAAGTCGGTGGAACTGACCTTGGGCGGCCTGGGCGCCGAGGTGTCGAGGACGAAGCGGCAGGGGGTCTTGGCCGGCGTGTAGGCGGAAGTGGAGTTCGCGTCGTCGACGGCCCGCACCTGCCAGGAGTAGACCGTGCCGTTGGTGAGCTTGCTGGTGGGGAAGGAGTCGGTGGTGCGCAGAGCGGTGCCCTTGTCACCGCCGACGGAGACCTTGCCCGTGGAACGAAGTAGGTTCCCTGTGGCCCCCCACTTCCCCGTTGGCCACAGGACGAAGTCGAGGTAGTCGAGGTTCTTGTCCTTGTCGGACCCCCGCGCGGTGAACGTCAGGTTGCCCGAGCCCATGCGGACGTACGGTTCGGTGGTGGTGCACTTGCCGTCGGGACCGAGGTCGAGCGACTTGGAGTCGATGGCCGGCTTGCGGTTGTAGACGAGCTCCAGCACGGGTGCGTTCTCTCCGTTGGCCTGGAACTTCTTCCACGCGTACTGCGAGTGCTCGTCCCGGGCCCGCAGGCCGAAGGTGATGGTGTCCTTGCCCTGGTCGGCCTTCTTCTGAGCGGCCTTCCTCACGTCGAAGGCCTCGTACGCGTCCCGGCAGCGCGACTTGTAGCCGTGCGCGAAGCTCTTGGTGGCGACCTTGTTGCCGTCGTGCAGCTTGGGGGCGTTCTTCCAGTTGGTCTTCCCGTTGACCGCGCCGGTGAGGTGCACGCTCATCGAGCGTGCGCTGCACGACCAGGAGTACGTCTCCAGCATGCGCAGCTTCGCGCTGGTGATCTTCGTGCCCTTGAGGCCCTTGTCGAAGGCGATGTTGAAGTACGAGCGGGACGTCCCCCAGGTGTCGGACTCGAAGCCGACACGGGCCTCGTGCGTACCGCCCTTGTTGAAGCCCTTGCCGTTGTAGAAGGTGGCTCGGGGGTGGCGGCTGTACGCGGTGGTCCAGTTCTGGGTGTGCTTCTTCACCGAGGGGTCGATGAACACCGGGTAGGTGGTGGCCGAGTCGTTGAGGAAGTCCTGGTTGGGAGTGAGTGACCACTTCCCGTCGGACAGGTCGGCCTCGACGAGCTCTCCTCGGGAGTCGGGGGAGGGGCCGTCGAGCCCGGGCAGGCCGAGGGTGGCCGCCGAGCCGGTCTGCGAGGGCGCGGGCGTCGGCTCGGCCGGGGCGGACGGCAACGGCGACTCGGACACGGTGGGCTCGGGGCCGTCGGTGGCCACCGGGAGGGTCTCCGGGCTGGTGTCGGTCTGCTCGTCGCTCTCGACGGGCTCCTCGGTGGTCTCTTCGGAGGGGCTGGGGGTGTCGCTCGGCTCGTCGCCGGCGGACTCGGTGGGCTCCGGGCTCTCGGAGTCGGTCGGCTGCGCGGTGGCGCCCACGTCCCCGTCGGTGACCGCGGGGGCGCCGCTGCTGTCCCACATCAGCGGTGTGGGAGACATGGCGACCTCGTTGCCGTAGGGGTTCTCGGCGGTGACGACGCCCGTGAGCGGATCGAGACGGAAGGTCAGGTCCGCAGAGGCGATGCCGTATGTCAACTGCTGGGCGCGCGGATCGGCTGCGGCTTGCCGGTTCTTGAGGACGAGCAGCTGGGCGAACCCGTCGTCGTCGGCGGTGAGCACCAGGTCGGCGCCCGGGAAGATCTCCGGGTACAGGGCGCGGGAGCCGTCGATGACCGGGGCGGGGACGGGGCCGGGCCAGGTGAGCTGGATGTCGTGGCCGTCGACGGTCAGGGTGACCAGGGGGCTTGCGGTCTCGTCGGCCGTGGTGGCGTCCCTGGCGGTGCCCATGGTGGCGTCCTTGAGCCCGGTGAGCAGGGAGACGCGGTGGGCGGTACCGCGTGAGGCGCGCTCCTGACCTCGCTTGCCGGAACCCGCCGAGAACACCATCCGCGAGTTGGTGGCTCGGGGTTCCCAGCCGTCCTTGGTGCGGTGGAGGTCGTAGTCGATGTCCTTCCACTCACCGCCCACCTTGGCCCGGATCGGGGAGGAGTACAGCTTCTTGGCCATGAGGCCGTCGGGCCGGGCCCAGGTGGTGGAGCGGGCGGTGCGCGAGGCGGTGACCTCGACGGACTCCCCGCTCTTCGCGGCCTGCGTGAGCGCGGCGGTTTCGGTGACGGGCTTGGCCTTCTGCCCGTGGCTCGACTCGTCACCCGAGCCGGGGTCGTCCAGGCCGAGGCTCACGAAGGCGATGCCGGTGGCGGCGAGAGCCGCGGTGAGCGTGGCGGCGGTGGTCCGTCTTCCGGGCACGCGTAACCAGTTCCGCGTCGTGCGCGTCATCGGGCGAGTTCCCCTTCCCCCCTTGGAACCGGCGCGAGACAGGGCGCGGCCGGGCCAGCCGATGATGACCCATCAGGGAGCCGTCGTCACCCTTCGCGTGCGGGACGCGGCGTTGAGTCGATCAACCGCGCGGGCCGTATGGAGGGGTGGGTGCCGGGGTGGGTAACTGCGGGGTGCCGCTGTGGCCTTGGGGGCGAAACGTAGCGAAGTGCCACATAACGCCTGGAGATCGAGGCCTGTTTGTCAGGTGGCTTGATGGATTGCGAGAGAAGATCGCAAAGGCGCGAAAGCTCCCGCAACCTCGGACGTGCTCCGATCCGGGCGTTACAGAATGCTGCGATGCGTTACGCACCGTGACAGTCATCACATTCGTACAGGCGATCTAGCGGAACTTCACAGAGGCCACACAAAATCTCCGTCATCTGATACGCCATCACGCGTGGTCCGATCCTGGTCCCGCTTCAAGTGGTCCGGGGGGACCTCGCCGTGTTCGGTCGCTTTTCGCATGCCCGCCGTCTCCGCCTGCGCCGTTTACGCACGGCCGTCGTGCCCGCGCTCGGGGCAGCCCTCCTCGTGGGGCTCCTGCCCGCGCAGTCGGTGGCCTTGCCGCCCGATCCGACCGCTGCCGAACAGGGCCGCGAAACACTGGACTTGGAGAAGCTCAACCAGGACGAGCCGATCTCGGGCGAGGCCTTCGAACGGGATCTGGAGACGTTGAAGGTCGAGATCCCTGATGACCAGGAACAGGCCCCGACGGGCACGGTGACGCCGCCGCCGGCCAACACCGGGACGGTCAGCTTCGGGTCGACGGCGAGCGCGAGTCAGGCAGCCGCGCGCACTGGAACGGCCGCCCAGCAGGTGGCCCTGACTCCGGTCGGTGACCTCCCCGTAAGCCTCGGCCAGGCCCCGGACCAGGCGGCTCCCACGGGCACCTGGTCCGTCCAGGTCTACGACCGCACCGCGCCCGTCTCCCAGGGTGTCGACGGGGCCGTCGTCAAGGTCCAGGCTCCCGCGACCGGCTCCGTGCCGATCTCGGTCAAGTTCGACTACGCGAAGTTCAAGAACCTCTACGGCGCCGACTGGGCCTCCCGCCTGCGCTTCGTCCAGTTCCCCGAGTGCTACCTGACCACGCCGGACGACGAGGCGTGCCAGACGTACGAGGAACTGGAGACGACCAACGACACCAAGACGCGGTCGATCATGGCGACGGTCGATACGGCGGCGGACGGAACCGTGACCCCGGCAGCGGCGACTGCGGGGAGCACGTCCGACGGCCCGTCAGCGGCCCAGGCCGCCTACCGGACCGGGGTCACACCGGCGGCGGCGACCGGCGACACGGCTGTCCTGGGTCTGGCCGACTCCGGTACCGGCGCGGGTGGCTCCTTCAAGGCCACGCCCCTTGCGTCCAACGGCAAATGGGAGGCGGGAGGCTCCTCGGGAGCGTTCACCTGGTCGTACCCGCTGACGGTTCCGGCAGCCCCAGCCGGCCCGGCACCGGCCGTCTCCTTGAACTACAACTCCCAGGCCGTGGATGGCCGTACCGCGGTCTCCTCCCCTCAGTCCTCCTGGATCGGCGAGGGCTGGGACTACGATGCCGGCCACATCGAGCGCCGCTACCGCACTTGTAAGGACGACCGCAAGAAGCTGAACTCCGGCACCCCGAACAACACAGCCGAGAAGGACGAGACGTTCGACCTGTGCTGGGTGTCGTACAACGCCGTGATGTCGCTGGGCGGCACGACCGTCGAGTTGGTGAGGGACGCGCCGACAGGCAGTGACCCGGAGACCGACACCGAGATCTACCGCCCCCAGAGCGACGACGGCACCCGCGTTGAGCGCAGGACCGGCGGAGACAACGGCGACAACAACGGCGAGTACTGGATCGTCACGAGCACCGACGGCACCAAGTACTACTTCGGCCTCAACAAGGTCGGCGGCGGACACGCCGACACCGACTCCGTCTCCACCGTCCCCGTCTTCGGCAACCACCCGGGCGAACCGTGCCACGCCGCGGCCTTCGCCGGCTCCCGCTGCGGCGCGGGCAAGAAGCAGGCCTGGCGCTGGGGCCTGGACAAGGTGGTTGACGTGCACGGCAACGTGATGGTCGTCGACTGGAAGCAGGAGACGAACTACTACGCCGTAAAGAAGAAGTTCAAGTCCCCTGAGCAGTATGACCGTTACGCGTATCCGACGACCATCGAGTACGGCATGCGCTCGTCCGACCTGACGAAGCCGTCTGCGACGGTCGCGTTCGGCGTCAAGCAGCGTTGCTTGAAGTCGGAGACGGCGTGCGACTCCGCCAACTTCGCCAAGACCGATGACCCCGGCGCGTACCGCCTGTGGTGGGACACCCCCGGCAACCTCAACTGCAAGTCCACGTCGAAGCTGTGTCCTGTCTTTCCGTCCTTCTGGACGCAGATGCGCCTGGACACGGTGACGACGAAGGCGGCCCGCGCGGGCGAGACCGGACTGGGCAAGGTGGACACATACACGCTTCACCAGTCCTTTCCGGAGGACTGGTACGACACGTCCCCCGGCCTCTGGCTGAACTCGATCACCCGACGCGGCTTCGCCCCCGGCGACACCACCGGCACTCTCCAGTCCAAGGACGGCGTCAGCTTCGCCGAGTACACGGTCGGCTCGACCTCACCCCTACGCACTCGCCTCAAGGATCGTCAGCTCCCGAACCTGGTCCCCAGTGGCCCCAACGACCAGCGCCCCGCCTTCACCCGCCCGCGTATCGGCACGGTCGCCACCGAGCACGGCGGAGACATCGAAGTGGAGTACAAGGGCGGATGCGCGTCCGAGCCCTCCGCGGACAAGGGTGAGAAGAACGGCACCTGCTACCCCGTCCGATGGTCCCCGGACGGCGAGGAGAAAACGCCGGCCAAGGCATGGTTCAACAAGTACGTCGTCGACTCGGTCACCGAGACCGACAAGGTCACCTCTCAGGGCAAGTCCGTCCACACCGCGTACAAGTACACGGACCCCGCCTGGGCCAAGAGCGATGACGAGTTCACCCGCCCGTCCCTCCGCACGTACAGCGTCTGGCGCGGTTACCGTCAGGTCGCGGTCACCAAGGGCAGCAAGTCCAGTTCTGAGCAGGGGGACCCGCAGTCCCAGTCGTACTCCGAGACGCGGTACTTCCAGGGAGTGGGCGGGGAGGTCAAGGACTCCAAGAACGAGTACACGCTCCTCGCCGATGACGCACCGCAGTACGCGGGCATGACGGCGGAGAGCATCACCTACCTCAATTCCGCCAAGCGGGTCCAGAAACGCACTTTGAACTATCCCTGGTCCAAGCAAACCGCTTCTCGGACACGGGAAGCGGAGGACGGTGCGGACCTGGAGCCGCTGCTCGCCCATCGCAGCGGGATCAAGCGCACGGACGAGATCCAGGCGGTCGACACGAGCTGGCGTGCCGTCCGCACACTGACGACCGTCGACGACACGTACGGCCTGCCCATCAAAGTCGAAACGGCTGTGGTCAAGCCGAACGGGTCCGGCGAGAACCTGTCCGACCAGACCTGCACAGTGACGTCGTATGTACACAACACGTCGGCATGGCTGATCGGCTTGTTGAAGGAGCAGCGCACCACCGGGACTTCGTGTGCGGGGTACGACTCAGCCGCCCCGGCCACGGAACTTGTGAAGGCCGTGCGTAACAGCTACGACAACCTGACGTACGGAGCGACCCCGACAAAGGGGTTGAGCACTTCCGTCGCGGGGATCGATGCTGCCGGTACTTCTTACTCGGTTGTCACGAAGACCACGTACGACCCGTTGGGGCGCGTCCGTACTGTCATGAGGCCGGGTACCGGCACGACCGAGGTCCGGTACACACCCGGAGACGAGGGCGGCCCGGTCACCGCGGTAAAGACCATCAACGCCAAGAGCCACACCGTAACCACAAACCTTGACCCGGGCCGTGGCCTGGCGCTGACAGTCACGGACGCCAACGGCCGGGTCACGCGCAACGAGTACGACGCCCTCGGCCGACTCGTCAAGGGCTGGTCTCCGTCACGCTCCTCGGGCGGCAAGTCGCCGGACGTCGAGATCGCGTACCAGGCGGCGATCGCCGACTCCAAGGAGACGCGCCCCGCTGCGGTCACCACCAAGACCCTCAAGGACGACGGGACCTACAGCCGCCAGGTCACCATCTACGACGGCCTGATGCGCCAGGTCCAGACCCAGTCCGAGGCTCACGGCCCCGGCCGGATCGTCACCGACACCACCTACGACGATCACGGTCTCGTCGACGAGCAGACCGGTGCCTACCTGGCGCAGGGCGAGCCTGCCAGCGAGCTCTTCGAGCCCCGGTCGAAGTCGCTGATCCCGAGTTGGGTGAAGTTCCGGTACGACGGCTTGGAGCGTCAGGTTCGCCAGTCGACGTACCACGACGGCGACTACGCGTATGCGACGTACACGAGCTATGGCGACACCAGTATGTATGTGAACCCGGCCGGCTCGACGTCCCCGCGGATCCGCACCTTCACCGACGCGCTTGGCCGTGTTACCTCGATACGCCACTACAAGGACGACGGGAGCACGGACCAAGGACGCACGACCGTCTATGAGTACGACGCCCGAGGCAACCGCAGCAAGGTCACCGATCCAGCAGGCAATGCCTGGACCTACACGTACGACGCCCGGGGCCGGGTGACCTCCACCACGGATCCCGATGCGGGCAAGACGGAAACCTGGTACGACGACGCCGACCGACCGATCAAGGTCACGGACGCGAAGGCGAGGTCGACGTACACGCAGTACGACGAGCTCGGTCGGGTCAGGTACGTGCGCGAAGGGTCCGAGACGGCCACTCCGGTCAAGGAGTTCACCTACGACACCCTGCCGGGCGGGCTCGGCCAGCCGGTCGCCTCGATCCGGCACACCGCGAACGGCGACTACCTCAACCGCGTCACCGGCTACGACACCGAGTACCGGCCCACCGGCAGCGAGACGGTGATCCCGTCCAACACCATGACGACGGGGTTCTCCGGTAGCTACGCCTACGCGTACACCTACACCCCGGTCACCGGGCAACCGCAGTCGGTCACGCTGCCCGCAGTGGGCGGACTGGCGAAGGAGAAGGTCATAACCCGCTACAACGGGGACGGCCTCGCCGAGTCGACCTCGGGACTCGCCTGGTACACGTCCGACGTGACCTACTCGCCCTATGGCGAGGCCCTGAGGACGGTGTCGGGCGCGCAGCCCTATCGGGTCTGGACGACGAACTTCGTCGATCCGCACACCGGCCGACTCCAGCGCACGGTCGCCGACCGGGAGACGTCGGGCCCGCACCGCATCACGGACAGCTACTACTCGTACGACAAGTCGGGCGTCATCACGTCCAACGCGCGCAAGCTGGCGGAGGCCTCGGGTACGACGTGGGACACGCAGTGCTTCACGTACGACGTGATGGGGGAGCTGGCCAACGCCTGGACGTCGAACATCACACCTGGTGGCAAGGGCACCGGCTGCAAGTCGGCGAACGGCGCTACCTGGGGCTACCGAACGGACTATGCGGATGCGTCCGGCCCGGTGGCCGACGCCCCGGACGAATCGACCGACGCGTCGAGCCCGGACGCTTCCCTGACGTCGACGCTGGCAGCCGCCGCTCCTGACAAGACCACGGTCTCCACGGGCCCGGCGGCCTACCGCCAGTCCTTCACCTTTGACTGGCTGGGCAACCGCGCCACGATGACGGACCGCGACCCGGCGGACGCGACGAAGAGCGTCACCTTCACGTACGGCTACAACGCGACACAACCGCACACCATGAAGTGGATCAGCTCCAACCCGTTGGGCCAGGGCAGCAGTTACGCGTACGACGCGGTAGGCAACACCGAGTCCCGCGACCTGCCCGGCACGACGCAGGATCTGACCTGGACGCCCGAGAACAAGCTCGCCACGATCACGGACGACGGCAAGAAAACGACGTACGTCTACGACGCCGCGGGCAACCGCATCCTGGAGAACTCCACGTCGGGCTCGACGCTGTACCTGGGCGAGACGGAGGTGACGACGGACTCGACCGGCAAGATCACCCGGGCCTCCCGCTCCTACGCCCACCCCGGCGCCCCGACGGTGACCCGCACCACGAGCAACGGCGCGACAACAGGCCACCAGCGCAGCGTCATGCTCGCCGATCAGCTGGGCACGGCCAACACGTCGGTGAAGGTGTCGAGCGGCCAAGAGGTGACGCGCCGCGCCTTCAAGCCGTACGGCGAAACGCGCGGCCAGAAGCCCTCGTCGTGGCCCAACAAGCGCAGCTACTTGGGCGTGGGCATCGATGACGCGGCGACGGGCCTGACACACATTGGCGCCCGCGAGTACGACCAGAATTCCGGCCGCTTCCTCTCGGCGGACCCGATCATCGACATCGCGGACCCGCTGCAGATGAACGGGTACGCGTACAGCGGCAACAGCCCGGTGAGTCAGTCGGACCCCTCCGGCCTCTTCTGCGATGGCTGCAGCGTCGACAACCCCGACAGCGTCTGGACACCGGACCACGGCCCGGGATGCACCACCACGCACTGCTATGACGGCGGGGACATCCTCTACGCGACCGGGGGCACGGGGAACGGCGGAAAGAGCAAAGGTAGTTCCGGCTCCGGCTCCGGCTCGGGCACAGGGAAGGTTGTCGTCAACAACGTTCCCATTCCCACCGCCGAAGAGCTCATGGCGCGGGGAATGATGTTCCCCGGACACACGTACGACGAGGCGCTGCACGACTGGACCGTCGGTGTCTGTCAGGGCGTCAACGCGTCGGATACGAACTATGGGGGATTCTGCTCCACGGCCCACAAGGCCGGGCTGCTGGAGTCTCCGGAGAACGACCCCTTTGGGGTTCAGGCCAACATCAACTGTGTGACCGGCAAGGGCGACTGCGTGGAGGCCATCGTCACGGATGTTCTCGCGCTCGTGAGCTGGGGCGTGGGCAGGGCCCTGGCAACGGCTACCGCAGTGGAATCAGCTGCGGCCGGTCGGTCGGCGAGCAAAACCCTCGCTGGGCTGGCTGACTGCAAGTGTGTCGCCGGTTATGACGCAGACTTTGCAATGGGGCAGCTCACCAGAAGTGGCACCGCCAAGGCGTCTCAACTGGAGGAGTTCGGGCACTCGAACGGTTGGGTTCGAAGCCAGACGGAGAACGGTCCCATCAAGTTCCGTGACGCGAATGGGACTCTCCGGCTTACCATCAAGAAGGGCACTGGCAGGGCTCCGGGAAGCAGTGACCCGCACGTTGAAATGAGGAATGCCAGCGGGGAGCGAATCGACTCGTTCGGGAATCCCGTCACGCGCAAGAGTCCCGGTAATCACACGCCGATCGAATGGGATCTGGGATGAATGACTACAGGGAAGTAAGTCGGTTGGCCGTTTATCATTTGGAAGAGAGCTATGTGCTCGATATTCAAGCTCGCCCGGGTTCGTTGGCTCTTGTGGTAGATCTTGCTCTGAACGTCAATCATCCGCAGCACGGCCCTGCTTTGCCTGATGAGAGGCACTGCTACCGACGAGGAACGCTGCAGTTTTCGCAAGTGGTCGATCTGCATTGGATCGATCAGGGGACTCCGCCAGCAAAGGATGCAACTGGCGAGCTGGACTACGGGGCCGTCGACTCTCTTGAAGTGAAGGGGAACCTTTATCTCATGACAGGTGACTTCGGTCGAATCTCTGTCACTGCTTCCGATCTGTCGATTCGGTTGCACGACTGAAGATGGTTCCTGGCGTTGTCGGTCCGCCAAATGTGCGTTACGTTGACAAGGTGCGCTGCCGCTGGTTCGCATTGACGGCTGTAATGTGCGGTTGGCCGTGGATTCTCTCGTTGATGACGGAGGCTGCGGCCAATGTGGCCGTTAACTGGCGGTACGAGCAAGACAGCGATTCGCCGTATGGAGCAGTCGATGATGGAAGGAGTAAAGGAGAGGGGTGGGACTCTCTTGAACCGCAGAGGCCCAGAGATCGAAGTTCCATTTGGTGGATACCTGCCGTAAGTCACGACTGGAGTTTGTGATGGGAACTTGAGGATCAGACCCGTTTGACAGCGACAGCGCTGAAGACTTCCTTGATGAGCTGGAAGAAAAATCTGAACCGCAGCGGTTGGCGGTCGTTGAACGTACTTTCCATGCCGCCATCGAGGCGGGCGGTAGTTCAAACGCCTCTGTGCTGCCTGAGGAGGTAATGGCTGCTGCTGTGGCTGCGGCCAATGTTCCAGCGGGGCGTTCCTTGGCTTGAAACGAGGAATAACCGAGTTTGACAGAATGGCTGGCGCAGCCAATTCATTCCATTCTCGCCTCCTCTGTAATTCAGGCGCTGGATGTGACATTGCCCGCAGATGGCTGGATTTGGAGGAGTTGGGTCGACGTTGACGAGAAAGGAGAGGCTCAGGCTGCGATCGACAGTTTGAGATCTGTACTGCACCCCCTCAGTGAAGGCCAATCTACGTAGCTCTTTCGCCGATATCGCCGCGAGGAGCGACTGTATGCGAAGAGCCTCACCGAGTGCAGTTCGGAGGCCTCAGTGATGTGACGGAAAGGTAAGGCGGTCTCAATATGGGCTGGCGAGAGGATCTCCTCGATGAGATCAATGCCAACCGTTCGTATGGACTCGTAGTAGAGCTCACAGTATTCGATGCCAGCGGCGCCGGGTTGTCTCAATGTGCGTTCCAGTGGCTCACGGAGGGTGTTCGCGATCTCGCTGAGGCTAATGTCCTTCGGGGCGCGGGGCGGCACAAAATCTCCGAGTCGGGGTTCTCCCGGGTTCCTGATATTAAGCCGGATGGAGACTCGAACCGATGGTCCTATGTCTCGGTTGCGCCGCAGGGCACATTCGACGTCCGATGCAATCCCTACACTCCGGATGTTTATTCGTGGTTGAGAGAGTTCGTAGACGACCGGCCGGAGTCGTTTTCTGTAATGAGCGGAGAATTTTCGGACGGTGGTGAGATGGGTGACTCCGATGTCTGGATTTCGGTCACCTTCGACGAGGGCCTCCCGGAATATGTGAAGCTGGTCGTCCCCGTAGACGAGATGGAGCTCCGCGATTCGCGGGCCTCACGTGCGCAGGACCGTCTCTTGCGGTCCATCCGATGGGTCTGCGACCGGTACAACGTAGTGTATGGGCATCTCTCCTACAGTCACGCACAGGAGATGACGGAGCTTGAGAGCCGCCTCCGCGGTCAGGCCAGTGACCCGACGACCAACACCCCTCGTTGGCGATCGCAGCTGCGGGGTTATTCCTGGCTCATGGTCATCTCCGCCGATGTCGCCCGCATGTTGGGAGGCGCCGATGCACTGCGCGATTCGCAGGCTTTCCACTCCGTCTCTCTGCTTCCGAACGGTTCGCTGTTCCTTCAGGCCACGCCGACGTTCCAGGAATACCGCGGCCAGGCAGTTGAGAACGTCTACCGCACGGTGCGAGACGTACTCGTGAGCGGTGAGTTCCGCGGCCCCTCACCCATGCCCGGCCCGCCGACTCACATGATCGTGCTGCCTGATTGAACTGCGGCCGCTGCCGAACGCCCTGGCGGCCGCCCGTATGCAGGTCAACGGTAACGACCTCACCGTGCCTTTTTGGAGGCAGGAGAGAACATGCCCGGCAGCGGCGCGGATACGGACGGACTCGACCACATGGGGCGAGCGTTGTCACGGCCGGAGTCGGATAGACCGTTCCTCCGGAGGCGGTGATGGCGGCCGTCTCGCCGGACGGCGTCCGGGCCATGGGGTTACTGGTGCCGCGTACGAGGGCTTTTGCGGTCTGGAGGCTGTGGCGGGAGCACCCATGCTGCCGGCTCGGGGTGGTATCCGGTTCGTTTCCCGGGTCGATCCGCAGCGGTTGGTCTGGAACCCCCTGGATGCTGTCCCCAAGGGCTGACGGGAGGCGGTGGCCTTGGTGGTCGCCCAGGACCCGGACGATGTCATCGCCGAGGTGCTGGCACCTTCCTGTTCGACACGCTCGACGAGTCCGTGGACCAGGAGGCCAAGGGCGAGCGGCTCGCAACTGACGGCGCAGTGCTTGGCGGAGAATGACTGGTGCGCGGAGCGTCCGCGCCCGCGTGGTGCTCGGCGAGGATGTGACACTGCGCGCTGAAGTGTCACATCCTGACCGGACGCGTACTCGCAGGAGGGCATCGACACCGGCCGCAGGCGCTCAACCTTGAAGACGCCGTATTTCTCGGCGAGCTGCGCGCAGCAGGGAGTTGAGGCCTGGCGCCTGCACGGCGAGGCTGGTCGTTGGTTCGTCGGACTCGCGGAGGTGGATCGTTCCGTCCGGGGCCGTGGCCAGTTCTATGCAGTTGCTGGCCTCGCTGCTGAACGAGGACTTCTGCCAGTTCAGTTCGGACATCGGATGGTGACCTTTCACGGGTTCGTCATCAGTGCATGGATCAAGTCGCGGGAGGCCGCCGCGTCCAGCGACAGGTCTTTCATGCGGCTCATGATCGTCCGGTACTTCTCCAGCTGTGCCTCGGCATGGAGGAATTCAGAACCGTGTTCCGTGTCCAGTTGCACCGTGTCCAGTCGGGGGTGCGGGCCTTGGGCGATGACCACTGTCTGGCCGGCGCCGGGGAAGATGCCTGCCGCGAACGGTAGGACGAGGACGGTCATGTGCTCACGTTCGCTCATCTCGGCGATGTGTGCCAGCTGTTTGCGCATGACTTCCGGGCCGCCGAACTGCATGCGCAGGGCCGCCTCATGGATGATCCCCGTGTACGGCGTCGGGTTGTCGGAGTAGAGGATCCCCTGGCGCTTGATGCGGTGGGAGAGACGGTGCTCGACCATGGGCGGGGAGAGCGCCGGGACGTTCTGCTGAAAGACCACGCGGGCGTACTCCGGAGTCTGGAGAAGCCCCGGTAGGTGTGTGAACTGGACCGTGCGGAGCGAGGTTGCGTGCTCCTCCATCTCCGAAAGGTCCAGCAGGACCGGGGGCAGGAGTTCCCGGTAATCGTCCCACCAGTTGCGGGACCGGCCTGTGGTCATGGCCGCGAGAGCCTCGATGTACGGCTCGTCGTCGCATTCGTACCCAAGTGCGAAAGCTCGAACGCGGTCTGCGCTGACGCCGAATCTCCCGGACTCGATGTTGCTGATCCTGGCCGGGTCGATGCCCAGCTTCTGACCGGCCGCACGAGTGGTCAGATCAGCACGCTCCCGCATTTTCCGCAGTTCAGCGCCCAGGCGTTGCTGCCTCGCGGTCGCTGTGGGCCTTGGTGGCACAGTTGCTCCTATCCAGGAAGTTTCCGTGTTCGGTAGCAGTATTGTAGTCGTGTGCTCTACGGTGAGTATCGCATCAACTACCCAGCGTTGTTTCCGGGATCCCCGGAAGTGCACCGCCCTGCCCAAGCGCAGCACACGGCAGCGGCGGCGGAGCCACCGCCCGTTTCACTCAACCCCTTCGCGCCGCAGAGGAGTTACGGCCGTGACCGAACTCGCCCAGACGAAGACCGCAACCCGCCCCTCACTCGACAACGACTGGGAGTACACCCTCCGCATCCCCCACTCACCCTTCGGCCCGGGCATCGTTCGCGCCCATGTCCGGACCGTGCTCACCCGGTACCAGGCCGCCCCCACTGTCCTCGACAACGCCCAGCTCGTCGCCTCCGAGCTCGTCACGAACTCCCTGGCGTGTACGAGGGATCCCGTGGCCGTAAGGCTCATTCGGGCGGATGGGCGGTTGCGGCTCAGTGTGTGGGACAGCAGTTCCTGCCCTCCTCTTGAGGGGCCGCAGCCGGGGCTCGACGAGGAGAGTGGGCGTGGGCTGTGGCTGACGCGGGCGTGTGCTGACGAGTGGGGGCACTTTCTCGTCGTCAACGGGCGTCGGGGCGGTGGAGGGAAGGAGGTGTGGGCCGAGTGGCGGGCTCCCAGTCCATAGAGCCGGCCGAGGACACTGCCGGCCTCGGCGCACTGGCGGACGGTGCCCGGGACGGCACAATGACCTCATGACCAAGTCGCCTGAGCTGCCGTCGACGTGCCGTACCTCCTCCGGTTCCGCGCTGTCCCTGTGGTCGCAGGACTCCGTGCTGTCGATCGGCTCCGTGGGGTCGGTGTTGTCCATCGGGTCCGTCGGGTCGGCCCTGTCCGTCGGGTCGGTGGGGAGTGTGTTGTCGGCCGGCTCGATCGGGTCCGCGCTGTCGCTGATCTCCGCCGGATCGTGGCTGAGCATCGGATCAGCGCTGTCCGCGCAGTCGAAGTGGTCGGTGCTGTCCTGGCGTTCCTCTCGTGCCGTCTGGTCCTACGGGGCCGTGGGGGCCGTGGCCGGGGCTGCCGGGGTGCTCCTGGCCGCCCGGACGTTGCGGTCGGCGGACGTCTGACCACCCCAGGGCCACCGCCGTTGTCAGTGGTGGACCGTACTGTTCCTCGGCATGGGAACCGTGACGTTCGTCGACGAGACGACGAGTGGTGGCCGGAGTGCCGGCTGGGGGATCGAGGTCGCCGAAGAGCGGCTCTCGGTGGGGGAGTTGATTCGGCGGCGGGTTTTCCAGGAGGTCGCCGAGTACAACGCGCGTACGCCTGAGGTGTTCCAGGGGCTCGTGCAGCCCGAGGACGCGGAGCGCGTGCTGAACGGGTACGTGATGCGGACGCGTCGGCGGATCGACCCGGAGGCCCAGACCGCGCTCGCGCTCACCGCCTTCGCCGGGAACGGGTTCCTGGTGCTGGTGGGGGACCGGCAGGTCACTGATCTCGAAGAAGAGGTCGAGCTGCCGCTCGGGACCGAGGTCGTCTTTCTCAAGCTGGTTCCGCTGGTGGGGGGATGAGGGGCCATGGCTTACGCACGGGTCAAGAACTACAAGTCGCTGGTGCGGGAGCGGGTCGCGGACGGGGACCTCCGGGCCCTCGCCGTGGATCTGCTGAAAGCCGCTGTCGCCAATGACGGGCTCTGGGACGAGTACTGGGACGAGCTGCTGGAGCTGTTGCGTGAGCTGCCCGTCGAGGTGCGGCAACGGCTCGGCGACGCCCTCGTGGAGCAGTACCACTCCGCCGAGGCCGGGCCGGACGCGCGGCGCAACGTGCTCACCCTCGTCGGGATCATCTCCCGCGGGCTCCCCGATGATCTGCTCTCCGAGGAGCGCGTCGAGGAGCTCGAACGGGTCGGGCGGCTGCACTCCTTCTGGTACGCGTCGCGGCTGGAGGCCCTGGCCGAGCAGGAGCTGGCGGTGGGGCGCGCCCTCTCACCCGCCGTCGTCGCCGTCTTCCGGCGTTCCACGCTGGACGCCTACCGCTCCGGTCCCCTCCGCGAGATCGTCAAGAAGCTGCCCGACCCCGTCCCTGTCCTCAACGTGGGGGAGGAGTGGGCCGAGCGCGCCATGGCCGATGCCGAGGGGATTGAGGGGACTGGCGGAGCTGAGCGGGCTGAATGGCGTGCGCTCCTCGCCCATGTCGCCGGCGCCACCGCGTCCAAGCCCAGTACCAAGTGGGACCAGCGGGCCCAGGAGCTCATCGATGCTCTGAGGGACGAGCGGGTCCGTGGCACCGTCCTGTCCTGGCTCGGCCTCGTCGGGCGTCCGCGGACGTTCGGGCTGGAGGGGTGGGGGTACGCCGAGGGGGACGTCAACGGCGCCTACGACCCGTACAACGCCAACGCCCTGCGCGGGCTCGCCTGGCTGCTCTCCCTCCTGCCGCCGCACCCTGACACCGCGCGGGCGCTCGGCGCGCTCGTCGAGACCTCGCTGAAGAAGGTCGCCGGGATGGGGCCCCGCAACCCGAAGGTCGCCAACGCCGGGGTCGTCGCCCTCGCGCGGATCAACAGCGAGGCCGCCCTCGCGGAGCTCGCACGGCTCGCCACCCGGATCACCTACAAGGCCACCGCGAAGATCGTCGACACGGCGCTGGAGGACCGCGCCACCGCCCTCGGGCTCAGCCGGGAGGAGATCGAGGAGCTGGCCGTTCCCGCGTACGGGCTCACCGAGGCCGGACGGGCGTGTCAGCGGTTCGGTGATGTCATCGCCGACGTCGAAGTCCACGGCACCAAGGGCGTGCTGAGCTGGCGTACCTCCGCCGGGAAAGCCGTCAAGAGCGTGCCCGCCTCCGTCAAGCGGGACTTCGCCGACGAGCTCAAGGAGCTCAAGGCCGCCGTCAAGGACATCGACAGGATGCTCAGCGCGCAGAGCGAGCGGCTGGACCGCCAGTTCCTCGCGCGGCGGACCTGGCGGTACGGGGAGTGGCGCGAGCGGTATCTCGACCATCCGCTCGTGGGGACGCTGGCCCGCCGGCTGCTGTGGGTCGTCGACGGTACGGCCGTCGGGTTCGCGGACAGAGAGCTGCGCACCCTCACCGATGATCCGGTGGCCCCTGCGAGAGACGGCGACTCCGAGGTCCAGCCCTGGCACCCCGTCGGCCGCGAGCCCGCCGAAGTCGTCGCCTGGCGGGACTGGCTGGAGCGGCACGCCGTCACGCAGCCGTTCAAGCAGGCCCACTGCGAGGTGTATCTGCTCACCGACGCCGAGCGGGCCACCCACACCTACTCCAACCGGTTCGCGGCGCACATCGTGCGGCAGCACCAGTTCCACTCCCTGGCCGCCGTGCGGGGATGGCGCAACAGGCTCCGCCTCTGCGTCGACGACTCCGCGCCGCCCGCGACGCGTGAACTGCCGCAGTGGGGGCTGCGGGCCGAGTTCTGGGTCCAGGGCGACGGCGAGGAGTACGGGGTCGACACCACCGAGTCCGGGACCTTCCTGCGGCTGCGGACCGACCAGGTGCGCTTCTACCCGATCGACGCTCCGGAGAACTCGGCCCACTGCTGCGGTGGCGAGGAGTACCACATGTGGCTCCGCGACGGGCAGGAGCCTGTCGAGCCCGTTCCCCTCGACGAGATACCGCCACTCGTCCTCTCCGAAGTGCTGCGTGACGTCGACCTGTTCGTGGGCGTGGCCAGTATCGGCAACGACCCGGCGTGGCAGGACGGCGGCCCCGGCGGGCGCTTCCGGGAGTACTGGTCGTCGTACGGCTTCGGCGAGCTGAACCAGAGTGCCGAGACCCGACGGGCGCTGCTGGAGCGGCTGAT
Organism: Streptomyces sp. NPDC046862; assembly: GCF_040704615.1. Classification (NCBI taxonomy): domain Bacteria; kingdom Bacillati; phylum Actinomycetota; class Actinomycetes; order Kitasatosporales; family Streptomycetaceae; genus Streptomyces; species Streptomyces sp. NPDC046862. Next base: position 20,533 of record NZ_JBEYXP010000019.1, on the reverse strand, counting down.
ACCCCGCCTTGCGATAGCCGACCGCTGCACCCTGGAGGGCCGGTTCCTGCACGTGAAGGGCGAGCGCCACACGTACAAGATCCACCTCGGCTCGGGCAACATCCTGAGGACGCCGAACGACCAGTACCTGTGCATCGTGCCGAAGTCCAACCCTGGTGCCCAGCAGGGCGGTTACCTGCCCTACGAAGGTGACCGCATGCTGGGCGTGATCCTGAGCAAGGCGATCATGCTGGCCGACGACACGAGAATCACGGACCCGACCATCCTCAGCCAGCTCTGAAAGTCACATGGTGCTCAGCGAGCGGGCGTAGTTGATCTGGCCCATGACCGCGGGGAAGGTGTGCGGGCCCAGGGCCGGGATCATCGTCGAGTGGTGCCGGCCAGCGCTCGTAACGGTGATCTGGATGAAGCCCGTGGTCCTCCTCTCCTTCATCAGGAGGAAGAACAGACCGAGGAGGCAGAAGATGAAGAAGATGATCGCGAGCACGATGGCGACCGTCGGGATCTTCTCCTCGGTATGAGACATATCGGTGGCGTTCCACACCGCGCCGCGCAGAGGGAGGGGGCCAGCGGGCGTGACGATTTGGTCGCTCATCACCGTGATGTCCCCGATGGCCAGCAGCGGGGCCCCACCCATGGGGGCCGGAGCGGCCGACTGCTGAGGGAAGCCGTATGCGGGCATCGACGCGGGAGCGGGGCCTGGATATCCGTAACCTGGTGGTGGCGTCGAGAGAGGCTGCTGCGGCGGGTGACCGGGGCCCCACTCGCCCGCTCCGCTCTGGTACGGATTCTGCTCGGTCATGCGGTCGTCCCCCGTTTTCCGGCCCGTGCAGGCGATCGGGCTGTTGGATCAGCGCCTCATATTGCCAGCCAGGCCGTTCCCCTCGCCACCGAGAGGTACGGCCCTGTCACAGCCTGATGCGGACGACCCGTCACGCGAGTCGAAGATGAAGCGGTGCGCGTTGACGATGGCGGCCGGGCCGAAGTACTGGTCGTCGTTCCAGAACACCGGGCACGAGGACGTGCAGGCGGCGCACAGGATGCACTTCGTCGTGTCGTCGAGCGCTCGCGGTCCTCGGCCGTCTGCAGACGCTCGCGCGTCGGCTCGTTCGTGTCCTTCGTGAACTTTAGGTACCGGCGGGAAGGAAGCCTGGACGGAGGCGGAGACAGAGTGGCGTCCGGGAAAAGCTGTCCGGCCACCGAGGGCAGGAACCTCGATGCCGTTCCGCGTGACCCGGCTATGCCACGACCACCCGGGTCCCCTGGAAGTTGGCGACGACCTCCAACTCCCCGCCGAGCGCCTCGATATATGCCGCCACGGTGCCCACCTCGGTCGATGCGGTTCTCCCGCGTTCGATGGCCGAGACCCGCTCCTGCCTCACCTGCATACGGTCTGCGACTTCGCGCTGGGTGAGGCCGAGCTGTCGGCGCATCTCGGCGAGCCGGTGGGCGCGGGCCTCAGAGATCATGCGCCTTGCCCCAACGGCGATCTCGTCCAGGTCCTCGGTGTCGAAGACCTCCTCCTTGACCTCGTCCCACGAGTGGAAGCTCGTCATCGCTGTGCCTCCTTCTGCTGCCGCTTCATCAGGTGATCGAGCCACTCGGCGTACCGTGACTCAGCCAATGGGACAGAGCGGCGGTACCACTCTGTCCACTGGCCTGACTTGTCGCCGGCCACGAGTAGGACTGCGCTGCGCTCGGGGTCGAAGACGAACAGGATCCGGATCTCGCTGTTCCCGGTCGAGCCGGGCCGTAGCTCCTTGAGGTGGTGCAGGGCGGACCCCTTGATCCGGTCCACGAGGGGGCGGCCGAGGTCCGGACCTTCCTCGACAAGCGCTTGGATGGCCTGACCTACAAGCCGTGCCGTGGCTCGATCGTCCTTGCGCAGTTCGTGTAGCCAGTCGCGAACCTCTCCGGCCATTTCAAGATGCCAGGCCATCAGGCCCCGCCCGGTAGTACGTACTGATACTAGTACCCTGGCGTACTGGCTGCCATTTCTGAGTCAAAACGGACTAGGTTCACCTGATCGTGGTTGGCGGCGTCCGCCGGACGTTGTACCAGGCGAGGCGGCCTCAGCGAGCGCAGCCTCCCACCCGTCGCGTGCTCAGCGCGATGTCGTCCAGGCGTACGTCGTACGACGACGGGCTCGGGTCGGCCTGGTAGAGCTGCCAGCCGAGCTTCAACTTGTCGAAGGTCGGGAAGACGAAGTCGTCCGCCGTGCCGCCGTGGTCCTTGGTGGAGACCGTGAGGTCGGACTGCTCCACGCCGTCCAGGTAGACCGTGACCCTGTTGTCGGTGGCGTCCAGGTGGAACTCGACGCACTGCCACTTCCCTGCCTCGGCCGGGGCTGAGGTTTTCCAGGAGGTCCAGTCACCCGTCGGGCCGAGGTCCGAGCCGACTCCCCAGAAGTTGCCTTTGTCGGTGGGCGCGTACTGGCCGCCCAGCGGTCGGACCAGCGTGGGGGAGTCGGAGCCGGAGGCCTCCGCGAGGGTCCAGTGCGCCCAGTCGGGGGCCGTCGGGAACTCGGCCACGCGCAGGCGCATGCGGGCCCAGACGCTGTTGCCGGGGAGGGGGAGGTCCGGGATGACGAGGAAGGCGCGGCCGTTGCCCTCGGTGCGGATGCGGAGTTCGCGGCCGTGACCGGTCGCGCTGCGGCTGACCGTCAGCGTGCCGTTGGAGGTGTCCGTCGTCCAGCCGTGGCCCTCGGTGACCGGGCCCGGAGGGAGGCGGTCGAAGTTCTCCCGGAAGAGGGAGGGATGCGGGGTGGGGGCTGCCGAGGCAGTGGGGGGTATCGCGATCAACGCGGCCGCCGCGGCCGAGAGAAGGGCGGCGGCTTTCCTCAGGAGTGCCATGGCTCAGTCTGGCCACCCGTGGCTCCTGGGGCACAGCAGTCACAGGCCAACTTGGCTGATCGCCATCGGTGTCTGGCTTGAAGTCTCAAGTACCCCGCTCCGGTCCAGCGACCCGACCCGACCCGGCAAACGCGTGGGCCCCGTCCCCGGCGTCCAGCCGGAAACGGGGCCCACCACGTCGTACCGCCGAGAAGGCGAGAAGATCAGAAGCGACGCGTGATCAGCGCGCGCTTCACCTCCTGGATGGCCTTGGTGACCTCGATGCCGCGCGGGCAGGCGTCCGTGCAGTTGAAGGTCGTGCGGCAGCGCCACACGCCGTCCTTGTCGTTGAGGATCTCCAGGCGCTGCTCGCCCGCCTCGTCACGCGAGTCGAAGATGAAGCGGTGCGCGTTGACGATGGCGGCCGGGCCGAAGTACTGGCCGTCGTTCCAGAACACCGGGCACGAGGACGTGCACGCCGCGCACAGGATGCACTTCGTCGTGTCGTCGAAGCGCTCGCGGTCCTCGGCCGTCTGCAGACGCTCGCGCGTCGGCTCGTTGGTGTCCTTCGTGATCAGGAAGGGCATCACGTCCCGGTACGCCTGGAAGAACGGCTCCATGTCCACGACCAGGTCCTTCAGGACCGTGAGGCCCTTTATGGGCTCGACCGTGATCGGCTTCTCGGGGTTGATGTCCTTGATCAGCGTCTTGCACGCGAGGCGGTTCTTGCCGTTGATCCGCATGGCGTCGGAGCCGCAGATGCCGTGCGCGCAGGAACGGCGGAAGGTCAGCGTGCCGTCGACGTCCCACTTGATCTTGTGGAGGCCGTCGAGGACGCGCTCCTTGGGGTCGATCTCCAGCTGGAAGTCTTCCCAGGTCGCCTCGGCCGAGACCTCCGGGTTGAACCGGCGGACGCGGAACGTGACCGTGATGTACGGGGAGTCGGCGAAGCCGGGCTCGGGCTGGCCGGCCGCGTCCGCCTTGTCCAGGGTCGGGGTTGCCATCAGTACTTACGCTCCATCGGCTGGTAGCGGGTCTGGACGACCGGCTTGTAGTCGAGACGGATGGACTCGGTGCCGTCGTCGCCGACCTCGCGGTACGCCATGGTGTGGCGCATGAAGTTGACGTCGTCGCGGTTCGGGTAGTCCTCGCGGTAGTGACCGCCGCGGGACTCCTTGCGGGCGAGGGCGGAGACCGCCATGACCTCGGCCAGGTCCAGCAGGTTGCCCAGCTCGACGGCCTCAAGGAGGTCCGTGTTGAACCGCTTGCCCTTGTCCTGGATCGCGACGTTCCGGTAGCGCTCGCGCAGCTCGCCGATCTTCTCGACGGCCGTCTTGATCGTCTGCTCGGTGCGGAAGACCATGACGTTGGCGTCCATGGTGTCCTGCAGCTCACGGCGCAGGTCCGCCACGCGCTCGGTACCGGTCGAGTCCCGCAGCCGCTCCACCTGGTCGATCACGAGCTCGGCCGGGTTCTCGGGGAGCTCCACGAAGTCGGCCTTCTGGGAGTACTCCGCCGCCGCGATACCGGCCCGCTTGCCGAACACGTTGATGTCCAGCAGCGAGTTCGTGCCCAGGCGGTTCGCGCCGTGGACCGAGACGCACGCGACCTCGCCGGCCGCGTACAGGCCCGGGACCACCGTGGTGTTGTCGATCAGGACCTCACCCTCGACGTTCGTCGGGATGCCGCCCATCGCGTAGTGCGCCGTCGGCTGGATCGGGATCGGGTCCGTGTAGGGCTCGATACCGAGGTAGGTGCGCGCGAACTCCGTGATGTCGGGCAGCTTGGCGTCCAGCTGCTCCGGCGGGAGGTGGGTGAGGTCGAGGTAGACGTGGTCGCCCTCGGGGCCGCAGCCACGGCCCTCGCGGATCTCCGTGTAGATGGAGCGCGAGACGACGTCACGGGACGCGAGGTCCTTCATGACCGGCGCGTACTTCTCCATGAAGCGCTCGCCGTCCTTGTTGCGGAGGATGCCGCCCTCACCACGGGCGCCCTCCGTCAGCAGGATGCCCATGCGCCAGATGCCGGTCGGGTGGAACTGGAAGAACTCCATGTCCTCCAGGGGAAGACCCCGGCGGTAGACCGCCGCCTGGCCGTCGCCGGTCAGCGTGTGCGCGTTCGACGACACCTTGAAGAACTTGCCGCAGCCGCCGGACGCGTAGATCACGGCCTTGGCCTGGAAGATGTGGATCTCGCCGGTCGCGAGCTCGTACGCCACGACACCGGCCGACCTCTTGACGCCGTCGACCTCGGTGATGAGCTGGTCGAGGACGTAGAACTCGTTGTAGAACTCCACGCCCTCCTTCACGCAGTTCTGGTACAGCGTCTGGAGGATCATGTGGCCGGTGCGGTCGGCCGCGTAGCAGGAGCGGCGGACCGGGGCCTCACCGTGGTTCCGGCTGTGACCGCCGAAGCGGCGCTGGTCGATCGTGCCGTTCGGGGTGCGGTTGAACGGCAGGCCCATCTTCTCCAGGTCGAGGACGGAGTCGATGGCCTCCTTCGCCAGGATCTCGGCGGCGTCCTGGTCGACCAGGTAGTCACCGCCCTTGACCGTGTCGAAGGTGTGCCACTCCCAGTTGTCCTCCTCCACGTTGGCCAGCGCGGCGGCCATGCCGCCCTGCGCGGCGCCCGTGTGGGAGCGGGTGGGGTACAGCTTGGTCAGCACGGCGGTGCGGCTGCGCTTCGTCGACTCGATGGCGGCGCGCATGCCGGCGCCGCCCGCGCCGACGATGACGGTGTCGTACTTGTGGATCTTCATGAGTGGATACCTCAGCCCCGTGCCTAGCGGATGTTCGGGTCGAAGGTGAAGATCACCAGCGTGCCCAGCAGGATGGTGAACACCGTGGCGGTGTACAGCAGGCCCTTCAGCCACAGGCGCGTGTTCGGGCGCTCCGCGTAGTCATTGATGATCGTACGCAGGCCGTTCGCGCCGTGCAGCATGGCCAGCCACAGCATCAGCAGGTCCCAGGTCTGCCAGAACGGCGAGGCCCAGCGGCCCGCGACGAACGCGAAGCCGATCTTGGAGACGCCGCCGTCGAGGACGAGCTGGATCAGCAGGTGGCCGATGACCAGGACGACCAGCACGATGCCGGACAGGCGCATGAACAGCCAGCCGTACATCTCGAAGTTGCCGCGGGTCGACTTCGGGGTCTTCTTGGTGCGCTTGCGGGGCGGCTCGATGACGGGAGCGGGGTTCTCGGGGCTGTACCCCGACATCTCGCCCGCGCCCTCTACCGGGCCGATTCCGGATTCGGTGGTCTCAGTGGTGGACATCTGCCTCAGCTCCCGAAGACTTCGCGGACGGCGTGGCCGAGGACGGGGTACAGCGCCCCGAGCATCAGTACCAGCCAGACGCCGACGACGGTCCAGAGCATCTGCTTCTGGAAGCGCGGGCCCTTGGCCCAGAAGTCGACGGCGATGACGCGCAGGCCGTTGAGCGCGTGGAAGAGGATGGCGGCGACGAGGCCGTACTCCAGCAGCGCGACGATCGGCGTCTTGTACGTGGCCACGACCTTGTCGTAGGCCTCGGGAGAGACACGGACGAGAGCGGTGTCCAGCACGTGTACGAACAGGAAGAAGAAGATGAGGACGCCGGTGACTCGGTGAGCCACCCAGGACCACATTCCTTCCCGGCCGCGGTACAGCGTTCCAGCCGGCACGGAATTTCCTCCGGGAGCGGGGATTGGGGCCGCGCCGGCTTGTGCTGTCGGTCGGGCCCGGCCGGGTACGGTCCACCGGCCCTGGCCATCGTAGCGATGTGTGTCAGCGGCGCTTACGGGGGGCCTACGGGTGTGATCGAAACGGCATGCGGAAGGTGCGCGTATGGGTGAGTAGCGGGCGGCATCCGGGGTGGGGGTTTGGGTTGTCTGCCGGGTGCCTGGTTGTTTGTGGCTGATCGCGCCCACGCGGCGGAGCCGCACATCAGATACAGCCCCGCGCCCCTACTGGTGCGCGGCCTGGGCCGAAAAGTTCCGTACGACCCTCCTCAGCCGTCCCCTTGCCAGGCGGCGGAGTTCCTCCGCTGCGAGGAGGCGTTCCTCCTCCGGATCGTTGGTCAACCGTGACCGGATGCCGGTGAGGACCCGGTCGAGGGCCTCGTTGGCGGGGGCGTCGTCCAGGCAGATGACGAAGACGTGGCCGAAGCGGCTCTCGTACGCGGCGTGTGCGGCGCTCAGCGCGGTGTGGGCGGCGGAGTACGCGCCGTCCGGGAGCATGGTGAGCGTCTCGCCGGCGAGGGCCTCGGCGACGTCGGTGGGTGTCAGGTCGTAGGCCGCCTCGTCGGCCGCGGCGAGGAGCGCGTTCAGGTCCGGGTAGGGCCTGTGCTCGGCGACGCGGTGGGCCCAGCGCAGGCTCCGGCAGCAGGTCAGCAGGGCGCGCTCGGCCTCGTCGGCGGGCACGGTGTTGAACCGCTCCAGGGCCGAGGGGCCGGGGGCGGTGCGCGGCTGTTCCGGGAACGCGACCTCGCCGGGGAGGTGGGGAAGACGGTGCGAAGGCAGCGTGGGTCCTCGGCGGTGTGTGGCGATGTCTTGTGGACGTCGCGCAGGGGTCGGCTGGGAGTGGTGTGCGAGATGTGCCGTCACGTTATCGAGGGCGGTCAACGGCTGGCCGAACGGTGCCCGAAATTCACCCGGACGGGAGAGTTTCGGAACCGCTGGTGGACGGCCGGGGCGGATGGACGTCGTAGGTTCGAAGATGGAGGTGTGTGAGTGGAGGTACGTGAGATGCGGCGGAAACGGACTGAGGGAGCAAAGGGAGGCGCGTTATGAACCGTGGTCGGCGCCGGGCACCCCGTAACAAGACGTTCGTGATGCCGAAGGGGTTGCTTCTCGGCGTGGGAATCGCCGTGGCGAGTGGTGCCGTCGCGCTGGGCGTGACCGTCTGGCCGGGCGGTGACACGGACGAGCCGAGCGCGGCCCAGCCGTCGCGGGTGGGCGCGGGGAGCGACCCCGGCGACTGTCCGACCCCGTCCCCGTCCTCGTCGCCCTCGCGCTCGTACCCGCTCTCCGAGGCGCCCCGGACCATCCCGGCGGTACGTCAGCACACGCCCGCCCGCGGCCCCGGCTGGCGCCCCACCGACGGTGCCCGGCTGGTGATCGACGACAAGAAGCTGGCGGACGAGGGCAAGCTCACCGCGAGCGAGCTCGGCCTCACGTACGCCGGCCAGGCCGCGCCCTGCGACGGGGACGTCCAGCTGGCGCTCAACGGCAAGGACCAGCCGTCCTCGGAGGCGTACAAGCTGACCGTGCGGAACCAGCGCGTGACGATCTCCGCACCCACCGACACGGGCGTCTTCTACGGCACGCGCACCCTCAAGCAGGAGGTGCACGGCGGCGGTACGGCACCCGAGGGCGTCGTGAACGACGAGCCGGCCAAGCCCCAGCGCGGGTTCATGCTGGACATCGCGCGCAAGCACTTCACGGCGGGCTGGATCGAGGACCGCATCCGCGAACTGGGCGACCTGAAGTACAACCAGCTCGGACTGCACTTCTCCGACGACCAGGGGTTCCGCATCGAGTCGGACTCGCACCCCGAGGTGGTGTCGCAGCAGCACCTCACCAAGGCGCAGGTGCGCAGCATCCTGGCCCTCGCCGCGAGCCGCCACATCAAGGTCGTCCCCGAGATCGACTCGCCGGGCCACCTCGGCGCGGTGATCGCCGCGCACCCGGACCTGCAGCTGCGCAACGCCAGTGGCGTGGCCGCCTCCGGCGCCGTCGACATCTCCAAGCCCGCGGCGGCGAAGATGGTCGACGACCTGCTGAACGAGTACGCGGACCTGTTCCCCGGCCCCTACTGGCACCTCGGCGCCGACGAGTACCGGGCCCTGATGGTCTCCAACCCCGAGGCGTCCTACCCCCAGCTGGCGAGCGCGGCACGGGCCAAGTACGGGGCGGGGGCGACCGTGGCCGACCTGGCGACGGGCTGGATGAACGACCGCGCCGCCACGGTCCGCAAGCACGACCGGACGATGCGCGCCTGGAACGACGGGTTCTTCAGCGGCGGGACGGTACAGCCCGCGCGAGACATCCAGGTCGCCTACTGGACGGGCAAGGAGATCGGGGCCCGGGAGCCCATCGAGTATCTGAGCGCCGGGCGTGACGTGATCAACTACAACGACGAGTTCCTGTACTACGTCCTCGGCGAGCCCAACCAGTTCGTCTACCCGACCGGGCAGCGGATCTACGAGCAGTGGACCCCACGGGTGCTGCGCGACACGACCGCGGTACCCGCGCGCTACGACCCCCAGATCCTCGGCGGGTCCTTCGCGGTCTGGTGCGACCTGGCGAACTCCCAGACCGAGGCGCAGGTGGCGGCGGGCGTACGGATGCCGCTGCGGGCGCTGACCCAGAAGCTGTGGGACCCGGGGAAGCCGGCCCTGTCCTGGGCGGAGTTCACGAAGCTGGCGGACCAGCTCGGCTGACCCGCCCCGCAGATACCAGCCGGGGGCCCGTGCGGTGGGCGAAACCGGTGGACGCGCGCGGCGGATGAGCCGTATGTTCCGCGTGCCGCGCGGGAGGTCTGGGGAGAGCCCGTGCGGTTCTGTTGATCCGACACGGGGGGCCAGCTCACCATGCTCTGCACGAGATGCCAGCACTTCGAAGCGGCACCCGACGGGGTCGTCTGCGCACACTGCGCGGCGGCGGGCGCCGCGCCCGTGGCTCCGCCGCACGGCCACAACGCCTGGCTGAGCTCGCCCGTCGGGCTCGGCCGGGCCGCCGCCGTGCTGCTCGGCGTCGTCATCGCCGCCGACCTGTTCGCGATCTGGGCGGACCTCATGATGTACGACGTGGTGGGCGACATCGCGGACGGCGACGCCGGTGAGGCCGTGCAGCGCAGGGCCTCGCGGGCGGACTCGCTGTTCGCGACGGCCGGTCTCGTACAGACGGCCGCCCTGCTCTCCAGCGCCGTCGTCTTCCTCGTCTGGTTCCACCGGGTGCGGGTGAACGCCGAGGTGTTCGATCCGTTCGGGCACCGCAAGAAGCGGGGCTGGGCGGTGGGCGGCTGGTTCGTGCCGGTCGTGAACCTGTGGTTCCCGCGCCGGATCGCGCTCGACATCTGGGACGCGAGCAGCCCCTGGAACGCGCCCCGGTCGCACGGGCTCGTGAACGGCTGGTGGGCCGCGTGGCTGATCAGCTTCGTCGCCGGCCGGGTCGGCTTCAGCGCGTACCGCGGCGCGGAATCGGCGCCGGAGATCCGGCAGGCCGCGGGGCAGGTGCTGTTCGCGGACGCGGTCGACGTCGTCGCGGCGGTCCTCGCCATCCTCTTCGTGCTCACGCTGACCCGGATGCAGGACACGAAGGCGCGCAGCGGGCCGGCCGTGCCCGTGCCCCTCTCGGGCTGACCTCGGGTCCGGCGGGGCGGATTGCCCGATTCCGGGGGCAAACTTCCGTACGGCTGTGGTGGAGTCGGCGCGAGTCGTGCCGAGATGCCGGGGGGACGCGGGATGGGCTACTGGGGCTACTACGTCGTGGGCAGAAGCGAGCGGCCGCTCGCGGAGTTCGACGCGCTGGCCGGGGCCGAGGGCATGTCGCTGCTCTCGACGGCGGACGACGGCTGGCAGGTCTGGGAGTACCCGAACCAGGACGGCTCCGGTGACGTCGGGAGCATGCACGCGCTCGCCCGCGAGACCGGGGCGCCCGCGCTCTTCGGGTACGTCATGGACAGCGACTGCGTGGTCATCGAGGCCGCCGGTCCCGAGAGCGGGGGCTGGACCACGTGCCTGGCGCGCGGGGCGATGGCCGGGTACCTGGCCGGTACCGAGGACGGTCTCACCGTCGAGGACTACTTCCTGGAGCCGCGCGACGCCGCCGAGCGGGCCGTCGCCTGGGCCGCCGAGGCCGGGCGCACCGTGAACGCCGAACGGCTCGCCGACGTACTGGCCTTGGAGCCGGACCCGGCGGCGCCGGTGGCCGAAAACCTGCTGTTCCAATTACTCGACCGGCTCGGGGTGGTGCCCCTGTGACACTCCCGGGCCGTTGCACGCAGTAAGGGGAAGTGCGGGCTCCGTATCGGCGGATGCCTCTCGGTGCCGGCTCCCGCGCCCCGGAGGCGAACCGAGCCACGATAAAGGGGAGGCGTGATGAGCCTGGTGGAACTGATCGCACAGGCCGACGAACGGGGGCTGGCCGCCAGCGGGTTGGCCTGTTTGGATCGCTGCGTTCCGCTGCTCGGGGGCGAGGACGATGTGCTGCGCCCGCTGTGGGCGAGCCTCGCGGACGGGGACCTCTGGGGCGACTGGGGAGCGCGGGTCACCAAGGTGCGCGGGGAGTTGGGCGTGGGGGACGTCGAGGGCGAGGGCGGCGGGTTCGGCGGCGGTGCCGTCGAGGACGAGGCCGCCCTGCTGGCCCGGCGGATGCTGGCCGCCGTGCCCGGCGAGCGGTCCCCCGGGGCGTTGCGGGAGTGGGCCGACGCCTGCTCCGTGGCCGCCCTGCGGATACACCGGCTGCTCGATCCCATGGCCAGGAGGACGGAGGCGGGCGGTACGTCCGTGACCGCCCGCCGCGAGGGGCGCACGGAGGGCATGTCCCCGCTCGTCGCCGCCGAGCTGCGCCGCCAGGTCATCGTGCTGGAACTGCTCGCCGGGCACGGGGCGAACGGGGTGCGGCAGGCGCTCGACGTGTCGACGGAGGGGCGGCGGGTGTTGCGGGCGGTGGTGTCGCGGCGGGCGCGGGGCAAGGTGTGACGCTCGGCCGGACCGGCGTTCGCATTCTCAAACCCCGGTCGCTGCAAGGGTCCTGTGATCGTCCTGCTGCCACTGTGGCGGTCATGCGCCGGTGTCGCGGAACCAGCCGTTTTCGCGTGACGCGGCGCGAGCGGAGGACGCTTTTCCGAGTGTGAACGACGCACAGCAGACGGCACGGACGGCGACGCAGCACGGGGCAAGGAGCCATCCCGCGAGCAAACCCATTCGGTGGGCGGCGGACGTGGTGGGGATGATGCGCGAAGGGGCGCGGGTGCGTCTCGACTACTCGGCGCGAAGTCTGTGGCGCGTGGACCGGATGATCGAGGAGCTACGGCGGGAGGGGACGCCGTGGGCGGCTGCCGAGAGTGTGGTGCGCGGGTTCGGCGCGTACGCGGGTGAGGTGATCGTCCGCGCGAGTGGCGGGGACTGGGTGTCGTCGGACGGGGAGTTGTGGGTGCGGACGCCGGACGGTCGGTACTGGGATCCGATCGATGAGGCGCGCAGGTCGTATGCGGGGGACGGGTCGCTGAGGTTGTTGTGTCTGGACGCGCTGGGTGACTTCGCCCCCGCCGCCCCTACCCAGTCCCGTCCCCAGGGGGCTCCGCCCCCAGGCCCCCGGTCGGCCTGAACGGCCTCGTCCTCAAGGGTCGGACGGGCTGGAAGGGTCGGTCTGGACGGTCCTGTGCCCAAATGTCGGACGGGCTGGAAGCCACACGTCCGGCGGCCGGAAGCCAGACGCCGGACGGCCCGAAGCCAGACGCCCGACGGCCGGAAGCCAAACGCCGGACGGCTGGAAGACCAGCCCGTCCGGCGTTCTTGTGACTGTGCGCCGTGCCTTGTGTGCCTTACGGCGTCAGCACCTGACCCAGTCGGCCCCCCGCCGACGTGCCCAACTGCGTCAGCCCGTAGTACGCCGACCCGGTCGTCGTGACCGTGCCGTTCGGTACCGGGACCCACAGGAGGGTGCCGTTGCCGGTGTCCTCGCCCTCGGTGCCGATGGTGAGGTCGGCGTAGCCGTCGCCCGTGAGGTCGGTCAGGGAGACGGCGGAGCCGAACTTGTCGTCGGTCTCCGTGGAGCCGGGGACGTCCGGGGCGTCCTGGGACAGGGCGAGGGAGCCGGTGCCCGTCAGACCGGACGACGTGCCCTTGAGGAGCCAGACCGAGCCCGCGTTGGCGCGGTTCTTGTCGGCGCGGGTGATGTCCTCGTTCGGGGCGCCCGTCAGGACGTCCGCGTAACCGTCGGCGTTGAAGTCGCCCACCGAGACGGAGGCGCCGAAGGCGTCGCTGTCCTCCGAGGCGCCCTCCACACCGCTCGTGCCCTGGTGGACGGTGGTCATGCCGGTGGTCGTGAAGCCCGTGGACGTGCCGGGGACCATGGTGACCTGTCCGCCCGCGGCGCCACCGGACTCGCCCTTGTACGGCTGGCCGATGACGATGTCGTCGTAGCCGTTGCCGTTCACGTCGCCCACGGCGATGGAGCGGCCGCCCTTGACGCTGAGCGTGGAGACCTTGGTGAGACCGAGGGACCTGGAGCCCTTGAACCAGACGACCTTGCCGGCGCCGGAGGCGTCACGGTAGTTCAGCGCCACGTCCGCGTAGCCGTCCCGGTTGAAGTCGCCGGTCGTGGCGTCGGCGTAGGCCAGGGAGCCGGTCACCGTCGTGATGTCGCCCGCGACCTCGTGGCCGTCGTTGAAGCGGGCGGCCCAGTTGCCGCCGGTGCCGAGGGCCGCGGTGAAGACGTCCGCCCTGCCGTCGGCGTTGAAGTCGCCCACGGCCACGGTCGAGCCGAACTTCGCGCTGTTCGGGTTGTAGTCGTCGCCGAGCGCCATGGTGTCGGCGTCGGCCGCGCTGTCGAACCTCGGGCCGTACAGGATCGTCACCGCACCCCGGTCCTTGTGCCCGGTGGAGTCGTCCTCGCCCGGCGCGCCGATCGCGAGGTCCGCGTAGCCGTCGGCGTTGATGTCGCCCCACGCGGTGGCGGCACCCCACTGGTCGCCGGACTCGGCGGCACCCGGGACGCCCGTGCTCGCCTGGTTCATGCGGAGCTTGGAGGCGGACACCGGGGCGCTGACACCGCCGGGCACGAGGGTGATCCAGCCGCTGCCCGTCTTCGGGGTGGCGGCCACGAGGTCGCTGACGCCGTCTCCCGTGTAGTCGGCGGTCGGGATCGCGGAGTTCCTGCCGGGCGAGGCCGCGTAGCGGCGGATCTCGGCGAGCTTGGAGGAGAGGTTCCTGCCGGGGGACGTGGTGGTGGCCGCGTCCTTGCCGCCGGAGATCACGTTCAGCGTGGCCTCGTCGCCCTTGGCGTACACGCCCGTGTCCTCGGCCGCGGTCAGGGTGACCTTGCCGGTCGGGTCGCCGTCGTACTGGCCGAGCTTCCACGCGGCCAGCCGCGCCACGGACTCCACGGCGGCCCGCGTCGGTTTGCCGGCGGTCGTACCGCTGCCGCCCTCGAAGTCGCCGAGGACCGCGATGCCCACGGAGTCGCCGTTGAAGCCGTACGTGTGGTCGCCGCGCACCGACAGGTCGGCGCCGCCCGCGCGGCCCTCGAAGACACGGCCGCACTTGTCGACCAGGAAGTTGTAGCCGATGTCGCCGCGCCCGGCCGTCTGGACGTCGTACGCCATGATCGCGCGGATCAGCGCCGGGGACTGGGCGCAGCTGTACGCGTTCGTCCCGGCCGTGTGGTGGACGAAGACCGCGCTGATCTCGTCGATGTACTCGGGTGAGCCCGTCACCGTCGACTCGTCGGCGCCCCAGCGGGCACGGGAGACGATCGGGGGCTTCTTGACCGTGGAGGTGACCGGGGTCGGCCGGATCGCCGGGGCGGGGGAGTCGGACTCGGACTCGGTGGCGTCCGGCTCGGCGGTCGTGTCGGTGCTCGCGTCGGGGGTGGCGTCGGCGGAGGGCTCGTCGGACCCGGGCGTGTCCGCGGGGGACGCGGAGTCCGAGGGGGAGGCGCTGTCCGAGGGCGTGCCCGTGGGGTCGTCGGCGAGGAACGCGGCGTTGCTCATGCCGGGGGCCGCGCCCGTCGTGGCGTCGAGCCCCTTGTTGCGGAGTTCGGCCGCGGTGACGCCGGGGTCGACGAGGCTGACCTCGAGTCCCTTGGGCAGCCCGGCGGTCGAGGAACCGTCCGCGGCGACGACCCGTGCCTCGACGCCGTCGCTCGGGCCGACCCACAGGGGCTCGGAGGCTCCGCGCGCCTTCTTGGCGCCGGAGCCGCCCTGTTCACCCTGTTCGTCCTGTGCGCTCTGTTCGCCCCGGTCGACGGGGAGCGGGCTCAGGTCCAGCTTCCGCCAGCCGGACCACTCGCCGGTCGCGACGCTGCGGGTACGGACCTGTGCGGTGCCGTCGAGCTTGGCGGTGGCGCCGGTCCAGGAGACGCCGAGCAGCGAGAACTCCTCGGTGTCCGTCCGCTCCAGCCGCGCCGCCTGTCCCTTGCCGCTGCTACTGCCGCTGCCGCTGCCGCTGCCGGTGGCGGTGGCGGACAGCGCGACGTCCCGCACGTCGACAGGCCGCTTGGTACGTGGCCCGTCGGTGGTCGGCCCACTGCTCGGACTGGCGACGGCGTACGTCACGACGCCCGCCCCGCCCATCACGACGGCCCCCAGTGTCAGCCACGCCCTCCGCTTGACGCTGAGCGGCCTGTAGGCATGGCTCTTACCCCGCCTCAAATACCCCACCCCTAGAAAACCAACACAAAGCAAACGCCCGGTACACGGGTAGCCCTCTATTGAGCACATAGGGAGGGCGGAACATCATCATCGGGAGGGAAAGGTGTGGGGTACATCACCCCGATGGCCGCGCTGCCGGGCCTCCCCCTCGGCCGAGCCGTGGACGTGGTTCCTCCCCGTCGTCAACTCCCATGTACGCGCCCGGTGTTGATCCTTTGGGAGGCCCCCGGGGCTCTTGGGGCTGATGGTGAGCTGTGACAGTTCTGTGCTCTGCGGCGCTGTTGACCTTGGAGGACGCGGACACAACCGGAAGTGACCACGTCCGGCCGGACCGGAGGACTCGAACTCGATCTCGGTGCGAACGAGGACAGTAGTGAGCCAGCGAGGGGAACCCCGCCGCGTGCAGTCGTACGACGGGGAGCTGGGTGCTGCCGTCGCGCGGGCCCAGGAGGGGGACGAGGCCGCGTTCGCCGTGGCGTACCGGATCGTGCAGCCGGGCCTGCTCGGCTATCTGCGGGGTCTGGTGGGCAACGACGCGGAGGACGTCGCGTCCGACGCGTGGCTGGAGATAGCGCGGGATCTCGGGCGGTTCAAGGGGGACGGCGCGGGCTTTCGCGGCTGGACCGCGACCATCGCCCGGCACCGGGCGCTGGACCATCTGCGCCGGCAGAAGGTACGGCCCCGGGCGACCGGACTGGAGAGCGACGTCCTGGATCTGCCCGGCGCCCACAGCACGTACGACCAGGCGATGGAGTCCCTCTCCACCGAGCACGCCCTGGAGCTGGTGGCCCAGCTGCCGCGCGACCAGGCCGAGGCCGTGCTGCTGCGGGTGGTGGTCGGCCTGGACGGGCCCGCCGCCGCCCGTGCGCTCGGTAAACGCCCGGGCGCGGTCCGTACCGCCGCCCACCGCGGACTCAAGCGCCTGGCGCGGCTGCTCGGTGCGGAGGGTGTGACGGATGAGGACCCCCGAACGCTGGGGGAGTCGAGATGAACGACGACAGGCAGCCGTCGAACGGAGGTGAGGTGGACATGGACGGACAACAGGGCGACAGCGGGCCGTCCCGCCGTCACTTCGTGCGCCCCGGGGCCGATGCCCCGGAGGATTTGCGGATGGAGGCCTCTCCCGTCGCCGTCGACGTGCTCCTCGCCGCCGTGCGGTCCCACGACGTGGACAGCGAGCGCGAGGCGCGGGCCGTCGCGGCGTTCAGGGCGGCACGCGAGCAGGGGGCCCACAGGGCGTCCCGTACCCGGCGGGGCGACGACTGGCGCCCGCGGGGTGAGCAGCGGGCCGGGCGTTCGCTGCGGACCACGCTCGCGGCGCTGCTGGCCAGCCTGACCCTCGGCGGGGTCGCCGTGGCCGCCATCGGCGTCTCGTCGGACGGCGACAGCGACGGGCAAGGGCGCGGCGGATCGTCGAGCGGCGCCCCCGAGCGGCCCGGGGCCACGTCCTCGGACTCGGCCGGGTCGTCGTCGGCTCCCGCTCCGGGCGCCTCCCCGTCGGGTCCGTCGGGCCACCCCTCGCAGGCCCGGGACACCGAGGCCCACTGCCGCGCCTACGAGAAGGTCAAGGACAGTGGCAAGGCCCTGGACGCCACCGCCTGGCAGCGCCTGATCGACGCGGCCGGCGGCGAGGCGAACGTGGACGCGTACTGCGCCAGGCAGCTCGGCGAGAGCGACCGCGACGGCGGCAGTCAGGGCCAGGGGCAGGGTCAGGAGCAGGACCAAGGGCAGGGCCAGGGCCAGGGACAGGGCCAGGACAATGGCGCGGGCCCGTCCGCCGCATCGAGTGCCGCGGGTGACACCGGAGGCTCTGGCGGCTCCGGCGGCGCGGGCACGGAGAAGTCCAAGCAGAAGTAGGGCCCCGAGCCGGACACGCCCCAGAAGACTGGCACTCCGAGCGAAGTCGGGGCCGGCCGAAGTCCTGGAAGACGTCAGGTCCGGCGAAAGCCCTGAAAACGAAGTAGGGCCGGCGTGCTCGCAAGACCCCCGTACTCGCAAGACACCCGGCCAACTCCGCCGACGGCAACGGCCGGGGCCGCCACCCCCCACAGGAGAGGCCCCGACCGTCGCACGGCACGGGCCGCGCGGCGGCCCGTACTCTCTACAGCGCCACGGGTGCGTTTTCTGTCACACCTCACCGCGTCACGAGTTAGTTGCATGTTCTACGGACATGGACGAGGGGCAGATTCAGGCCGTAACGTGCGTTTCGCGCCGGAGCGCGGACAGCGGACGACTACCCGCAACCGCCGACGGCCGGCCTGAAGACCGCAACCATCAATTGAGCAACCACGACGGCGAGAACCGGGTCCGCGAAAGCGGCGCCGGCTTAGGCGCAAAGAAGGGCGCGCGCAGGTGCTGGGGGACGACGCGGAGCTGACCGCCGCCGTACTTGCGGCACAGGACGGGAACGAGACCGCGTTCCGGACTGTGTACCGCGCGGTGCACCCACGGCTGCTCGGATATGTGCGGACGCTGGTCGGCGACCCCGACGCGGAGGACGTCACCTCCGAGGCGTGGCTGCAGATAGCCAGGGACCTGGAGCGGTTCAGCGGGGACGCGGACCGGTTCCGGGGCTGGGCCGCCCGTATCGCCCGCAACCGCGCGCTCGACCACATACGGATGCGCGGGCGGCGCCCGGCGATCGGCGGTGACGAGACCGAGCTGACCGGGAAGGCCGCCGAGTCGGACACCGCGGGCGAGGCCATGGAGGCGCTCGCCACCGGCCGCACGCTCTCGCTGATCGCCCAGCTGCCGCAGGACCAGGCGGAGGCGGTCGTCCTGCGTGTCGTCGTGGGTCTCGACGCCAAGACGGCCGCCGAGACCCTGGGCAAGCGGCCCGGAGCCGTACGCACCGCCGCCCACCGTGGACTGAAGCGGCTCGCGGAGCTGCTCGGCGCGGACCCGGAGTCAACCGGCGCACTCGACGCCGTACCCCCGCAGAGAGACGCGTGGACACGCGCGGTGACGTCCGCCGGTGTGACGCATATGCGTTCGCGGACGCAGAAGGACATGTGATGGCCGACGAGCACTACAAGTGGCTGGACCGCGAAGCGGCGGAGCGCCTGCTGCGTGGTGAGCCGCTGGAAGCCGTCGACGCCGACGCCCGCGCCGCCGCCGACCGACTCACGGCGGCTCTGGACGCGCTGACCCCCGGTATGCCCTCCGAGGACGTCGAACTCCCGGGGGAGGAAGCCGCATTGGCGGCCTTTCGCAAGGCGCGCGGGGAGCGGGACAACGAGGATCTGACGCTGTCCACCGGTGCCCGTGCGCAGGTCACGGCGCGGTCCGCCGACGCCGGGCTCGTGCGGCTCGGGCTGCCCGGACCGGAGGGGCGGCGCGCCCGCTGGGGCCGTCCGGTGCGGTTCGGGATGGCCGCGACGCTGGCCGCCGGGATGCTCGGCGGGGTCGCCGTGGCGGCCGCGGCCGGAGTCCTTCCGACTCCGTTCCGTGACGACCGGCCGGAGCCCGCCTCGACGGTCTCCGCCCCGGTGACGCCCGACCTGCCGCTCATGTCGCCGTCGCCGGAGGGCACCGCGAAGCCCCCGGCCGGTGGGTCCTCGCCCGACGGCGGCGCGGGCGGAGCCGACGACGGGAGCGCCAGGGAGGACACGGCCCGGGGCGGTGGCGCCACCGGGCAGCCGGACGACTCCAAGGACTCCAGGGGCTCCAAGGGCTCCAGTGACTCCAAGAAGGACTGGCGCGGCTCCGGCAACGGATGGCGCGGTGGTGTCCTCGCGGCCTGCCGCGACGTCCGCGACGGCAGGAAGCTGGACTCCGACCGCAGGCGCGGCCTGGAAGGCGCGGCAGGCGGCAAGGGCAAGGTGAACAAGTACTGCAAGGGCGTCCTGGGCAACCAGGGCGACCGCAGGGCCACGGGCACCGACACCCCCGGCAACGGCGACACGGGCTCCGGCCGGGGCAACGGCGGCAAGGGCAAGGGTAAGGGCAAGGGCGGCAACGACGAGGGTGGCAAGGGCAAGGACAAGGGCGGCCGAGGCAGAGGGGGCCGCGACGGCGGCTCAGGCGTCCTGCCCGGCGGCAACGGCCACCAGGGCAACGGCCACCGCGGCAACGGCGGCTCCGTCAACCTCGTTTCCACGCCCCACGGCGCAGGTCCTTCGGGTTCGGGTCCTTCGGGTTCGGCGCCGGGCGCTTCGCTGGGCCTGTCCGTTCGCTGAGCCTGTCTATTCCTGATCCGAACCCGGCGTGGCAGCGCCGTCCGAGGTCGCTTCGGGTTTCGTGAAGAGGACGTCGCGGGTCTGCTCCGCGGCGCGGAGCATGCTCTCGCCGACGAAGTCCATGAAGCGGGCGATGTTCTCGAGCCGGGTGGCGGCCGGGCTGCCGGGGCCGAGAATGCCGACGCCCTGCCGTGCGGTCTCGGCGAGTTCGAAGTTGGACTGGGCGGCGGCGACCATCGACTGGAACCAGACGTCGTCATTGACGGCGTAGCGCTCGCGGCGGCGCTCGTCGCGTTCCCGGCTGATGAGGCCCTGGTTATCGAGGAACGCGACCGCCTTGGAGACGGACGCCTTGCTGACCTGGAGGCGCTGGGCGAGTTCGGACGCGGTGAGGCTGCCCGCGTCGGTGGTGAAGAGGCAGGTCAGCACCCGGGACATCATCTTGGGCACGCCCTGGTGCATGAGGAGGGTGGTGAACGTCTCCTCGTACTCGCGCACGGCCTCGGTGTCGCGGCCACGGTCCTGCACGGGTGCCTGGGGCCCTCGGGGCGCGGCCTGCCGGCGCCGGTGGGCGCGGCGTTCGGTGGCGCGGTGGGCGAGGTCGGCGCGGTAGGCGGTGGGGCCGCCGTTGCGCATCACCTCACGCGTGACCGTCGACGTGGGGCGGTCGAGACGTCTGGCGATCTCCGCGTAGGCGAGTCCGTCGGCCATGCCCAGCGCGATCTGCTGGCGTTCCTGCTGAGTGAGCCTGCCTCCCGGCATCGTGATCTCCTTCGTGCTCCTCGGTGCCGCCACTATAGCGTTCACTCTTCATCTGTTGCAACGAATGCGCGAGTCACTGTTGCGTTAAATTCACGCCCATTGCAACAATACTTGCGTCACTACCTGCGGAAGTGCCGATTTGGCGCAACGAAACTGTTGCCGAGTTCTTGAACGCAACGTAGCGTTTCTGGTGTCGGAAACAACGAGCCGAAGCCGAAGGAGCGCACCATGCAGAAGTTCGACACCCCCGCCCCGATCTCCGCCGTCCTCGACATCCCCGCGGGACGCATCCAGTTCATCGCCGCCGACCGCACCGACACCACCGTCGAGGTCCTGCCCGCGGACCCCGCCAAGAGCCGCGACGTCAAGGCCGCCGAACAGACCACGGTCGAGCACGGCGACGGCGTC
>NZ_JBEYXP010000018.1:0-187841 GCF_040704615.1 Streptomyces sp. NPDC046862 | reverse complement strand
GTGCCGGGAGGTGTCCGCCCGCAGCGGCCGGCGTCCGCCGCCGGGCACCCCACGTATCCACCTCACCGCCGGACCGAGGACGGAGACCTCCCGGCGCGCCCCCGACCCACGAACAAACGCGTAGGCGCCCCAGCCACCCACGGGCGGGACCCCGCGGACGCACCGGTGCCCCGGCCCGGCGGACGAACCACCGGAACGGGGCACCGTGTCACCGAGAGGCTCAGCCCTCCTCGGCGGAAGCCGTCACCGTGGACGGCGCCTGCTGCGCCGCCGCGGCCGTCTTCTTGGACGCCGACTTCTTGGTCGCCTTCTTGGCCGTCGTCTTCTTCGCGGCAGCCGTCTTCTTGGCCACCGTCTTCTTCACGGCGGCCTTCTTCGCGGTCGCCTTCTTCGCGGCCTTCCGCGCCGCCTTCTTGGCAGGCGCGGCCTCCTCGCCGGAGGCCTCCGCAGGAGCCTCGGTCTCCGCCTCGGCCTCCGTCTCCGCCGAAGCCGCCGGTACGACCACGACAGCCGCTTCCTCGGACGCGGTGGGCGCCGTCGCCTTCCGCACGGCCCGCCGCCGCGGCCGGGCAGGCGCAACCGACTCGGCCGGCTCCTCGCCCACGGCCGCAGCCGCAGCCTCCGGCTCCGCGGCCGACGCGACCGGCTCCGCAGCCGGCTGACCGGCCGCCTCCGAGACCGTCACCACGGCCTCCTCGGCCGAAGGCGCCCCCGCCGGCGCCGACACCCTCCGGGTCGCCCGCCGACGGGTACGCCCCTTGGGCGCGGCGTCCGACACGGCGTCCGCCTCAACGGCAACGGCGGGAGCCTCGGCCACGGGCTCCTGCGAGACCGCCGGAGCCTCCTCCGTCACGGAAGGCGGCGTCTCCACCACCGGGTCCTCCACCGCGACCGGCTCGGCCTCCGCGTCCTTCCGCGACTTCGGAGCCCTGGCCGGCGCCGACGCCTTGCGGGTGGCGCGCCGCCGGGTACGCCCACGCGTCACCGCGGCCTCCGCCTCGGCGACGCTGCTGTACAGCTCCTCGTCCGGCTGGAACTCGGGCGCGGGCAACGCCGCGGGCTCGGCGACCTCCGCCGCGACCTCGGCCACCGTCTCGACGGCCGTCTCGGCAGCCTCGGTCTCGGCCACCACCGACTCGGCCACCTCGGCCACGTGCACGTGTTCCTGCTCGGCACCGCCGCGCCCGCGCTTGCGCCGCTTGCCGCCTCCGCCCGCGGCCGTCGCCTGGTCCATGTGCACGATCACGCCACGCCCGTTGCAGTGGACGCAGGTCTCGGAGAAGGACTCCAGCAGCCCCTGCCCGACCCGCTTACGGGTCATCTGCACGAGCCCCAGCGACGTCACCTCGGCCACCTGGTGCTTCGTACGGTCGCGTCCCAGGCACTCCAGCAGTCGCCGCAGCACCAGGTCCCGGTTGGACTCCAGCACCATGTCGATGAAGTCGATCACGACGATGCCGCCCAGGTCGCGCAGCCGCAGCTGGCGCACGATCTCCTCGGCCGCCTCCAGGTTGTTCCTGGTGACCGTCTCCTCCAGGTTGCCGCCCTGGCCGGTGAACTTGCCGGTGTTGACGTCGACCACGATCATGGCCTCGGTCTTGTCGATCACCAGCGAACCGCCGCTGGGCAGCCAGACCTTCCGGTCCAGCGCCTTGGCGAGCTGCTCGTCGATCCGGTACGTCGCGAAGACGTCGACCTCGGAGGTCCACTTGGACAGCCGGTCGGCCAGGTCGGGCGCCACGTGCGAGACGTACCCGTGGATCGTCTGCCACGCCTCGTCACCGCTCACGATGACCTTGGAGAAGTCCTCGTTGAAGATGTCGCGGACGACGCGGACGGTCATGTCCGGCTCGCCGTACAGCAGCGACGGTGCGTTCGAGCTGCCGCCGCTCTTCGACTTCTTCCGGATGTCCTCCCACTGCGCCTGCAGCCGCTCGACGTCCCGGCGCAGCTCGTCCTCGCTCGCGCCCTCGGCGGCCGTGCGCACGATGACGCCCGCGTCCTCGGGGACGATCTTCTTGAGGATGGTCTTCAGCCGGGCGCGCTCGGTGTCGGGCAGCTTGCGGCTGATGCCGGTCATCGACCCCTCGGGGACGTACACCAGATAGCGGCCCGGCAGCGAGACCTGGCTGGTCAGACGCGCGCCCTTGTGCCCGATCGGGTCCTTCGTCACCTGGACGAGCACGGACTGGCCGGACTTCAGCGCGGACTCGATGCGCCGCGGGCCGTTGGCCATGCCCAGCGCCTCGAAGTTGACCTCACCGGCGTACAGAACGGCGTTCCGTCCCTTGCCGATGTCGATGAACGCGGCCTCCATCGAGGGCAGCACGTTCTGCACCTTGCCGAGGTACACGTTGCCGACGTACGAGGTCGACTGCTCCTTGTTGACGTAGTGCTCGACGAGCACGTTGTCCTCCAGGACGCCGATCTGCGTACGGTCGCCGTTCTGACGGACGACCATCACGCGCTCGACGGCCTCGCGGCGGGCCAGGAACTCGGCCTCGGTGATGATGGGCACACGCCGGCGACCCTGCTCACGGCCTTCCCGGCGGCGCTGCTTCTTGGCCTCCAGGCGGGTCGAGCCCTTGATGGACTGCACCTCGTCGGAGGGCTCGGTGTCCTTCCCGCGCCGTTCCCTCGGCTCGCGGACCTTGACGACCGTGCGCTCCGGGTCACCATCGCCGGGCTCCGCGTCGGCGGCCGTGTCGCCCGCGCGACGCCGACGGCGGCGACGGCGACGGCTGCTGCTGGAGCCGGACTGCTCCTCGTCCCGGTCCTCGGCCGCGTCCTCGGCGTCCTCGTCGATCTGCTCGGCGGTGTCCTCGGCGTCCTGCGAGGCCTGCTCGGCGGCGAGTTCCTCGGACTCCGCGGAATCGCCGTCCGCCTCGGCGGACTCGCCCCGGCGACGGCGACGGCCGCCACGGCGACGGCGACGGCGCGATCCGGTCTCCTCGACCTCGTCGCCCTCGCCCTCGGCGTCGTCCGCCTCGGCGGACTCCCCGGCCGCCTCCGTCTCCTCGGCTTCCTCGGCTTCCTCGGTCTCTTCCGCCTCAGCGGTGGTCACGGCCGCGGGCTCCTCGTCGAAGCCGCGCCGACGGCGGCGCCGCCGCGAGCCGGTGCTCTCCTCCTCCGGGAGCTCCTCGGTCTCGGTGGCCTCCTCCGCCGCCTCGGCGGCAGCGGCGGCCGCGGCCCGCTCCGGCGTCTGGAACATCGGCTCGGTGAACACGGGTGCCTGGAACACCGCGACCGCCGGCCGCGCCGGCCGCTGCGAGCGCTCGCCGGCCTCCTCGGCGGCGGGCTTCGCGGCGGGCTTCGCGGCAGGCTTCGCGGTGGGCTCGGAGAAGCCACCGGCGGCCTTCCGGGCGGCCCGCCGGCGCGTACGGCGCGGAGCAGCCTCCTCGGCGACTTCCTCGGCCTTGGCCTCGGACACGGTCTCCGCCTTGGACCGGACAGCCTCAGTGGGCTCGGCGGTCTCGGTGGACTCAGCAGTCTCGGCGGTCGCGCCTTCGGCCCCGGCCCCGGCCCCCACGACCTGCTCGGCTTCTTCGGCCTGGGTCCCGACCTCGGTCCCGGCCTCGGCCGCGGTCTCGGTGGTGTCGCCGGTGGTGGTCACGGGTGCCTCCGTGCGCTCCTGGACAGCATCTCCCTCGGGCGCCCCGACCGGCGCGGACACGCGCCGCGTGGCGCGACGACGGGTACGGCGGGGAGCGGGGCCGTCGGTCGCCTCCGTGGCCGTCTCCACGGCCACGACAGCGGTTGTGTCGGTTGTTTCGGCCTCGGCGGGCTTCTCCTCGGCGGGCTTCTCCGCGGCCGTCTCGGCGACGACGACGGTCTCCGCGCTGTCCGGGGCCGTGGGCGCCCCGGCGGGTGCCGACGCACGCCGCGCGGCCCGACGCCGCGTACGCGGGGCGGGCGCGGCGTCCTCAACGGACTCGGCGGCCTCAACGGTCTCGGCGGTCCCGGCCGCCTCGGCGGCCTCACTGGTCTCGCCGCTCAAAGGAGCCGCGGACACCACGGTCTCGGCGGCCTCCGGGGCGCCGGCGGGCGCGGACGCACGCCGGGTGGCCCGACGCCGCGTACGCGGGGCGGGCACCGCCTCACCGGCGGCGGCCTCGGCCACCGCCGCCTCCTCCTGCTCAGCGGTCTCCTCGACCTCGACGATGCGCGCCACCTCGGTGGTCGCGGCCGTCTCGTCGGCGGCGAGGGTCTCGGCGTCCACGGGGGGTGCGGCCGACGCGGTGGTGGTCTCCACGGGCGTCTCGGCGGAGCCCGCGGGCGGGCCCGCGGGGCGCGACGCGGCACGGCGGCGCCTGCGCGGCGGCAGCGTGTCGCTGGGGGTGTTGCGTTCGGAGTCCTTCGCGGACTCTGCGGGTTCGTTCGGCTCGAGCATGCGGGCGGTTCTCCCGTCAGGCTCCCGGGCGCCGCGCCTGGTCCGGCGATGCCGGTGACGTCCGCGGCTCGCGCTGTGCGCGGTGCCGCCGTCCGGGGCGCGGGCGCCGCACGGGAGCTCTCTGTGTCCTGTCTCGCCGGTTCCGTACGCCATGTTGCGTACGGCCTGGCGAAAGTCTTCTGGTCGGTGCGCTGCCCGACCCAGGTGGCTCCCGAGTCCGAGGGCGGCGCTACGACGTCCGTCCCTTCGCGGGACCTTCCTTACGCCGACGCCGTCGCGGCGGCAGTCGCGCGGGCCGTGTGCGGCTCGGTCGCTGCTGCCTCGCGGTCGGGCGCGAGCGGGTCGGTCACCGTGCCGGTCTCTTCATCGAACAGCCCCTGCGCCAGCCTGGTCACCGCTGCGGGGACCGGCGGCGCCAGGTCGGCCACGGCGCGGAGACCGGACAGGACGTCGTCGGGTCGTACGGCAGGCGTCACGTGCCGAACAACCAGCCGCAGTATCGCACAGGGCTGGTCGGTCGGCCTATCAGCCTGTGGATTGTGCGTCCCAGGGCTCGCCTGAAGGTTCGCGACGGCGGCGCGGGCGTCGAAGGCCCGCATGCCCTTCTTGGTCTGGCGCTCGACCTCGATGGTCTCGGCCGCCTCGAAGGCCACCACCGCGCGCTCCGCCTCCTCGGGGGACACCCCGTCGAGACGCAGCTCCCAGACGGACGCGGTGAGCCGGTCGGCGAGACCCGGGGTGCGGGCCTCGACCGCGTCGACGATGTCGAGCCCGGCGGGCAGCGACTCGTCGAGGAGCTCGCGCAGCTTGTCGGGATCGCGCGCCTCGGTGAGCGCGATCTCCAGGTACTCCGCCTCACTGCCCGTGCCGGTGGGTGCGGCATTGGCGTACGACACCTTCGGGTGCGGCGTGAACCCCGCCGAGTACGCCATCGGCACCTCGGCACGGCGCAGCGCGCGCTCGAAAGCACGCTGGAAGTCACGGTGGCTGGTGAACCGGAGGCGGCCGCGCTTGGTGTAGCGCAGTCGGATGCGCTGCACCGCCGGTGCGGGCGGCGGGCCTTCGGGCTGTCGCTTGCCCAGTGTCGCTCAGTCCTTCGTGAGTGCGGTCGTACTGCTACCAAGAGTACGTGCCTCACGGCCGACAGGTTCCCGAGGACCGACAGGTTCCCGAAGACCGAGAGACTTGCTCTGCTCCAGCCTCCGCTCCCGCTCCCGCTCCCGCTCCCGCTCCCCGAAGAGCATCCGCCGGAAGTCGGCCCGGGCCTGCCGCGCGGTTTCGCGGGCGGAGGCCAGAGCCTGCCGCGTGGCGCGGCCCACACCGCGAGCGACCTCGGCGGCCGGTCGCCAGACCACGTCCCGTACGGCATGCCCGACGGGGGTGAGCACGGTGCGGTACGCCCAGCGGACGGGCTCGACGAAGATCCACCGGAAGAGGGCCCCGAGGAACCGCCCGACAGCCCGCGACACGTACCCGGCGACCCGCCAGGCGTGCCCCAGGGCCTCCCCGATCTCCCGCCCGACGACGGCCAGCGCCCGCCCGATCGGCGCCAGTACCCAGCGCCACACCGCGAGCGCGGGCAGCACGAGCAGCACGCGCCCCGTCCAGTACAACGCGAGCCAGACACCGGTGAGGAGCATCCTCAGGAGCCACCCGATCCCGCCCGCGACCCAGGCGATCCCGTGCCCGAGGGGCGTGAGCACGTACTGGTACAGCCACGCGGCGGGCACGACGAGCAGATAACGCACCAGCCACGCCACGACCGTGAACACGCCGGTCCCCAACGCGGCGAGCACGAACCCGACGCCCCTGCCCAGCCACGCGAACCCGTGCCCGACCGGAGTCAGCAGGCGCGCGTACACCCAGCCGAGCCCGTCCCCGATCCCCCGGCAGACCCGGGCGGCTCCCTCCCCCACGCCCCGGGCCACCCAGGCGATCGCGTGCCCCACGGGCGTGAGCAGGTACCGGTACGCCCACACGGCGGGCACGACGAGCAGCACGTTCCCCAGCCAGGCGAGCCCCTTGCCCACCGGCACGACGACGTACCGCCACAGCGCCACCCACGGCCACACGAACACGGCCCGCCCCACCCACAGCAGGGCCCGCCCCAGCGGCCGCATCACGGTGTCCCGCACCAGCCGCCCGCCCACGACGAGCGCGTCCCACACCATCCGCACCGGGACGACCAGCACGAGCACCACGATCCGCACGGGGATGCGAATCGCGACGACGAGGCACCCTTCCGGCCGTGACTCCGGCGCGGACCGCTCCGCCGGGGCCCGGGACTCAGCCTTCACGAGATCCATGTCGGCGAAGACGCCCCGGCCGAGGCCGCGGATGCGGTCCCCGCGCAACGATTCGGTACGGAAACCGGTGCACGGAAGCGGTGCACGGAACCGGTGCCGCAAGAGGAGATCACCGGTGCCACGACCCGATGCCTCCGGGCGTCCCCACCACCCCGCGTCACCCGATGCGGGCGGAGCATGCGGTTCCCGCGCCGCCTGCCGGACATACATGGTTGTGTTGCCGGTTGAGGGGGGAGCCGTATGAACGAGCCATCCACGCACAGTGATCAACCTGTACAACTCCTGGTGGTGCCCGAACGGGCGGCGGCACGCGACGACCAGGTGACCGAGCTGGACCTGGTCGTCGAAATCAGGTGCCGGATCGCCGAAGAGGCCTCGGGCCGGACCGACAAGGCCTCGATGAACCTCTGCCTGGTCATCGACCGCAGCGGCAGCATGGCGGGCCAGAAGCTGGAGACCGCACAGCGCAGCTGTGTCGAGATCTCCCGCCGGATCACCGGCGACGACCTGCTCACCGTGGTCGTGTTCGACGACGACGCCGAAGTGGTGGTCAACCCGCAGACGCCCCGGGACAAGGTGGAGGAGAAGCTCAACGCGATCCGCAGCGGCAGCACGACCAACCTTTCGCTGGGCTGGTACCAGGGACTGCTGGAGCTGCAGACGCACATGACGAAGGGTCACTACAACCGGCTGGTGCTCCTCTCGGACGGCATGGCCAACCGGGGCGAGACGAAGAAGGCCGCACTGGCCTCCATGGCGTCCCGAGCCCGTGACGAAGGCATCACCACGTCCACCGTGGGTATCGGCACCGATTTCCAGGAGGATCTGCTGGAGGCAATCTCCACCGCCTCCGGCGGCCGGTTCTGGTACATCGGCGACTCCGCGATCGAGAGCATCCTGGAGGAGGAGTTCCGCGGCGCGCTCACCGTCGCCTACGACCGGCCCCGGGTGCGGCTGGACCTCCCCGAGGGCGTGAAGGTCAGCGAGGAACTGCACTCGCTGCGCATGAGCCCTCGCGGCGGCTACGGTCTGCGGTCCCTCAAGGGCCAGGACGTCTTCAACTTCGCCGTACGCCTGGAGATCGACCCCGAGCGGGTGGAGGGCGATTCCTTCCGCATCGGAGCGACGCTGTACGACGACCGCGACGAGGTCGTCTCCGATGAGCAGGACGTGACACTGGCCCCGCAGCCGCAGGTCGCCGCCACGCCCGTCCATCCGCTCGTCCACAGCGTGGTGGCGCAGCACCGCGCGGCGACGACCGACGAGCGGCTGATGGCGGGACTGGAGTCCGGGGACCTCAGCGGTATGAAGACCATGTTGATGGCCGAGGTCGAACGGATGCGCACGGTCGACGCGGCGCTCAGGGTGCAGCAGTGGGCCGACAACCCTCGCTACTACGGGGAACTGCGGAACATCAGCTTCCATGTGGGAAACAAGGCCACGTCCATGTTGCTCGCCGACGCCCTCGCCCCGTACAGCGCGGCGATGGTGGTGCGGCAGTTCATGGGGCGGTGGCGCAAGGCGGTGAAACGAGGCTGGGCTCGTAGCGACTACCGCGACCACGGCGTGTACGAGGCCGACTCGGACAGGCTCCTCGACCTGCTCGTGGAGGCGATCCAGGTCATCGACCAGCTGATCGCGGAGTTCCCGCAGGACAGGGCCGAACTGGAATCAAAGCGCGAGAGAATCCGTGAGCAGCTGGCAGACCTTCAATAACGCCGACTGGACGTTCAGCGAACGGTCCGGGAACCTCATCGGCCACGGCGGCGGCATCGGGGACTACGCCGCCTCGTACGCCGTCGACACGTCACTCGGCAGGAAGCACGACGACCGCGTCCTACCGATGCTCAACGGCCGCGTCTCGGCTCAGATCCGTCTCTCGAGCGGTACCGGGACGGGCGCCGGGCTGGTCTGCCGCGCGGACCTGGGCTGGACCTTCGTCGCCTTCCACACGATATCGGCGAACCCGACCGAACCCACGGCCCTGGCACGCTTCAGCGTCTTCCAGGAAGGCGTGCTGGTCCCGGTCGCGGAACTGCCGGAGCCGATCACCCTCGGCCGGGGCTACAACCACTTCTCGCTGGAGTTCTACTCGGGTCGCATGCGCGGCGAGATCCGGACGGAGGAGCAGAAGTACGAGCTGCTGGCCACCTGCCCGCACGTGCCGTTCCCCGGCCATGTGGGTCTGGTCAAGTTCTACGGCGCGGGACTGGTGGCGAAGTCGGTCACGGCCGAGGAGACCCTGATGCCCTTCGTCACCTCGGCCGAGCGGGAACGGACCAGAGGGCGCCAGGACTTCGCGTACGACGTGTTCCTCTGCCATGCCACGCCCGACAAGCCGGAGGTCCAGCAGTTGGCCGAGCGGCTGGGCAAGGACGGCATCCGCTGCTGGCTGGACAGCGGAGAGGTCCAGTTCGGCGACAGGATCACCCAGAGGATCCAGGAAGGGCTGCGGCAGAGCCGGTATCTGCTCCCGTGCGTGAGCCCGCGCTTCCCCGACTCCGTCTGGGCGCAGTCGGAGTACGCGGCCGTGCTCAACGCCCAGCACAGCGGGGACTCCTCCCGGAAGGTGATCCCTTTGATGCTGGCCGACGCCAAGGTGGAGCACATACCGGACCTGCTCGTGGACGTACGACGGGTGAACACCACGAACCAGGTCGAGTTCGAGGAGTTCATCGCCTTCCTGCAGAGTCAGTGACGGTCCCCCGCACATCGGCCCCGGGGCGTCTCCCCCTTCCGCATTCCGGCACACTCCCCATGGACGCGCAGGACGGCACCGCTCGGTCGGGGTGCGCGGGCGCGGCGTCGAGTGCGAGGGAGAAGGACATGGATCATCAGGACGTCTGGGCACGGCACGGACGGCGGAAGACCTGGGCAACCCCCCGTTTCACGGTGTGGGAGGACGACGTCACCACACCCGACGGCCGGCCGGGACGGTACGACTGGATCGAGGCACCGGACTCGGTGCGGGTCGCCGCGTTCGTCGACGGGCACGTGCTGGTCGTCGAGCAACATCACTATCTGGTCGGTGTGACCTGGCAGCTTCCCGGAGGGGGCGTCGATGCCCAGGACCGGACCAGCGAGGCCGCCGGCCGACGGGAGCTCGCCGAGGAGACCGGCTACCACGAGGGACACTGGACGGACCTGGGGTCCCTGTACCCCCTGCCCGGGCTGTCGCCGGCCCGCGTCCACCTCTGGCAGGTGCGGGAGCCGGTCGCGAAGGCTCCGGAGCCCGAGCCGGGCGAGGCGGATCTGATCGTGCGGCACCTTGAGCCGCACGAGGCAGTCGCCGCCGCCCTGGACGGCCGGATCGCCTGCGCGCCCAGCGCCGCGCTGCTGCTGAGGTGCCTGCGTTCATGAAGACCTGCACCACCGGGCGAACGCGACGTGCCAGCGGGTAGATTCTCGGCGCGGGCCCGTAAGGGCCAACGGGGCACGCCTGGTGGGGGCATGACGAACTTGACGACCAACTCGACGACTCCGATGCGCAGGCTGCTGCGCGGCCGCACCACGCGGCTCCTGACCGCCATGGTCATCGGTGCGCTGACCGGAGTGGTGGTGTTCGCCATCACGCAGGTCACCGGACGCAATCTCTTCATCATCACCGGGGCCATCGCGGGAGCCGTCGCGGTCACCGTGCTCCAGCTCTACGGGCGGTCGGCACGGCTGGCCGAGGTGAAGGTCACGGTTCCCCAGATCAGTGAGTTCACCTTCGTCGTCGACAACGACGCCCGGCAGGTGGCCTGGCACCTGTTCGTCGAGACCGCGACCAGGGTGTCCACGCAGCCGCTGGCCTCGGACGAGGGGCTCATCAGGGAAGCGATGAACTCGCTCTACAGCCTCTTCGCCACCACGCGCGACATCCTGAAGGGAAGCCGGCCCTCCGTGGCCGTCGCCGGGAACCAGACGGTCGAGTCCCTGGCTCTCGCCATGCTCAACCAGGAACTGCGTCCGTTCCTCTCCACCTGGCACCCGCGGCTGCGCGGGTTCGAGACGGCACATCCCGACGGCCCCGAATCGGCCTGGCCCGACAACGCGACCTGCCGCGCCGAACTGCGCCGTGTCCAACGGCACATACACGCCTACGCACTCGGCTTCGCCCGGCTCGCCGGAGTCCACGACGCCGACACCCTGATCAGCAGGTCACTCAGCTGACCCCCGCGCTGCTCCCACAGGCGACGGCCCGCCGACCCGGCACCCCCTCGATCGATCACCTCAATCGATCGTATGTTTGATTTCTCCTGTGTGGGCGTGCACCAGTGCCCGGATCAGCCGACCCTGGAGACAGGGGTCCTGCTGGGCATCGCTCAGCGGATGAGCCGGGACCGACAGGGAAGGTGAAGGTCGCCATGAAGACACCCCCGATCGTTTCACCGCGTGAGTGGGACACCGCGCGCGAGCAGCTGCTGGTGGAGGAGAAGCAGCTGACCCACGCACGTGACGCACTGGCCGCCAAGCGTCGGCAGATGCCGTGGCTGGCAGTGGAGAAGAAGTACGAGTTCGAGGGGCCCGAGGGCAGGGTGGGTCTGGTCGACCTGTTCGAGGGACGTCGTCAGCTCATCGTCTATCGAGCCTTCTTCGAGCCCGGGGTGACCGGCTGGCCCGACCACGCCTGCGTCGGCTGCTCCATGGTGGGTGACCACGTCGGCAACCTCGCTCATCTCAACGCCCGCGACACCACACTCGTGTTCGCCTCGCGCGCACCGCAGCCGGAGATCGAGCGGGTGAAGGCGCGGATGGGCTGGACGATGCCCTGGTACACGATCACCGACGACTTCGACGCCGACTTCGGTGTGGCGGAGTGGCACGGCACGAACGCCTTCATCCGCGAGGGCGACAGCGTGTTCCGCACCTACTTCATCGACGCCCGCGGTGACGAGTCGTTGGGCAGCACCTGGAGCTACCTGGACATGACCGCGCTCGGGCGGCAGGAGAACTGGGAGGACTCGCCCACGGACTACCCCCAGACCGCGCCGTACGAATGGTGGAACTGGCACGACGAGTACGGCGGCAGGGTACGGCGGCAGGGCTGAGCCGGCCCGGAGGCCAGCCCGCCCTTCTCGTTCAGATCTCGTTCAGATCTCGTTCGGAAATCCCGCTTCCTGGCTCGGGTCCCTCACTCGGTTCTCTCGGGGGTTTCCGCCCTGCTCAGGACTTCCGGGCCCCGCCCTTGGTGCCCTTGGCGATCGCTTCGGCGTCGGACTCGGCCACCGCGACGGCGAAGCCCAGCGCCTCTGTTATGTGACCTGCCGCAGCCATGACGCGTGCGGTGCCCACGACGGGAGCGATGGCGACGAGGACGTCCTGTACCTGCTCGATCGTCAGGTTGGCCTTGACGGCGGGGTCGACATGGGCGAGGTAGGAGATCGCCGGTGCGTCCATGGCCGCGAGCGCGGCGATGCGGGTGAGGATGAGCGAGGCTTCGTCCATGCCACAGCGCTCGATCGAGTCCATGGTCATGGCGGCGAGCGTGTCGAGTACGGGAGCGTCGGACACTGTTGCCATCTCAGGACCGCCTTCCGGTTCTGTACGGAGGCACGCGGCACCTGGCAGAGCACGGCACACACGCGCCAGCTGCTTGCCCTTCCACGGTAGGGGGCCACCTGGTCTCACGCATGCCGGGCCGTGCGGGTGAACGCCATGAACGCCAGGGCCCGGGCGCCGACTGAGCCGCCGGCGCTCTCCGAGGACCGCTCGCGTGTCGCGGTCACTGCCTTCCCGCTCGGGCCAGCGCGTCCTCGGCCTGCTCGGCCAGGGTGGCCACGAGGTCGGCCGCGGGCGGCAGGTCGGTGATGAGGTCGACGGCCTCGCCGGCCCATACCGGCGCCGGGGGCACCTCGCCTCGTGCCACGTCGTCCTGATAGGCCCGCTGCGCCTGCCGCGGGTTCGCGGCGAGTTCCGCTTCCCTTCCCCGCCATTGGTCCAGGTAGCGGTGACCCAGGGTGCGTGCGGTGTACCGGGAGGGCCAGCGGGAGCCACGGGCGATGTCGAGGATGCGATTGCGCTCGGTGTCCTGGCCGCGCCCCTCGACGAGCGCGTGCGCGGTTGCCGACGGGACCAGAGCCTCGGCCGTCGCCTGGAAACGGGTGCCGATGAGGGCGCCCGCCGCCCCCAGGGCGAGCGCGGCCGCCAGCCCGCGGCCGTCGGCGATCCCTCCGGCCGCCAGCACCGGCACGGGTGCCGCCAGGTCCACCACCAGCGGCACGAACGGCAGCGTGGACCGTCCGTGCCGGGCACCGTGTCCCCCGCTCTCGGTGCCCTGCGCCACGATGACGTCGGCACCCAGGTCCACCGCCTGCCGGGCCTCCTCCAGGTCGGTGACCTGCAGGACGAGTGTCACTCCGGCCCGGCGGACGCGTTCGGTGTACGGGCTCGGATCCCCGAAGGACAGCATCACCGCCCTGGGCCGGTGCTCCAGCGCCCGCTCGACCGCGCCCACATCGATCGCCCAGGTCTGGAAGCCGATACCCCACGGCTCGTCAAGGCCCCGCGTCAGGAAGGGGAGTTCGCGGGCCATCCAGTCCGGATCCCCGTTCCCCGAGCCCAGCAACCCGAGCCCGCCACCCCGCGAGACGGCCGCCGCCAGCGCACCCCCGGCAGAACCACCCATGGGCGCCAGCGCGACCGGATGCCGCACACCGAGCAACGTCGTGAACGCCGTCGACAACACCATGACCGCCATCATCACGCCCACCATCCCGCGGGGACACCCCACGACCCCCACCGCGCAGATCACCCACCGCGACACGCACGACGCCAGGAAAGAGCGATCCTGCGCTCCAGCCGGCGCGCCCGGTCGCCCGTCATAAGGTCAGCCGATGACCGAGTACGACACCTACGGCACGAACGCCCACACGACGAGCGAGTTGGCCGAGCTCGTCACCGATCTCCTCGAAGTCACCTTCACCGGGCGCGAGAGTGACTACCGGGGCGCATACGACATCGCCAAGGGCACCTGGGGACGCATCGAGATCCAGCCCAATGCCATCCCCGGCGATGACGGCCAGGACGACCTCTACGCCCCCGACCGCCCATCGGTCCCAGTGCTCCTACTGACCGCCATTCCCCACCCGGACCCTGCCCTCCACAGACGTCTCAGCTCGATCGAGGGCCTCGCCCACCTCGGCCACGAAACATCGTGACGGGCCGCTGATACCCGTCTCAGCCGGCCGGATCCGGCTACTTCACCGTCAGCGGCAGGAGCTTCCTGCCCGTGGGGCCGATCTGGATCTGGGTGTCCATCTGAGGGCAGACGCCGCAGTCGAAGCACGGCGTCCAGCGGCAGTCCTCGACCTCCGTCTCGTCGAGGGAGTCCTGCCAGTCCTCCCAGAGCCAGTCCTTGTCCAGGCCGGAGTCGAGGTGGTCCCAGGGCAGGACCTCCTCGTACGTGCGTTCGCGGGTCGTGTACCAGTCGACGTCCACGCCGAAGGGGGCCAGCGCCTTGTCGGCGCAGCTCATCCAGCGGTCGTACGAGAAGTGCTCGCGCCAGCCGTCGAAACGGCCACCGTCGTCGAAGACCGCGCGGATGACCGAGCCGATACGGCGGTCGCCCCGTGACAGCAGGCCCTCGACGATGCCCGGCTTGCCGTCGTGGTAGCGGAAGCCGATCGAGCGGCCGTACTTCTTGTCGCCGCGGATCTTGTCCCTCAGCTTCTCCAGGCGGGCGTCCGTCTCCTCGGCGGAGAGTTGCGGGGCCCACTGGAAGGGGGTGTGGGGCTTGGGGACGAAGCCGCCGATCGAGACGGTGCAGCGGATGTCGTTGGACCTCGACACCTCGCGGCCCTTCTGGATCACACGCGTCGCCATGTCGGCGATCTGGAGGACGTCGTCGTCCGTCTCCGTCGGCAGGCCGCACATGAAGTACAGCTTCACCTGACGCCAGCCGTTGCCGTAGGCGGTGGAGACGGTCCGGATCAGGTCGTCCTCCGAGACCATCTTGTTGATGACCTTGCGGATGCGCTCCGAGCCGCCCTCGGGGGCGAAGGTCAGGCCCGAGCGGCGGCCGTTGCGCGTCAGTTCGTTCGCCAGGTCGATGTTGAAGGCGTCGACGCGAGTGGAGGGGAGGGAGAGGCCGATCTTGTCTTCCTCGTAGCGGTCGGCCAGGCCCTTGGCGATGTCGCCGATCTCCGAGTGGTCCGCGGAGGAGAGGGAGAGGAGGCCCACCTCCTCGAAGCCCGTTGCCTTCAGGCCCTTGTCGACCATGTCGCCGATGCCCGTGATGGAGCGCTCACGTACCGGGCGTGTGATCATGCCCGCCTGGCAGAAGCGGCAGCCGCGCGTGCAGCCCCGGAAGATCTCCACCGACATGCGCTCGTGCACCGTCTCGGCGAGCGGCACGAGGGGCTGTTTGGGGTACGGCCACTCGTCGAGGTCCATGACCGTGTGCTTGGACACGCGCCACGGCACGCCCGACCGGTTGGGGACGACGCGGGCGATACGGCCGTCGGGGAGGTACTCGACGTCGTAGAAGGCCGGGATGTAGACCCCGCCCGTCTTCGCCAGGCGGAGGAGGACCTCCTCGCGGCCGCCGGGACGGCCCTCCGCCTTCCACTCCTTGATGATCCGCGTCATGTCGAGCACGGCCTGCTCGCCGTCGCCGATGACGGCCGCGTCGATGAAGTCGGCGATCGGCTCGGGGTTGAACGCCGCGTGGCCGCCGGCCAGGACGATCGGGTCGTCCACCGTGCGGTCCTTGGACTCCAGGGGGATTCCCGCCAGGTCCAGGGCCGTCAGCATGTTCGTGTAGCCCAGCTCCGTGGAGAAGGAGAGGCCGAACACGTCGAAGGCCTTCACCGGGCGGTGGCTGTCCACCGTGAACTGCGGGACGCCGTGCTCCCGCATCAGCTCCTCCAGGTCCGGCCACACGCTGTAGGTGCGCTCGGCGAGGACGCCCTCCTGCTCGTTCAGTACCTCGTAAAGGATCATGACGCCCTGGTTGGGCAGCCCGACCTCGTACGCGTCGGGGTACATGAGCGCCCAGCGGACGTCACAGGCCTCCCACGGCTTGACGGTGGAGTTGAGCTCTCCGCCGACGTACTGGATCGGCTTCTGCACATGCGGGAGCAGAGCTTCGAGCTGCGGGAACACCGACGCAGCGACTTCGGCAGGCATCTCGCGGACCTTCGTGAGCTGGAGGGAATGGACAGGAGTGACCATCCAGCCTAACGCGGCCCGCCCGGCCCTTCGTACGCGTACGTCAGCCTCAGGACGCGCAACAGCGCTCGTACGCCTCCGGAAGCGCGGCCTCGATCTCCGCCGCCCTCCGTTCCTCGCGGCCCCACAGCACCCCGTACGTGAACGAGCTCTCCCCCGCCCCCTGGGCCTGTGCCGCCAGGCCGCGCAATGCCTCCCTGGCCATCACGCTGTCCTGGTGGTCGCCGAGGAGGGTCTGGAGGGACTTCATGGCGCGGACCCGGTCCTTGAAACGGTCGTCGAAGCCGGATGCCGCCTCCGCCGCGTACCGGGCGCGCTTGGCCTTCTTGCGGGCCTCGTGCATCGCCAGGTCGCGCTCGGCGCTGGACGGCACGTCCAGGGCCTGCCGGACCAGCGCGGACACCCGTCCCACGTCCTTCAGGACGGCCTTGGTGAGCACCTTCTCCGGGTCACCCTCGGCGGCCTTGAGCAGGGGCGGCTCGGCGAGCAGCGCGTCCAGGGTGTTCAGCAGGTCCAGGTAGCGCTTCCCGTCGAGTACGGCGATCAGCCGCCGGCGGGAGCCGGAGCTGCGGGCGTGCGACCAGGTGCGCAGCCGGGTGCGGACGGGGCCGATCAGGAGCGTCCTGGGGAGGTCGGTGAGCGCGGACGTCAGGCGTTCGGTCAGCACCTCCTGGTCGCGGTCGACGCCCAGCTCCCCCGCCAGCCACTTGAGTTCTTCGCCGATGGGGTCGGTGAAGGTGCGGTCCAGGACCTTGCCGTACGACCGGAAGGAACTGCGCAGCCGACGGGTCGCCACGCGCATCTGGTGCACGGAGTCGGGCAGGTCACGGCGGACGGCGGGGTCCAGGCCGACGATCGCGTCACGCTGGGCGCGCACGTAGTCGAGGACGTAGTCGACGGCGACCCGCTGCGGCTCGGGGACGCCCTTGCCACTCGCCTCTCCTGCCGTGGCCGCCTTTCCCCCCTTGGCCGCCCGGTCTGCCGTGCCTGCCTGGCCTGCCGTGGCCGCCTTGGTCCCCTTGCCGCCCTTGGCCGCCCCCGCCTTACCTGCCTTACCCGCCTTGCCTTCCTTGGTTCCCTTGGGCTCCTTGGCCTTCTTTCCGGGCCCGCTCGTCCCGGCCCCGCTCGGTGCCGTCTCGCTGAGGGCTCTCGCCAGCTTCGACGGCGACGCGGCGGCCCGTACGCCCGCCTTGCGCAGCTTCTTGTCGACTTTGTCGAGGAAGTCCGGGTCACGGCCGTCGGCCAGTTCCACCTCGATCTCGGACCACTGTGCGCCGCGTCCCTCGCCGGTGAGCCGCTCGGCGTGTACGGCGTCGACGCTGACCTCGGCGAGGAGCGCGCCATCCGCGTCGAGCAGGTCACGGACGTCGCGGGAGGAGCGGATGCGGACGAGGGGGACGAGGTCGGTGTCGCGGACCCGGGAACGCACGAGCTGCGCGAGGATGCGGGGCACCGTGTCGGAGAGTGGCGCGCGGATCTCGTCCCGTACGCCGGAGGAGACGGGGAACTTCAGGTGCCAGCCCGCGTCGTCGCCCCCGGTGCGGCGGCGCAGAGTGATCGCGGCGGCCGCGAGGCGTTCGTCCGGGGTGTCGTAGTAGACGGCGTCCAGGTCGGCGACGCCCTTGTCGACCACGGTCGCGACCCCGGCGACCCCGGTCAGGTCGGGCAGGCCGCTCTCGTCGGATTCGTACTTCCGCTCGATCTCGCGTTTCGTGTCCGCCATGAACCGAATCTAGTCGCTCATCCGTTTCCTGGGCAGACCTCGCTTAGTTGAATCATCGACACCTCGAGTTCACCCAGGCGACACGGTTCGTTACGCCTTGCTGTTGTCGCTACGCCGACATGGGCCGCTGCACCCGGATCGACTGCAACAGTCCCACGGCCACCCACACCGCGAACATCGATGACCCTCCGTACGACACGAACGGGAGTGGCAGACCGGCCACCGGCATGATGCCCAGGGTCATCCCGATGTTCTCGAAGGACTGGAAGGCGAACCAGGCGATGATCCCGGCGGCGACGATCGTGCCGTACAGCTCGGTCGTCTCGCGGGCGATGCGGCAGGCGCGCCACAGGACGATGCCCAGCAGGAGGATGATCAGGCCCGCGCCGATGAAGCCCAGTTCCTCTCCCGCGACCGTGAAGACGAAGTCAGTCTGCTGTTCGGGCACGAACTGGCCGGTGGTCTGCGATCCCTTGCCGAGTCCGGTGCCGAAGAGGCCGCCGGAGCCGATGGCGATGCGGGCCTGGTTGGTGTTGTAGCCGACGCCGGCCGGGTCGAGCTCGGGGTTGGCGAAGGCGGCGAACCGGTTGATCTGGTACTCGTCGAGGATCTTGAGCTGCCAGACCGCGATCGCGCCGATCGCGCCCGTACCGATCAGCCCGAGCACCCAGCGGTTGGAGGCGCCGGAGGCGAGCAGCACGCCAAGCACGATGATGACCATGACCATGACCGAGCCGAGGTCGGGCATGAGCATCACGATCAGTATCGGTACGGCGGCGAGGCCGAGGGCCTGCAGAACCGTGCGGTGGTCGGGGAACTGGCTGTCGCCCGCGTCCACTCTGGCGGCGAGCAGCATCGCCATGCCCAGGATGATCGTGATCTTCACGAACTCGGAGGGCTGCAGCGAGAAGCCGCCGCCGAGGACGATCCACGCGTGGGCGCCGTTGATGGTGGCGCCGAGCGGGGTGAGCACGAGCAGGATCAGGAAGACCGAGATGCCGTACAGGATGGGGACGGCCGTGCGCAGGGTGCGGTGGCCGAGCCAGACCGTGCCGATCATCAGGGCGAACCCGATGCCGGTGTTGAGCAGGTGCCGGACCAGGAAGTAGTACGGGTCGCCCTGGTTGAGCTCGGTGCGGTTGCGGGTCGCCGAGTAGACGAGGGCCGCGCCGATCGCGGACAGGGCGACGGCGCACAGCAGTATAGGCCAGTCGAGCCTGCGGGCGAGCGAGTCGCGGGCGAACAGCCGGGCCCAGCCGGTGCGCTGGGGTCCGTACCCGGAGACGGAGAAACTGTTGGCGCCTGTCATGGCGACGTCCTTTGCCTCTTCCTCTTCCTCGGGCGGGCCGTGCGCCGTCGGGTGTCACGGTTGTTGCCGGTGGTGGGGTCCGGCACGGTGGCGGCCGGGCTGTTGCCCGTCACCGGCAGGGCCCCCTCCTCGGTGGCCTGCTCCGTCTTCTTCGGCGGGTACGCCCCGACCTTCGGGGAGTCGATCGACCCGTCGGACTCGATCTTCGGCAGGTTCTTCTGCGGGGTGTAGAGCAGCGCCTTCTTCTTGTCGATCTTGCCGTCCTCGGAGACGCCGTACAGGGCGTTGTAGAGCTTGCGGACGGCCGGGGCCGAGGCGCCGGAGCCCGTACCACCCTGGGAGATCGTCATGACGATCGTGTAGTCCTTGGTGTACGAGGCGAACCACGACGTGGTCTGCTTGCCGTAGACCTCCGCCGTACCCGTCTTGGCGTGCATCGGGATCTCGTTCTGCGGCCAGCCCTGGAAGCGCCAGGCGGCCGTACCGCGGGTCGCGACGCCCGCGAGGGCTTGGTCTATCTCGTCACGGGTCTGCCTGGTCATCGGCAGCTTGCCGTGCGACTTGGGCTTGATCTCCTGGACGTGCTTGCCGTCGGCGCTGAGGACGGCCTTGCCGACGGTGGGGTTGTAGAGGGTGCCGCCGTTGGCGATCGCCCCGTAGATGGTGGCCATCTGGATGGGGGTGACGAGGGTGTCGCCCTGGCCGATGGAGTAGTTGA
Organism: Streptomyces sp. NPDC046862; assembly: GCF_040704615.1. Classification (NCBI taxonomy): domain Bacteria; kingdom Bacillati; phylum Actinomycetota; class Actinomycetes; order Kitasatosporales; family Streptomycetaceae; genus Streptomyces; species Streptomyces sp. NPDC046862. The sequence goes on along the minus strand of NZ_JBEYXP010000018.1, from coordinate 168,242 downwards.
CGGAGTCACCGGCGCGCATGCGGTTGCCTTCGAGGCAGTTCTCGTACGCGATGCGCTCGGCGTAGCTGCCGTCCTTCTTGCCGGTCTTGCACCAGGCGTCCTTGTTGGCCTTCCAGTAGTTCAGTTTCCACTGGCGGTCGGGGATGCGGCCGGAGACCTCGTTGGGCAGGTCGATGCCGGTCTCGGCGCCGAGGCCGAACTGGTGGGCGGTCTTGTAGAACCAGTCGTTGGGGTGCTTCTTCGGCTTGGTGCCGCCGTCGCGCTGCCACTCCTCGTGGGAGAGGCGGTAGAAGACGGTGTCGCAGGAGACCTCCAGGGCGCGGCCGAGGTTGATCGGGCCGTATCCCTTGGACTCGAAGTTCTTGAAGACCTGGCCGCCGATCGAGTACGAGCTGGAGCACTCGTAGCTGCCGTCGAACGGGTAGCCGGCGTTGACCGCGGCGGCCGTCGGGACGACCTTGAAGATGGAGCCGGGGGCCGACTGGCCCTGGATCGCGCGGTTCAGCAGCGGGTAGTTGGACTTCTTGCCGGTGAGGCGGGCGTAGTCCTTGCCGGAGATGCCGCCGACCCAGGCGTTCGGGTCGTACGACGGGTTGGACGCCATGGAGACGATGCGGCCCGTCTTGGCCTCCATCACCACGACGGCGCCGGAGTCCGCCTTGTAGTTGGTTCCGGTGTTCCGGTCGACCTCTTTGCGGGCCGTCTTCATCGCCTCGTTGAGCTCGTACTCGGCGATGCGCTGGACGCGGGCGTCGATGCTGGTGACGAGGTTGTCGCCGGGCTGGGCGGGGTCGGCCTCGGCCTGGCCGATGACGCGGCCGAGGTTGTCGACCTCGTAGCGGGTGACGCCGGCCTTGCCGCGCAGCTGCTTGTCGTACTCGCGCTCCAGGCCGCTGCGTCCGACCTGGTCCGAGCGCAGGTACGGCGAGTTGGTGTTCTGGGCCTGCTTGATCTCCTCGTCCGTGACGGGCGAGAGGTAGCCGAGCACCTGCGCGGTGTTGGACTTGCCCGGCGCGGGGTAGCGGCGCACGGCCTGGGGCTCGGCGGTGATGCCGGGGAAGTCCTCGGAGCGCTCGCGGATCTGCAGGGCCTGCTTGGCGGTGGCCTCGTCGGTGATGGGGATCGGCTGGTACGGCGAGCCGTTCCAGCAGGGCTGTGGGGTCTTGGAGTCGCACAGCCGGACCTTGTTCATGACCTCCTTGGGCGTCATGCCCAGGACGCCGGCGAGCTTGGTGAGGACCGCCTTGCCGTCGTCCTTCATCTTCAGCAGGTCGGTGCGGGAGGCGGAGACGACGAGCCGGGTCTCGTTGTCGGCGATCGGCACGCCGCGCGCGTCGAGGATCGAGCCGCGTACGGCCGGGTCGACGACCTGCTGCACGTGGTTGCCGGACGCCTCCTTGGCGTAGGCCTGGCCCTCACGGATCTGCAGGTACCAGAGGCGGCCGCCGAGGGTGCCGAGGAGGGAGACGACGAGGATCTGGATGATGACGAGCCGGATCTGGACCCGTGGGGTCCGACCCGTCTCGGGGATGTTGCTCACTGTGGCTGCGTCCCCCTCTCAGAGCGCGGATGTGTGTGCGCGTACGCATGATGAACGACGGGCCTGTGAGGCCGCGTTCCGCCATCGCTTCCCCGTTCGAGTGAACTCGCCCCGGGCGCGCTCGTCCGGGGTGCGCTCGCCCCGGGGGCGCTCGTCCTGGGTGAACCCGCCCCCGCTGAACTCGACCGCCCTCACAGCCGCTTGACCCCCTTGATGCGCCCGGCGCGGGCCACGCGCGACTTGACCGCCCTCATGCGGAGGCCGCCCCGCTGGCCGCCGATACTCAGGCCGGTTCCGGAGGAGAGCCAGCCCGAGGAAACGTCGGCGGCCTTGGCGGAGGAGGTCTCGGCGAGCGGGTCGTTGTCGGCGCGGCGGGCCAGGGCCATGATGCCGGGGACGACGAACGGCGCGAGCAGCAGGTCGTACAGGGCGGCCGTGAACAGCAGGCTGGGCAGGCCGACATGGCGGGCGGCCGTGTCGCCGACGAGGGCGCCGACACCGGCGTACAGCAGGGTCGTGCCGACGGCGGCGGCGACCACGACGGCCATGGGCCCGGTCGCGGACCTGAGCTGCCCGGTGTCGGGCTTCACGAGCCCGGCGAGGTAGCCGACGACGCACAGCACGAGGGCGTAGCGCCCGGCCGCGTGGTCGGCGGGCGGGGCGAGGTCGGCCAGGAGGCCCGCGCCGAAGCCGATGAGGGCGCCGCCGACGTGGCCGTACACCAGCGCCAGGCCGAGGACCGTGAGGAGCACCAGGTCGGGGACGGCACCGGGGAGATGGAGTCGGGCGAGGATGCTCACCTGGACGACCAGGGCCACGATCACGAGGGTCGTGGAGAGCAGCATCCGGTTGAAGCGCATGGTGGTTCAGCTCCTACTGCTCTTGCGGCTGTCCGTCGACGGGCGCCCCCGCGGAGGGCGTGACCGTCACCGTCACGGTCGGCGTGGGCGTGGGCTTCGGCTTGTCCGGCAGGACGGTGTCACGTGGGTCCTGGCGGGGCGCCTGGACCACGACACCGACGATGTCGAGCTTGGTGAAGCCGACGTATGGCGTGACGTAGATCGTGCGGGTGAGGTCGCCGCCGGACGGGTCGACCCGCGACACGACGCCCACCGGCACACCCGGCACGAACGGCTTGTCGGCCTGCGACCCGAAGGTGACGAGGCGGTCGCCCTTCTTCACCTTCGCCTTGCCGTTGAGCAGCTCGACCCGCAGCGGCCGGTCGCCCTGACCGGAGGCGAAGCCGAGCTCGTCGGTGGCCTCCATGCGCGTACCCACGGTGAAGTCGGGGTCGTTGGCGAGCAGCACGGTGGCGGTGTTGGGTCCGACGGTGGTGACCCGCCCGACCAGCCCGTCACCGTTCAGCACCGTCATGTCTCTCTTGATTCCGTCGTTGGACCCGACGTCGATGGTGACGGTCCACGAGAACCCCTGGGCGGCACCGATGGCGACGACCTCGGCGCCCTTGATGCCGTACCGGCCGTTGGCCGCCGTCTTCAGCATCTTGTCGAGCTGCTTGACGCGGCTCCGGTTGCGGTCGTCGCTGCCGAGCTCCGCCTTCAGGGCGGCGTTCTCCTTCTCCATCGCGGCGAGCCGGTCGTGCCGTTCGCCGGAGTCACGGATCGCGGAGACGGCATTCCCTATGGGGTCGACGGCGGTCGAGACCCCGTCCTCGATCGGGCCGAAGACCGTGGCCGCGGCCCGCCGGGCACCGTCGACCGGAGAGTCCTCCCCACCGCGGATGTCCACCGTGATCAACGCGAACGCGATGGCGATCAGCAGCACCAGGAGCAGCCGGCTCTCTCGTGTGTCCCTCACGTGCGGCGGCCGTGCCTTCCTCGTCGGAATGGTCAGTTGGTCAGTACGACATGCTCAACAAGGGGCCCCGAGCGCGTGGGCACTCACGGGTGTTATGGGGGAGCTTATGCCTCAATATCAACGATCCGCCGCACGAGAAGGGCTCGTCTCGTACGGCGGAATCGAAGCGTTACGTCATCTGCGGGGCTGGGCGTCGAGAACCTGCTGCAACGCCTCGAACTCCTCGACGCATTTGCCGGAACCGAGCGCCACGCTGTCCAGCGGGTCCTCGGCGATGTGGATCGGCATCCCGGTCTCCCTGCGCAGTCGCTCGTCGAGCCCGCGCAGCAGGGCGCCGCCGCCGGTCAGCACAATTCCCCGGTCCATGATGTCGCCGGAGAGCTCGGGCGGACACTTGTCGAGGGTCGTCTTGACGGCGTCGACAATGGCGTTGACCGGTTCCTCGATGGCCTTCCGTACTTCGGCCGCGGAGATGACCACGGTCTTCGGCAGTCCGGAGACGAGGTCCCGGCCGCGGATTTCGGTGTGCTCGTCGGCGTCGAGGTCGTACGCGGAACCGATCGTGATCTTGATCTGCTCGGCCGTCCGCTCACCAAGAAGCAGTGAGTACTCCTTCTTGATGTGCTGAATGATCGCGTTGTCCAGCTCGTCTCCCGCTACGCGGATGGACTGTGCTGTGACGATTCCGCCGAGCGAGATGACCGCGACCTCCGTGGTGCCGCCGCCGATGTCCACCACCATGTTGCCCGTGGCCTCGTGGACCGGCAGGCCGGAGCCGATGGCCGCGGCCATGGGCTCCTCGATGATGTGCACCTGGCGGGCGCCGGCCTGGGAGGACGCCTCGATGACGGCGCGGCGCTCGACACCGGTGATGCCCGACGGGACGCACACGACGACTCGGGGCCGGGCGAGATACCTCCGCTTGTGGATCTTCAGGATGAAGTAACGGAGCATTCGCTCGGTGATCTCGAAGTCGGCGATGACGCCGTCCTTGAGCGGGCGCACGGCGACGATGTTGCCGGGCGTCCGACCGATCATCTTCTTCGCTTCCGCGCCGACCGCGAGGATGCCACCGGTATTGGTGTTGATCGCGACGACGGACGGCTCGTTGAGTACGATCCCGCGACCCCTGACGTACACCAGCGTGTTGGCGGTCCCGAGGTCGACAGCCATGTCACGGCCGATGAACGACATTGAGTTCCCCATCAGGATTCGTCTGGCCTTCCCAAAGTGGAGCGCTGATGGCTTTTTCGGGTCGGCGAAGTGGGTGCTGTGACGTGAAGGCTTACATCGTAGTCTCGCCCGCACGGACACTGCGCGAGGGTCTTCGCCATTGTCAGCAGATGATGCGCCGCCTCGCTTGTGCAGACGGTCCATCAGAGTCACGCGTTCCCTCGATCGGCGCGCATATGCCGGAGGCTCGGGGATTTTTCCGCGGAGTTACCTGGTCAGGCGGGGAGTTGGACTGACGGGGAGTCAGAAAATTGGGGACTGCCGGGGTGGGCCGAATGGGTGGGGTGGGATGGTGGGGGGGGGTGGGTCGGGCTGTGTCCGGTCCGTCCGGGGTTTGTTCCGCCCCCGCCGCCCCTACCCGTCCCATCCCCAGGGGCTCCGCCCCTTCGACCCCGCACGGGGCTCCGCCCCGGACCCCGTTCGGGGGCCAGCCCCCGGACCCAGCTCCGCAAACGCCCGAGGGGCTGAATTTGCGCGGGCGGCGCTGGATAGATGGGGGCGGGGCCGGATGGTGCGGGGCGGCGCTGGATTTCCCCGGCCAGGGCCGGCTTTCAGGGCGCGGAGAACCACACGGCTTTTAGGGGCGCAGGGAACTGCGCGACCAGCCCCCACCCACCCGCACCCAACAACCCACCCCAACCACCCCCCACGGGGGCCTGGGGGCGGAGCCACCAGATACAGGATGGGACGGGTAGGGGCGGCGGGGGCGAAGAACCTCCGCGCAACCACCGTTGGTACTACGCCCGGCCGGGGAAGAAGATCTTCACCTCACGCTCGGCGGACTCCTCGGAGTCGGACGCGTGGATGAGGTTCTCGCGGACGATGACGCCGTAGTCGCCCCGGATGGACCCGGGCGCGGCCGCGATCGGGTCCGTGGGACCGGCGAGCGCCCGCAGGCCCTCGATGACCCGCTCACCCTCCACGATCAGCGCCACAACCGGCCCGGACGCCATGAACTCGACCAGCGGCTCGTAGAACGGCTTGCCCTTGTGCTCGCCGTAGTGCTGCTCCAGCGTCTCCTGGTCCAGCGTGCGCAGCTCCAGCGCCGTGATCCGCCACCCGGCCTTCCGCTCGATACGGCTGATGATCTCGCCGGTCAGCCCACGACGAACGGCGTCGGGCTTGAGGAGGACGAGGGTGCGCTGGCTCACGACGGGGACTCCTTCAAATTCACAAGTGTGCGGAGCTCAGAGGCTACCGTGCGCGCCCGAGGAAGCGTCACACAGCGTCAGGACGTCCCGTCAGGACGTCCCCGCCTTCGTGGCCGCCTCCTCCTGCGCGGCGAATCTCGCCTTCGCCTCGTCCACCTTCCGCCCGAAGTGCACGGAGGCCCACCACAGCGCCCCGAACACGGCCCCCAGGAAGAACATGACCGGGACGACGAACCCGGAGGCGATCAGCGCGATCTGGAGCGCCCAGCCGAGCTGCACCCCACCGGGACGGGTGATCAGCCCGCACAGCAGAACGCACAGCACCATCGCGACACCGCTGACCGTCCACACCGTCCCCATGGACAGGTCCGGGTCCTTCATCGCGACCAGCCCCGCGAACCCGATGACGAAGAACTCACCGATCAGCGTCGAGGAACACAACGTACGCACGGGACTCAGCCCCTCCCCAGCAGCAGTCGGGCCTCGCCGACGGTGATCACGGACCCGGTGACGAGGACGCCGCCACCCGCGTACTCGCCCTCCTCCTCGGCGAGCGTGACCGCCGCTTCCAGGGCGTCGTCGAGCCGCGGCTCCACCTGCACGCGCTCGTCGCCGAACACCTCCACGGCGATGGCGGCCAGCTCGTCCACGTCCATCGCGCGATGGCTGGAGTTCTGCGTGATCACGACTTCCGCGAAGATCGGCTCGAAGGCCTCCAGCAGCCCCCGCACGTTCTTGTCGCCGCTCGCGCCCACGACCCCGATCAGCCGGCTGAAGTCGAACGCCTCGCTCACGGCCTCCGCCGTGGCCCGCGCTCCCGCGGGATTGTGGGCGGCGTCCAGGACGACCGTCGGAGAGCGCCGTACGACCTCCAGGCGGCCCGGAGTGGCCACCGACGCGAACGCCTTGCGGACCGTGTCGATGTCGAGCCGCTCCGGCCGCTGGGAGCCCACGCCGAAGAACGCCTCCACGGCGGCCAGCGCCACCGCCGCGTTGTGCGCCTGGTAGGGGCCGTGCAGCGGCAGGAACACCTCCTCGTACTCCCCGCCGAGCCCGCGCAGCGTCACCAGCTGTCCGCCGACCGCGACCTGCCGGCCGACGACCCCGAACTCCAGGCCCTCCCGGGCCACGGTCGCGTCCACCTCGACGGCCCTCTTCAGCAGCACCTGCGCCGCGTCCACGGGCTGCTGCGCCATGATCACGGTCGCGTCCTGCTTGATGACGCCCGCCTTCTCGCCGGCGATCTCACCGGGCGTGGTGCCGAGCCGGTCGGTGTGGTCGAGGTCTATGGGGGTCACGACGGCCACGTCGGCGTCGATGACGTTGGTGGCATCCCAGGTGCCGCCCATGCCCACCTCGACGACGGCCACGTCCACGGGCGCGTCCGCGAAGGCCGCGTACGCCATGCCCGTGAGCACCTCGAAGAAGGACAGGCGGTACTCCTGCGAGCCGTCCACCATCTCGATGTACGGCTTGATGTCCTGGTACGTCTCGATGAAGCGCTCGGCCTCCACCGGGGAGCCGTCCAGGCTGATCCGCTCGGTGATCGACTGGACGTGGGGCGACGTGTAGCGGCCGGTGCGCAGCTCGAAGGCGCCCAGCAGGGCCTCGATCATGCGGGCCGTGGACGTCTTGCCGTTGGTTCCGGTGATGTGGATCGACGGGTACGACCGCTGCGGCTCGCCCAGCACGTCCATCAACGCCGCGATCCGCGTGACCGACGGCTCCAGCTTGGTCTCGCCCCAGCGCGTGGCCAGTTCCGCCTCGACCTCGCGCAGGGCCTTGTCGACCTCGGGGTCGGCGGGCCGCGCAGGGACGTCGCCCTGCGGCGGTCCGCCCTGTGCGCGCAGGGTACGGCTGCCGGCCTCGATCACCGCGAGATCGGGATCGCGGTCCGTCTCGGCCGCGATGATCTCCTCGAAGGAGTCGACGGGGTCGGGCTGCTCACTGCTGTCGTGCGGGGGGAGCTCACTCACGGGGCCAGTCTACGGACGCGGACTGACAGAGGCTTGAGGCGGCTGTGTCGCTGAGGTGAAGGCCCCCGGAACCTGGTGGCTCGGGGGCCTTCGACGGCGTACAGCCGTACGTCCGTACGGGCGTGCCGTACGGGCGTACGTGCTACGAACGGCTACGCCTGCGGCAGGCGCTCCAGCTGTGCCTGGATCCTGGCGATGTCCTCGTCCGCCTTCGCGAGCCGCGTGCGGATCTTCTCCACGACCTGGTCCGGAGCCTTCGCGAGGAACGCCTCGTTGCCGAGCTTGGCCGTGGCCTGGCTCTTCTCCTTCTCGGCGGCCGCGAGGTCCTTCGCGAGCCGCTTGCGCTCGGCGGCCACGTCGATGACGCCGGAGAGGTCCAGCGCGACCTCGGCGCCCGCCACCGGCAGGGTGGCCGTCGCCGCGAAGCCCTCGCCCTCCGGCTGGAGCCGGAGCAGTTGGCGGATGGCGGCCTCGTGGGGCGCCAGCGGCGTGCCGTCGAGGGTGAGGCGGGCCGGGACGCGCTGGCCGGGCTGCAGGCCCTGGTCGGCGCGGAAACGGCGGACCTCGGTGATGACGGACTGGAGGGTCTCGATCTCCCGCTCGGCGGCCTCGTCGCGGAAGCCGCCCGGCGCGTCAGCGCCAGGAACAAACACAGCCTTCGGCCAGTCGGCGATGACCAGGGACTCGCCGCCCGTCAGGGTCGTCCACAGGGTGTCCGTGACGAACGGGACGATCGGGTGGAGCAGCTTCAGGGTGACGTCCAGGACCTCGCCGAGGACGCGCTTGCTGGCCTCGGCCGCCTCGCCGCCCGCCTGGAACGTGGTCTTGGACAGCTCGACGTACCAGTCGAAGACCTCGTCCCAGGCGAAGTGGAACAGGGCGTCGCTGAGCTTGGCGAACTGGAAGTCCTCGTAGTACGCGTCGACCTGCTCGACCGTCTCGTTCAGGCGGGAGAGGATCCAGCGGTCGGTGGCGGAGAGCTTCTCGGCGGCCGGCAGCTCGCCCTGAACCGTCGCGCCGTTCATCAGCGCGAAGCGCGTGGCGTTCCAGATCTTGTTGGCGAAGTTGCGGGACGCCTGGACCCAGTCCTCGCCGATCGGGACGTCGGTGCCGGGGTTGGCGCCGCGCGCGAGTGTGAAGCGGAGCGCGTCGGAGCCGTAGGTGTCCATCCAGTCGAGCGGGTCGACGACGTTGCCGAACGACTTCGACATCTTCTTGCCGCGCTCGTCGCGGACCAGGCCGGTCAGCGCGATGGTGCGGAACGGAACCTCGCCGTCCATCGCGTACAGGCCGAACATCATCATCCGGGCGACCCAGAAGAAGATGATGTCGTGGCCGGTCAGCAGGACGTCGGTCGAGTAGAACTTCGCGAGGTCCGGGGTCTTCTCGGGCCAGCCGAGCGTGGAGAACGGCCACAGGCCGGAGGAGAACCAGGTGTCGAGGACGTCGGTGTCCTGCTTCCAGCCCTCGGCCTCGGTACCGGGCGGCTCCTCGTCGGGGCCGACGCAGACGACCTCACCGTCCGGGCCGTACCAGACGGGGATCCTGTGGCCCCACCACAGCTGGCGCGAGATGCACCAGTCGTGCATGTTGTCGACCCAGTCGAAGTAGCGCTTCGACATGTCCTCGGGGTGGATCTTGACGCGCCCGTCGCGGACGGCGTCACCGGCGGCCTGCGCCAGCGGGCCGACCTTGACCCACCACTGCATCGACAGGCGCGGCTCGATGGTGGTCTTGCAGCGCGAGCAGTGGCCGACGGAGTGGACGTACGGGCGCTTCTCGGCGACGATCCGGCCCTGCGAGCGCAGCGCGGCGACGATGGAGGACCGGGCCTCGAAGCGGTCCAGTCCCTGGAAGGGGCCGTGGGCGGTGATGACCGCCCGCTCGTCCATGATCGTGATGGACTCCAGGCCGTGGCGCTGGCCGATCGCGAAGTCGTTCGGGTCGTGGGCCGGGGTGACCTTGACGGCACCCGTGCCGAACTCGGGGTCGACGTGCGTGTCCGCGACGACCGGGATGGAGCGGTCGGTGAGCGGCAGCTTGATCCGCTTGCCGATCAGGTGCCGGTAGCGCTCGTCGTCGGGGTGAACGGCGACGGCGGTGTCACCGAGCATCGTCTCGGCACGGGTGGTGGCGACGACGAGGGTCTCCTCCCCCTCCCCGTACTTGATGGAGACGAGCTCGCCGTCGTCCTCCTGGTACTCCACCTCGATGTCCGAGATGGCCGTCAGACAGCGCGGGCACCAGTTGATGATGCGCTCGGCGCGGTAGATCAGCTCGTCCTCGTACAGCCGCTTGAAGATGGTGAGGACGGCCTTGGACAGGCCCTCGTCCATCGTGAACCGCTCGCGGTCCCAGTCGACGCCGTCGCCGAGGCGCCGCATCTGGCCGAGGATCTTGCCGCCGTACTCCTCCTTCCACTGCCAGACGCGCTCGACGAACTCCTCGCGCCCCAGGTCGTGGCGGGACTTGCCCTCCTCGGCGAGCTGCTGCTCGACCTTGTTCTGGGTGGCGATGCCGGCGTGGTCCATGCCCGGCAGCCACAGCGACTCGTAGCCCTGCATGCGCTTGCGGCGCGTGAGGGCGTCCATGAGCGTGTGCTGGAAGGCGTGGCCCAGGTGCAGGCTGCCGGTGACGTTCGGCGGCGGGATGACGATGGTGTACGGCGGCTTGTCGCTCTTCGCGTCGGCGGTGAAGTAACCCCGCTCTACCCAGCGCTCGTACAGCTTCCCCTCTACCTCGGCCGGCGCGTACTGGGTCGGCAGTTCGGTGCTGGGCGCTGTGGGCTGCTGCTGAGCGTTCTCGGTCACGGGCTCAGTTTAGGGGTGTCACGGGGCAGTCCCGAAACGCGTTTGTTCTGTAACGGTGGGGGCCCCGATGGAACGCGCGCTACCGGTCTGCGTCAGGATGTCGGCGAAACATAAATATCTGGAGGGGAACCCAGAAATGAGCTACAACCAGCCGGGCCCGTACGGCGGGCAGCCACCCCAGCAGCCTGGACCGTACGGCCAGCCGGGCCCCTACGGCCAGCCGCCGCAGGCTCCGCCCGCCCAGCCCGGCTACGGCTACCCGCAGCAGGCGCCGCCGCCCGCGCCGCCCGCTCAGCCCGGGTACGGGTACCCCCAGCAGGCCCCCCAGGGTGCACCGCAGCAGCAGCCCTACGGCCAGCAGCCTCCGTACGGTCAGCAGCCGCCCTACGGCCAGCAGCCCTACGGGGTTCCCCAGCCGCCGGCTCCCGGTGGCGGCAAGAAGACGGGCCTCATCATCGGCGCGGTGGCCGTCGTGGCCGCGATCGCCGTGGGTGCGTACTTCGTGCTCGGCTCGGGCGGCAGCGGCGGCGGGTCGGACATCGCGGACGACGGTCCGCACAAGCTGACGACGCCGCAGACCGTGCTCGGCGAGTACAAGAAGTCCTCCAACAGCGGTGACGGCATGAGCTCCAGCGACCTGAAGACGGCCGAGGGCTGGGGCATCAAGAACCCCAAGGACGTGAGCGCCAACTACCAGGCGGGGCAGGACACGAGCAACCCGCTGGCCGGGAAGATGCTCACCTTCGGCGGCATCTACGGCGACATCGAGGACCCGGAGAAGGCGGTCGACGGGTTCTTCACCATGCAGAAGGCGGAGGCCGAGAAGGAGGACATCACCTTCGAGGGCGAGCCGCAGGAGTACACGCCGAGCTCGCTCGACGGCGCCGTCATGAAGTGCCAGAAGGCCAAGGGGAAGTTGCCGGACTCGGGGACGTCGGGCGGCCCGAGCGAGATGAACGTCGTCTACTGCGTGTGGGGCGACCACAGCACGCTCGGCTTCGTGATGCCCATGGAGTACTCGGACCTCGCGGCGGGCAAGGCCGCGGACCCGAACGAGACGGCGGAGACAGCCGCCAAGCTCCGCAAGGAAGTCCGCGTCAAGGCCTGACCCGGCGGAACGACTGCTCGACGGCCACTGTTCTTCGGCGACTGCTCGACAGCGACTGCTCAACTGCGAAGGGGCCCCGGTCGGTTGACCGGGGCCCCTTCGTCTGTGCCTGTGGCTGTGCGCCTGCGCGGCGGCCGCTACGCCGTCTTCTGTTCGCCCGAGCCGCGGCCGCGGGCGTCGCGTGGGATCAGGGTCGGGTTCACGTTCGACAGGACGACGTCCGCCGTGATGACCACGCGGGCCACGTCCTTGCGGGACGGGACCTCGTACATGACCGCCTGGAGGACTTCCTCCATGATGGCGCGCAGGCCGCGGGCGCCGGTCTGGCGGAGGATGGCCTGGTCGGCGATGGCTTCCAGGGCCTCGCGCTCGAAGTCCAGCTCCACGCCGTCGAGTTCGAAGAGGCGCTGGTACTGCTTCACCAGTGCGTTGCGCGGCTCGACCAGGATCTGCAGGAGGGCCTTGCGGTCGAGGTTGTGGACCGAGGTGATGACGGGCAGACGGCCGATGAACTCGGGGATCATGCCGAACTTGACCAGGTCCTCGGGCATGACGTCCTCGAACTGGTCCTTGGACTCCAGCTCGCGCTTGGAGCGGATGGTCGCGCCGAAGCCGATGCCCTTCGCGCCCGCCCGCGACTCGATGAGCTTCTCCAGGCCCGCGAAGGCGCCGCCCACGATGAACAGGACGTTCGTCGTGTCGATCTGGATGAACTCCTGGTGCGGGTGCTTGCGTCCACCCTGGGGCGGGACGGAGGCCGTCGTGCCCTCCAGGATCTTCAGCAGGGCCTGTTGCACGCCCTCGCCCGACACGTCCCGGGTGATGGACGGGTTCTCGCTCTTGCGGGCCACCTTGTCGATCTCGTCGATGTAGATGATCCCGGTCTCGGCCTTCTTGACGTCGTAGTCGGCCGCCTGGATGAGCTTCAGCAGGATGTTCTCGACGTCCTCGCCGACGTACCCCGCCTCCGTCAGCGCCGTCGCGTCGGCGATGGCGAACGGGACGTTGAGCATGCGGGCCAGGGTCTGGGCCAGCAGTGTCTTGCCCGAGCCCGTGGGGCCGAGCAGCAGGATGTTGGACTTCGCCAACTCGATGGCGTCGTCACGGCCGTTCGCCCCGCCGTTCTCGCCGGCCTGGACGCGCTTGTAGTGGTTGTACACCGCGACCGAGAGGGCCTTCTTCGCGGCCTCCTGGCCGACGACGTACCCCTCGAGGAACTCGTAGATCTCGCGGGGCTTCGGGAGTTCCTCCCAGCGGACCTCACTGGTCTCCGCGAGTTCTTCCTCGATGATCTCGTTGCAGAGATCGATGCACTCGTCGCAGATGTACACACCGGGGCCTGCGATGAGCTTCTTGACCTGCTTCTGGCTCTTGCCGCAGAACGAGCACTTGAGCAGATCGCCGCCGTCACCGATGCGTGCCACGGTGTGCTTCCCCTTCGCCTGGGAGACGCCTAGGTCCAGCGGCTCCTGGTGCTGCCTTATGTCCGACGGTACCTTGCCGGGCCCCTCGTTCGGGCCCCCCTTGGCACGGTTCGCTTTGACGTGCACTGGGCCAAACCATGCCAAGGGGCGGCAGACGATACAGGGTCCGCGTCAGCGGACGGTCTCGTTGTTCATCTTCCGGGTGGAGATGATCTGGTCGATCAGGCCGTACGACAGGGCGTCCTCGGCCGTGAGGATCTTGTCGCGCTCGATGTCCTCGCGGATCTTCTCGATCGCCGTGGTGGAGTGCTTGGCCAGCATCTCCTCCAGCTGCGAGCGCATCCGCAGGATCTCGTTGGCGGCGATCTCCAGGTCGGAGACCTGGCCACGGCCGGTCTCACTGTACGGCTGGTGGATCAGCACGCGGGCGTTCGGCAGCGCCATGCGCTTGCCGGGCGTACCGGCGGCCAGCAGGACGGCGGCCGCGGAGGCGGCCTGGCCCATGCAGACCGTCTGGATGTCCGGCTTCACGAACTGCATCGTGTCGTAGATGGCCGTGAGCGCGGTGAAGGAGCCGCCCGGGCTGTTGATGTAGACCGAGATGTCACGGTCGGGGTCCATCGACTCCAGGCACAGCAGCTGCGCCATGACGTCGTTGGCGGAGGCGTCGTCGATCTGCACGCCGAGGAAGATCACGCGCTCCTCGAACAGCTTCGCGTACGGGTCGTACTCACGCACGCCCTGGGAGGTGCGCTCGACGAAGCGGGGGATGACGTAACGGGACTCGGCGCGGGGGCCGGTGTACTCGGCCTGCACACGGTCGTAGAGGCCGCTGCCGGGGAAGTCGTTCACTGTGGTCTCCTGGGAGCCTGAAAGGGGCTGAGGCGGTCGGCTTGGGGGTCTGGGCTGTGCGGGGTCGCCGGGGCGCTGGAGCGTCGTGCTGTGCCGGCTGCGCGCCGTCGTACGGGGCCGCGGTCCCCTCGCTTCCATCGTCGTACGTCGTCCCGGTGATCGGGATCGGGGTCGGGATCCCTTGGTGCGTTGTCCCGCCCCGGCCCGTCGTCACGTCGTCGTACGTGGTCGCGTGGGCCCGGCTCCGCTGTACGGTCCGTACCGCCTATGCGGTCCGTACAGTCCGTACAACTGCGCGGAGTCGTGCGCCGGTGCGCGGACTCCGGCTCGCGCCCGGCGTGCGCCGGCTACGCCGCCCCGGTGCCGCCGCCGCCCGGCAAGCTGGCGGCGTGCGTGATGACCTCGTCGATGAGGCCGTAGTCCTTGGCCTCGTAGGCGTCGAACCAGCGGTCGCGGTCGGAGTCGCGGGTGATCTGCTCGACCGACTGGCCGGTGTGGTGCGCCGTGAGCTCGGCCATGCGCTTCTTGGTGTGCAGCAGCCGCTCGGCGTGGATCTTGATGTCGGAGGCCGAACCGGCGAGACCGGCGGAGGGCTGGTGGATCAGGATCTCGGCGTTGGGCAGCGCGAAGCGCTTGCCCGGCGTGCCCGCGCTGAGCAGGAACTGGCCCATGGAGGCGGCGAGGCCCATGGCGATGGTCACCACGTCGTTCTTGATGAACTGCATGGTGTCGTAGATCGCCATACCGGCCGTGATCGAGCCGCCGGGGCTGTTGATGTACAGGTTGATGTCCTTGTCCGGGTCGGCGGCAAGGAGCAGCAACTGCGCGGTGATCTTGTTGGCAATGTCGTCGTCGACCGGCTGGCCGAGGAAGATGATCCGCTCGCCGAGCAGCCGGTTGTAGACCTGGTCGCCGAGGCCACCACCGATGGAAGGCTCAGCGGCGGAGGGCATCAGATTCGTCACGTATCCACCTGCTCGTCTTTACGACGGCGCCGGGCCGTCTCACGTCTTCTGCTGGGGCCTGGGACCCCGTGTTCGCCCCTGCCGGGGCGGCTCCGGGGACTCCCCTGCCCTCGTATTCATGGACCCTAACGCGCGGGTCCCTCCGGGGAATCCCGGAGAGGGAACTGTTCGCTGTCAGCGCATGCGCTCCGCTGGGTGGGCGGGGGTGTGGGTGCGCCCGGGCCTTGAGCGGTGCTGTTGCGTGGGGGCGTCCTCGCGGGGCTCCGCCCCGGGCCCCCGTCGGCGGTTCTCGTCTGCCGGGTTTTTGTTCGTGGGCGGGTGCGGGTTCGTTGTGGCTTGTCGCGCAGTTCCCCGCGCCCCTGAAAAGCACGTGGGCGCGCCCGACAGCCCCGTGCCCCGTGCCCCGTAGGCACCGTCGGCCCCGTACACACCGTTGGCGATGCCCGTACACCGCCGCCGGCCCGCAGCCGCATACGCACCAAAGGGGTGCCGGGAGGTGTCCGCCCGCAGGGGACGGCGTCCGCCGCCGAGCCCTTGCCCCACCCACAGCACCGCCGGACCGAGGACGGAGGCCCCGCGGCGCGCCCCCGACCCCGTACAGGACAGGCCCGAGGCGCCCCTCACGGCGGGAAGGCCGCGTACGGAGACCCCCGGCACACTCCCGACCCCGTACCAACCCGAGCCCTCACTCAGACCCCCGGCGCGCCCACGACCGCGTACGGACCCGAGCCGCCCTCCCCACGGCGGGAAGGCCGCGTACGGCCCGCCGCGCGTACGAGCGTCGGACGGGGACGCCGACGGGCCCCGAGAGGCGCAGGTGCGCTCTCGGGGCCCGTCAGGGGTGTGCTACGGGTGCCGGGGAGGTCAGGCCTCGGGCTTGTCCTGGGCCGGGCTCTCGGCGGAGCCCTCCGCGGCCTCGGCCGGGGTCTCGGCGGAGGCCTCCGCGGAGTCCTCCGTCTCCTCCTCGTCCTCGTCGTCCAGGTCGACGACCTCGCCGTTGGTGTCCTTGACCGTGGCGGCCTCGACGACCAGGGCCAGGGCCTTGCCGCGGGCGACCTCGCCGACGAGGAGCGGAACCTGGCCGCCCTCGACGACCGCCTGGGCGAACTGGTCGGGGGACATGCCGGAGGAGGCGGCGCGGCGCATCAGGTGCTCCGTCAGCTCCTCCTGGTTGACGTTCAGCTTCTCCTTGGAGACCAGCTCGTCGAGGACGAACTGGGTCTTGATGCCCTTGACCGCGGCCTCGCGCGTCTCCTCGTCGAACTCCTCGGCCGTCTTGCCCTGGAGCTCCAGGTACTTCTCGAGGTCGAGGCCCATCTGGCCGAGCTGGTGGTGCTCCAGGTTGTGCTTGCGGGTGTTGATCTCGTCCTCGAGCAGCTTCTCGGGGACGGGCACCTCGACGAGCTCCAGCAGCTTCTCCAGGACGCGCTCCTGGGCCTGCGTGGCCTGGTCGTACTGCTTCATGTTCTCGAGGCGCTTGACGCTGTCGGCCTTCAGCTCGTCCAGCGTGTCGAACTCGGACGCGAGCTGCGCGAACTCGTCGTCCAGCTCGGGCAGCTCCCGGGCGGCGACCTGGGTGACCTTGACCGTCACCTCGGCCTCCTTGCCGGCCGCCGAGCCGCCCTTGAGCTCGGAGGTGAAGGTGGTCTCGCCACCGGCCTCCAGGCCCTTCACGGCGTCGTCGATGCCGTCGAGCAGCTCGCCCGAGCCGATGGTGTAGGAGACGCCGCTCGCGACGCCGTCCTCCAGCACCTCGCCGTCGACCTTGGCCTCCAGGTCGATCGTCACGACGTCGCCGTCCTCGGCGGCACGCTCGACGGGGGACGTCGAGGCGAAGCGCTCACGGAGCTGCTCGACCGACTCGGCGATGTCCTCGTCCGTGACCTCGACGGCGTCGACCTCGACCTCGATGCCGGAGTAGTCCGGGATCTCGATGGTCGGGCGGACGTCGACCTCGGCGGTGAAGTTCAGCGTCTCGCCGTCCTTCAGGTCCGTGATGTCGACCTCGGGCTGGCCGAGGACGTTCAGCTCGGCCTCGTTGACCGCCTCGGTGTAGAACTTCGGAAGCGCGTCGTTGACGGCCTCCTCCAGCACGGCGCCCCGACCGAACCGCTGGTCGATGACCCGGGCCGGGATCTTGCCCTTGCGGAAGCCCTTCACCGTGACCTGCTGGTTGATCTTCTTGTACGCCGCGTCGAGGCTGTCCTTGAGCTCCTCGAAGGGCACCTCGACAGTGAGCCGAACCCGAGTCGGGTTCAGGGTCTCCACGGCGCTCTTCACGGTTCGGTCTCCTTGTGGCTGACTTCTTGGGTTTCTGCTGCGCGCTGCCGCCGGTGCGAAACGACCGGAACAGAGCCTCAGCGGATTCGCGGGCCCTGAGAGGCGTAACAGTGCAGACACACGGGCGCGCAGCTTGCATAGTAACCGCAGGCGGTTCGCGCCCCCAAAAGAAGAGCGAGACGCTCCGGGTTCCCCGTGGCGGGTTCCGGCTGGTGGTCGGGGTGGCGGGATTTGAACCCACGGCCTTCCGCTCCCAAAGCGGACGCGCTACCAAGCTGCGCCACACCCCGTCTGGTGCGACACGTAGGGTACATGGCCGCAGGCAGTGCGACTGCCGCATTTCCCGAGCTAGGGCCCCGCACCGGCGCGGCCGGGAAACGGGGTGTGCGGCGAGGGTGCCCGACCCGCTACGATGCCTCCAGTGCCGCGGTCATCTGACCTGCGGCGCGACCTGTGCGGGCGTAGCTCAATGGTAGAGCCCTAGTCTTCCAAACTAGCTACGCGGGTTCGATTCCCGTCGCCCGCTCTGCACGGCTCAGGGCCAGGCCGGAGGTTCTCTCCTCCGCCTGGCCCTGAGCGTTTTCATCGGCGATCACGTGGGGCGCGTGAGCGATCGAGCTCGCCCCTGCCGTCGCACCGGTCAGGGGAGCTTCCTCGTCGTGCGGCGGAGCGGGGACCACCGGACGCGGAGCGTGACCGGCCGGAGGCGCGGCGCGATGGCGTCCGAGCGCCCCTCGAGGACGGTCCGGGCCCCGGGTGGCCGCGAACAGGCCTGCCGGTCCGGGTCCGCGGCTAGAACTGAATCGAGTTGATGGTGTCGGCTATCGAGTTGAGGAACCGCTGGATGTCGTCGGCCATGCCGGTCGAGGCGAGGAAGAAGCCGAAGAGCACGGCGACGATCGCGGGTCCGGCCTTGATGCTCCCTCCTCGTAGCAACACCACAAGGATGATCGCCAACAGCAGCACCACTGACAGCGAAATGGCCACAACTCATCACACCCTCGGTCGGTCCGCTCACCCGGCCCGGGAGTGCCGGCCCCGCGCACCCCCGTCGGAACCATCGTGCCACCAACCCGGCCCACCTATGCGGCACGTGAGGCAACGTTGACCGGTCTCCGTGGTGGACCCGCGCCCCCTCGCCCCCAACCGCCGCACACCGCACGGCAATTCGAGGGGTCACCCGCAGTGAATTCCGACGTGATCATTTCGATGCACACACATCTCGTTCGCAGGTAATTCGAATTGCTGTCACAGGTGCATCAAGGGCCTTGAGAAAGTGGACATTTCACCAGAGTCGCCCGCGAACGTTATGCACCATTTAGTCCGGAAGAATGAGGACAGAATGGCAGCAAACGGCGCGTTGGCGTGACAGCAATCACCTGCACCCCTTCCCCAAATCCGGGTACCCGTAGCCGGTAATACAGCAATCACGTCGAAGGTTTTACTAAATCCCACAGACAACGCTAGGGTGCCTCAGATGTTTACCGCTGCCTCGTCCCCCGCACGCGCAGCGAGTACCCGGACCACTCCCCGGACTTCCCGGTGGGAGGGTCTGTGACGAACTCGCTGCGACCGCACGGCCCCAGGGCGCCGCTGCCCCCGGCTCAGCAGTCGCCGGCTCAGCAGTCGGCTGACGCAGTACCGAGCCCGCGCTCCCCCCACGTAGCACGGCCGGAGGCCAGTGGCGCCGCGCCGGACGCCAGACCGGTCAAACAGCGCGACGCGTTCTTCGACAACGCCAAGTACCTGGCCATCGTGCTCGTCGCGATGGGTCACGCGTGGCAGCCCCTCACCGGCCACAGCCGTGCCGCCGAGGCGCTCTACATGGTCGTCTACACCTTCCACATGCCGGCGTTCATCGTCATCTCCGGTTACTTCTCGCGCAGTTTCGACATGCGCCCCGACCGGCTCCGTCGCCTGGTCACCGGCGTCGCCGTCCCGTACGTGATCTTCGAGATCGCGTACTCGCTGTTCAAGAAGTGGGCCGACGACGACCCCGGACATCCGATCAGCCTGCTCGATCCGTGGTACCTCACCTGGTTCCTGATCGCGCTGTTCGTGTGGCGGATGACGACCCCGCTGTGGAAGGTCGTGCGCTGGCCCGTGCCGCTCGCGCTCGCCATCGCCGTCCTCGCCTCCGTCTCACCCGACATCGGCGACGACCTGGACCTCCAGCGCGCGCTGCAGTTCATGCCGTTCTTCGTCGTGGGCCTGTGCATGAAGCCCGAGCACTTCCAGCTGATGCGGCGCCGCGAGGTGCGGATCCTGTCGGTGCCGGTGTTCGCGCTCGCCCTGGCGGTCGCCTACTGGGCGGCGCCGCGCATGACCTCGGCGTGGTTCTACCACCGTGACAGCGCACAGGAGTTGGGCTCTCCGTGGTGGGCCGGCGTCATCATGACGCTCGCGCTCTTCGGCTGCTCGATGGTGCTCACGGCCTGCTTCCTCGCCTGGGTGCCGCGCCGCAAGATGTGGTTCACGGTGCTCGGCGCGGGCACGCTGTACGGCTACCTGCTGCACGGCTTCCTCGCCAAGGGGTCCCGTTTCTGGGGCTGGTACGACACCTACGACTGGGTCTACCAGCCGGTCGGCGAGATCTTCGTCACGGTGCTCGCGACCGCGATCATCACCGCGCTGTGCACCCCGCCGGTGCAGCGGATGTTCAAGTTCGCGATGGATCCCAAGATGGAGTGGGCGTTCAAGCGGGACGCGACAGAGCTCGCGCGCGACCGCGGCAAGGCCGGCGGCAGGACCGGCAAGGCCGACGCCAAGGCCTGACCGCTCAACTTCCCTCGCGCCCAGCCTTCTCCGCGCCCCCCGCCTCCTCGGTCGTCAGGCCGAGGAGGCTTCGCATGTGGGCGTACTTCTTCTCCAGCCGGGCGCGGGTCGCCTCGTCCAGGACCGCGAGCCGGGCGGGATCGGCGTTGTGCGCCAGGTCCGACTCCTTGACCAGCAGGGCGCCCGGAGTGGCGAGGATGCGCGCCGCGTACGCCTGAGGGTCTTCGCCCGGCCGCTTGGTGAGCGCCCGCACGACGTCCTTCGTACGGTCCGTCAGCGCGGCCCCGCGCAGCCAGTCCTCCGACAGCGCGTCGTCCTCCACCGCGTCGTGCAGCCAGGCCGCCGCGATCTGCTCCTCGTCACCGCCACGGGCACGGACGCCCTCGGCGACGGCCCGCAGGTGTTCCGCGTAGGGCCGTCCGGCCTTGTCGGTCTGGGCGGCGTGCGCCTCGCGGGCGAGGGCCTCGACTTCGGCGAGTGTCAGCAGGGTCACGGGCCCAGTCTGAGGGCTGTGGATAACTCGTCGCACCGCCGGGATACTTTGGTAAAGTAACTATTGACGCGTTCTTGACGATTCCTTTGCCAGACCAGTCACACTGGCCGAACTGGAGGACGAGCCCATCGGACACGCAGACACCCTCATCGCCATGGGCGGCGCTTTCCTCGCCGCCGCTGTCCTCGCACGCCTCGGCGGGCGCATAGGACTGCCCACCATTCCCCTCTTCATCCTGGCCGGGATCCTGCTCGGCCCGCACACGCCCGGAGTCGTGCTCGTCTCCGACCCGCACGACATGGAGATGCTCTCCGCGCTCGGCCTGGTGCTGCTGCTCTTCTACCTGGGCCTCGAGTTCCACCTGGACGACCTCAAGGCGGGCGGCCGTCGCATGGCGCTCTCCGGGGGCACCTACCTCGCGCTGAACGTGGGCGCGGGGCTGGGCTTCGGGTTCGCCCTCGGGTGGGGCACCTCGGAGGCGCTGGTCCTCGCCGGCGTGCTCGGGATCTCGTCGTCCGCGATCGTCACCAAGGTGCTCGTGGACACGGGACGGCTCGGCAACCCGGAGACGAAGCCGATCCTCGGGATCATCGTGGTCGAGGACATATTCCTCGCCCTCTACCTCGCGGCGTTGCAGCCGATCCTGTCCGGGGCGGACTCACTGTCGTCGGCGGTGCTGGACGCGGGCAAGGCGTTCGGGTTCCTGCTGCTCCTGGCGTTGGTGGCGCGGTTCGGGACGCGTGTGGTGGGGCGTCTGTTCTCCACGCGGGACGACGAGTTGCTCGTGATCTCCTTCCTCGGGGCGGCGGTGTTCGTGGCCGGGGTGTCGGAGTGGTTCGGGGTGGCCGACGCGATCGGGGCGTTCATGGTGGGTCTGATGCTCGGGAGCACGGCGTCGGGGGTGCGGATACGCAAGCTCGTGCATCCGCTGCGGGACGCCTTCGGGGCGATCTTCTTCTTCGCGTTCGGGCTCTCGATCGATCCTGGTGACCTTCCGACGGTGCTGTGGCCGGTGCTGGCCGCGGTGGCGCTGACGTTGGCGATGAACGTGCTGGCGGGAGTGGGGGCGGCTCGTGTGTACGGCTTCGGGCCGGAGGCCACGGCGAACATCTCCACGACGTTGCTGGCCCGGGGGGAGTTCGCGTTGATTCTCGCGACGATGGCGGCGGGCGCGGGGCTGGATGACCGGCTGTCGCCCTTCATCGCCGGGTATGTGCTGCTGCTGGCCGTCCTCGGGCCTCTGACGGCGGTTCGGTCGCACTGGTTGGCACGGGTGCTTCCGGGGCGGCGGGAGAGCGAGAGTGAGGTGCCGGAGTTGGTGGGACAGGGGTGAGAGTCCGGGGGTGAGCGTCCGAGGGTGCGGGGTGGCTGCGGGGTCTGGGGGATGTTTCCCGCCCCCGCCGCCCCTACCCGTCCCATCCTGTCCCTGGGGGCTGCGCCCCCAGACCCCCGCGATCGGCCTGACGGCCTCGTCCTCAAACGCCGGACGGGCTGAAATGTCAGCGCGGAGCCGTTGGGCCCTCTCGGGAGATCAGGAGTAGGGCTCGGTCGTCGTTCACGTCCTTGGCCACAGCTTCGATGAGGTGCCAGGCGGCGCCGTGGAAACCTCCGGCGACATATCGGTCGGCCTCGCCCGTCAGGCGGTCGATGCCTTCGACGATGTCCCGGTCGGAGGTCTCGACCAGGCCGTCCGTGAAGAGCATCAGGACGTCGCCGGGCCGGAGAGAGCCCTTGACCGGGTCGAACTGGGCGCCGTCGTACACGCCCAGCAGCGGACCCTCCGCGGCCTTCTCCTCCCAGCGGCCGCTGCCCGCGCTGAGTTGCAGTCCCGGAGGGTGTCCGGCGGAGAAGAGTTCGTAGTCGCCCGAGTCCAGGTCCAGGACGAGGTGGATCGAGGTCGCGAAGCCCTCGTCCCAGTCCTGGCGGAGGAGGTAGCCGTTCGCGGCGGGGAGGAAGGCATGGGGTGGGAGCGATCCCAGAAGGCCGCCGAACGCACCGGAGAGGAGCAGTGCCCGCGAGCCCGCGTCCATGCCCTTGCCCGAGACGTCCGTGAGGACGACCTCCAGGGTGCGGCCGCCGTTCGTACGGGCCGCGACCACGAAGTCGCCCGAAAAGGACTGCCCGCCCGCCGGCCGCAGCGCCATCTCGCGGTGCCAGCCCAACGGCAGCTGCGGCAACTTGCTCTGCACCCGGATGCGTTCGCGCA
This sequence comes from Streptomyces sp. NPDC046862, assembly GCF_040704615.1. Lineage (NCBI taxonomy): Bacteria > Bacillati > Actinomycetota > Actinomycetes > Kitasatosporales > Streptomycetaceae > Streptomyces > Streptomyces sp. NPDC046862. Next base: position 145,611 of record NZ_JBEYXP010000018.1, on the reverse strand, counting down.
GGTCGAACAGCATCGTGCCGCCCCGCCGCCAGGGAACACCGACCCGGCTGCGGAACTGCGCGATGAGGAGCCCGAAGAAGCCGCAGGCGGCGACGACGAGCACGATGCCCGGCGTCACCCGCGAGGGACCCTCCGTGTACGGGCCGAGCTGTACGGACTCCACTATCAGCGCGGTCGCGGCGGCCGCGTACAGGGCCAACAGGCTGGCCGGGCGCAGCAGCAGGCCGCCCGCGACGATCGGAAGGACCAGGACCGCCGGGGACACCCACACCGAGTTGGCCATCGTGCACGCGGCGATCAGGGGGATCAGCAGCATCAGACCGGCGAGGGCGACCCAGTCGGAGCCGTCCCCCCGGAAGTAGTCGACGGCGGATTTGCGCACGCCGGTGCGGACCCGGTGAGCCAGTTTCTTCAACCGGGCCGTGAACGTCTCGGCCTCCGCGCGCCGCTCTCGTCCTGCTGCCATTGTTCGGGACCTTATCGATCGGACCAGCTCTTGTGCACGGGAGGTCCTACTTGTCCCCCTTCCGAGGGCCGGTTCACGACGAATCTCACACGGATCTCAGGCGGAGGGACGTCATGGAGCGGGCTCCCGGGTCCTCCGCCGGGCCGGACGAAAATGGCTCGCCCGGTCCGGATTGTCCTGGTAGGCATGGCGTATGGCGACTGACTTGCGGGTGCTGCGGAAGACCGACTGGAACGCTTGGTACGACAACCTCATCCGCGCGTTCGGCGGTGTGGCCGAGTCGGCCGAGGAACGCGAGCTGTGGGACGACCTTACTGAACACGACCGCGCCATCGGAGTCTGGGACGGTGACCAATGCGTGGGCACGGCGGGCGCGTTCACGTTCCGTGTCACCGTTCCGGGCGGCGCCTCGGTCCCGGCCGCGGGCATCACGATGGTGAGCGTAGCGGCCACGCACCGGCGGCGCGGACTACTACGGGCCATGATGCGGCGGCAGTTGGACGACATCCGCTCCTGGGGTGAGCCCCTCGCCGTACTGACCGCCTCGGAGCCCGTCATCTACGGCCGGTTCGGCTACGGCGCCGCCACGCAGCAGTACAACGTCGAGGTGGACACCACCCGCGTACGGCTGTCCGTGCCGCACGGCACCGACGACGTACACCTGCGGTACGCGCCGCCGGCCGAGGTGGCCGACGCGTGCGAGGCGGTGTACGCGCGACGGGTGCCCGAGCGGCCGGGCATGCTGGCGCGGCAGCCCGGCTGGGAGCGGCTGGGGCTGCTGGACCCGGAGAGCGACCGGGGCGGGCAGTCGCCGCTGCAGTGCGTGGTGGCCGAGCGGGGAGGGGAGGTCGTGGGGTACACCCGCTTCCGCATCAAGGGCGACTGGGACCACTCCGGCGCCCGGAACGCCGTGCACCTGAAGGACCTGGAGGCCCTCGACCCGGCCGCGCACGCGGCCCTGTGGCGGTTCCTCTTCGACATCGATCTCACGTCGAAGGTCGTCGCGTACGCACGGCCGGTCGACGAGGCGTGGCTGCACATGGTGTCCGACGTCCGGCGCTGCCAGGTGCGGATGCGGGACGGGCTGTACGTACGGCTCGTGGAGGTGGGCGCGGCGCTGGAGGCGCGGACGTACCAGGCGCCGGTGGACGTGGTGTTCGAGGTCGAGGACGCGTTCTGCCCCTGGAACGAGGGGCGTTGGCGGCTCACGGGTGACGCGAAGGGCGCGAGCTGCGCGCGGACCGACGACTCCGCTGATCTCGCCCTGTCCGTACGGGAGTTGGGGGCGGTGTATCTGGGTGGGGTGAGCCTGGCGTCACTGGCGGCGGCCGGGCGGGTGCGGGAGCTCAGGCGGGGTGCGCTGGCGGAGGCGTCGGTGGGTTTCTCGTCTGCCGTGGCGCCGTGGCTGCCGCACGGGTTCTGAGGGTGCGTGCACGGTTGCGTGCACGGTACGGGGGCTGAGGGGCGCGTTCACGGTACGGGGGCTGCGGGCGCGTTCACCTCTGTTGGCAGGTGGGGCACCAGAAGAGGTTGCGGGCGGCGAGATCGGCGGTGCGGATCTCGCCGCCACAGATGTGACAGGGCAGGGTGGCCCTGCGGTACACGTACACCTCGCCGCCGTGGTCGTCGACGCGGGGCGGCCGGCCCATGGCCTCCGGGGTGTGTTCCGGGCGGACGGTGTCGATGCGGTTGTTGCGCACGCCCTCACGCATGAGCTCGACGAGGTCGGCCCACATCGCCTCCCATTCCCGGGGGGTGATGTCCTTTCCGGGGCGGTACGGGTCGATGGCGTGCCGGAAGAGGACCTCGGCGCGGTAGACGTTGCCCACGCCCGCGATGACCTTCTGGTCCATGAGGAGGGCGGCGATCGTCGTACGGCTGCGGGAGATACGGCGGTACGCGGCTGAGGGGTCGGCGTCCGGGCGGAGGGGGTCGGGGCCGAGGCGGTCGTGTACGGCCCGCTTCTCGGCGTCGGTGATCAGCGCGCAGGTGGTGGGGCCGCGGAGGTCCACGTACGTCGTGTCGTTGGCGAGGCGGAGACGGACCGTGTCGGTGGGTGGGGGCGCGGGGGCGGGGCCGAAGGTGACCTTGCCGAAGAGGCCGAGGTGGATGTGGATCCAGTCGCCGATGTCCGCGCCGTCCGCGGTGTCCGCCGTGTCCTCCGGGCCGAAGCGGAGGAAGAGGTGCTTGCCGTGGGCTTCGGCGGTGGTGAGTTCCGTGCCGGTGAGGAGGGCCGCGGCGTCGGTGAACTTGCCCTGGGGGCTGGTGACGCGGGTGGCTCCGCCGGTGAAGGCCTCGGTGTAGTCCTGGGCCAGGCGGTGGATGGTGTGCCCTTCCGGCACCGGGGCCTCCGGCGGTTGGGGGGGTGCGGGGTGGTGGGGGCGGGTGCGGGGTGGTGGGTGGGTGCGGGGTGGTGGGGGCGGGTGCGGGGTGGTGGGTGGGTGCGGGGTGGCGTGTGCCCGGGGGGGGTGGGGCGGGGCGCGCTTTTCTTCGCCCCCGCCGCCCCTACCCGTCCCATCACTGGGGGCTGCGCCCCCAGGCCCCCGGGTGGGGGTTGTCGGGGTGGGCGGGTTGGTGCGGGTTGGGTGTGGCTGGTCGCGCAGTTCCCCGCGCCCCTAAAAACCGTGCAGTACCCCGCGCCCCAAAAAGATGCGTCGTTCCTCGCGCCGCTCCAAAAGATGCGCCGTTCCCCGCGCCCGTCCAAAAGATGCGCCGTTCCCACGCCCCTAAGAGATGCGCCGTTCCCCGCGGCCCCAAGAGCCCCTACTGCTGGGGGTGGTGGGGCGGGATCGGGGGGAGGTCGCCTGTGGTTTCGTAGGCCGCCAGCATGTCGATGCGGCGGATGTGGCGTGCGTCACCAGAGAAAGGCGTATTGAGGAAGGTCTCGACGAACTTCGTCGCCTCCTCCTGGGTGTGCATGCGCGCACCGACGGCGATGACGTTGGCGTCGTTGTGCTCGCGCCCCAGCGACGCGGTCTCCACGCTCCAGGCGAGGGCCGCGCGAACGCCCGTCACCTTGTTGGCCGCGATCTGCTCCCCGTTCCCGGAGCCGCCGATCACGATGCCGAGGGACCCGGGGTCCGCGGCCGTCTTCTCGGCTGCGCGGAGGCAGAACGGCGGGTAGTCGTCCTGGGCGTCGTAGATGTGGGGCCCGCAGTCCACGGGCTCGTGGCCGGCGGCCTTGAGCCATTCGGCGAGGTGGTTCTTCAGTTCGTAGCCGGCGTGATCCGAGCCGAGATAGACGCGCATGGTCAGAGTGTGACACGGCTGTTTCGCCATGGCCCGCCGGGGTGCCGAGAGCGAAAAAACCAAGCCACACCATAAAACCTCAAGAAAACCTCAAGTAACGATCTGGATTCAAAGGTTCAAGAATTCATTCGCCTCCGATTCACTGGACCGACTTGTGCAACTCCGGTTGCGTCCCGGCGCCCGCCACCGCGCAGGGCTCTCGCCCGCCCCCACGTCCCGCTCTCACGGGAGTCATGGAGGGCCCCTTTAGCGGGCAGGCGCCACGAGACGCAACGCCACATCGCGCCAGACATCACGAGTGTCTGGCGTCGTCCCTCCAGCGGCGCAAAGGAACTCCCCCATGACTTCGCAGCCGACCACGAAATCGGCGGCCGGAAACGGCCCAGGCGGCCACGGAGAGCCCGACGGCGGCCTCCAGGCCGGACTCAAGTCCCGCCATCTGTCCATGATCGCCATCGGTGGCGTCATCGGTGCCGGCCTCTTCGTAGGGTCCAGCTCCGGTATCGCCACCGCCGGCCCCGGCATCCTCCTGTCCTACGCCCTCGTGGGGACGATGGTCGTCCTCGTGATGCGGATGCTCGGCGAGATGTCGGCCGCCAACCCGACATCCGGGTCGTTCTCCGCCCACGCCGACCGCGCGCTCGGACGCTGGGCCGGGTTCTCGATCGGCTGGCTGTACTGGTTCTTCTGGGTCGTCGTGCTCGCCGTGGAGGCGACGGCCGGCGCCAAGATCCTCGAAGGCTGGATCCCCTCCGTACCGCAGTGGGGGTGGGCGCTCATCGTGATGGTGGTGCTGACCGCCACCAACCTCGTGTCGGTCGGCTCGTACGGAGAGTTCGAGTTCTGGTTCGCGGGGATCAAGGTCGTCGCGATCGCCGCGTTCATCGTCGTGGGCGGTCTCGCGATCTTCGGGGTGCTGCCGGGCGTCGACGCCGAGAAGGCGGGGTTGTCCAACCTCACCGACCACACCGGCTTCCTGCCGAACGGACCGGGCGCGATCCTCGTCGGCGTCCTGCTCGTCGTCTTCTCCTTCATGGGCACCGAAATCGCCACCCTCGCGGCCGGCGAGTCGCAGCACCCGCAGCAGGCGGTCACCAAGGCCACCAACAGCATCATCTGGCGTATCGCCGTCTTCTACCTGGGCTCGATCTTCGTCGTGGTGACGCTGCTGCCGTGGAACGACCCGTCCATCGAGAAGGACGGTTCGTACGTCGCAGCCCTGGACTCCCTCGGCATCCCGCACGCCGGCCAGATCATGAACTTCATCGTGCTGACGTCCGTGCTGTCCTGTCTCAACTCCGGTCTCTACACGGCCTCCCGGATGGCGTTCTCGCTCGGCTCGCGCGGTGACGCGCCGAAGGCGTTCGCCCGGACGAACGGGCGTGGCGTGCCGATGGCGGCGATCCTCTCCTCGGTCGTCTTCGGGTTCGTGGCGGTCTTCTTCAACTACGCGTACCCGGACACGGTCTTCCTCTTCCTCGTCAACTCCTCCGGCGCCGTCGCCTTGTTCGTCTGGCTGGCGATCTGTTTCTCCCAGCTGCGGCTGCGGAAGGTCATCGAGCGCGAGGAGCCGGAGAAGCTGGTCGTCCGGATGTGGCTGTACCCGTACCTGACGTGGGCGACCATCGCGCTGATCGTGTTCGTCCTGGGCTACATGCTGACCGACACCGAGCACGGCAACCGCGACATCCTGCTGCTGTCGCTGCTGGTCGCGGCCGTGGTGGTCGCGGTCTCGCTGGTCAAGGAGAAGGTGCGGGGCGGCCAGGGGACCGCGAAGCCGGAGGCTTCGGATTCCGCGGGGCCCTCGGCGACGGTGGCGGACGCCAAGGCCGGGGCTGCGGGCGACGGGAGCTGAGAGGCGCGACGCGCTGCGTATCGACTCGCATCGACTCGCATCGCCTCGCATCGCCTCGCATCGATACGGCGAGTACCGGGGTCCGGCAGTTCCGGCTGTCGGGCCCCGGTGGTGTCTCCGGGTGCACGGAAGCGCACCAGGTGGTGGACGAGCTCACAGGGGCGTGAAGCCGTCCCTCACCCGCTCGTACACCGGCAGCGCGCGGTCCTCGATGTCCGGGGCGTACCAGGTGCTGATCTCGTAGGACGTGCCGCCCGAGCGGAAGCCGAGCAGCCGGACGTGCCAGGGCAGACCCCTGGCCGTGACCGTGTACTCCCACACGACGGCGGGCGATCCGCGGAACGTGGTCTCCTCCAGGCGGATCCTGCGGTAGTCGAGGCCCTTGCTGGTGTCCTGTTCCTCCTTCTCCCGCCACTGCCTCAGCAGGTCGCCCTGGGCGGGGGAGGCGTTGGCCAGGATCTCCTGTGTGCGGTCGGGCGAGGTGTAGTGCACCTCGGCGCCACTCTCTGCCACCCGTTGCCAGCCCTGGGGCGGGACCCACGCGTACAGCCCGGCCTCGCGCTCGGCTTCCGCAGGGATGCTGGGCGGGCGCGAGGTGCCGGCGACGGTGGGCGGCGGGGAGGAGGAGGTGCCGGGGTCGTGGTCGCCGGTGGGGCCGGACGTGACCGCCGACGGTGACGCTGACGCTGACGCTGACGCCGGCCCTGAGGACGTTCCCTTGCCGTCCGGCGGCCCGCCGATCGCCGGGATGACGAGCGCCGCCACGGCTCCGGCGGCGGCCACGCCCAGGGCGGCCGCGATGCCGATACGGCGCTTGCTCCACCGCGTACGGGTGGGGTGGGCGGGGACTGCGGGGCCGAGGAGTTCTCCGGGGGGCGTGGGAGCTGGCCGGGACCGCGCGGGCGCCCGGCTTTCCTCGGCTCCCGTCCTGATCTCGGTCCCGGTTTCGGTCTCGGTTTCGGGGCCGGTTTCAGGGCCGGTACCGGTCGCCGGGGCCGTCGGCTCGGGACGTTCCACCTGGACGCCGATCGCCCAGGGGCCGGGTCCCGGTCGGGCGCCCTCGGAGGGGAGTTCGGGGGTTCCCTCGGAGGGTGCTTCGGAGGAGGCGTTCCCGGGGACGGGGATCGGGAGTGGGAGTGGGAGTGGGGGCGGGGGCGGGGGTTCGGGGCCCGCGGGCCGTTGGGTGGCGGGGGGTGTCGTCCGCCCGGTGGCGGGGGTCCCCGGGCGCTTGAGGACGGGCGTCGTCGAGCGGTCGGGCTCCGGGACGGCGGTGTGCTGTCCACTCTCGGCAACGGGCCGCGCGGAGCCCGGCGGCGGTGGTCCGGGGGCAGTCCTCTCCGGGGCGGGCGGGTTCCGCAGTGTGGGGGTACGCGGCGGGTCCTCCGGCACCTCCTCACCCGGGACCGGCGCGGGCGGCACGGGCGGCACCGGCGGCGCGAGCGGAACGGGCCGCGCGGGCCCGGTCGAAGCCAAGGAGGCGGCCCCACCGGACGCCCCGTCGCCCACCGAAACCCCGCCCGCCTCCCTCACCTCCCTCGCATCCCCCGCATCCCCCGTATCCCCGGCATCTCCCTCCCTCGCGTCCCAGCCCGCCGCGACCGGCCCGAGCGCTCCCGCGACCTCGTCCATCCCCGGCCGCGCCCCGGGCTCCTTGTCCAGCAGGGCGGCCAGGAGCTCGCTCAACTCCCCCGCGCCGGACGGGATGTCCGGCTCCTCGTAGAGGACGGCGTGCAACGTGGCGTAGGTCGTGGCGCGGGAGAACGGGGAGTGGCCGCCGAGAGCCGCGCACAGGGTCGCGCCGAGGGACCACAGGTCGGAGGGCGGGCCCTGGGGGCGGCCGGAGACGCGTTCGGGTGCCATGTAGTCGGGGGAGCCGACGAGCATCCCGGCCATCGTCAGCGCCTCGGCGTCCTGGATGGCGGCGATGCCGAAGTCGGTGAGGACCACCCGGTGGTGGCCGCCGCGCTCGACGAGGACGTTGGCCGGTTTGATGTCCCGGTGCAGGACTCCCCCGGCGTGCACCTGGACGAGCGCCGCGACCAGTTCGAGGCCGATCCGTGCCGCCTCCCGTACGTCCAGCGGACCGCTCTCGGCGATGATCCGCTCCAGGGAGCGGCCGTCGACGAGTTCCATGACGATCCACAGCCGCTCGCCCGCGTCCACGACGTCGTAGATCCGCACGACGTTGGGGTGGTCGATGCGTGCTGTCGCCCTGGCCTCCCGCAGGGTCCGCTGCCGGCGGGTCCGGGTGTCCTCCGGGTCGAGGCCGTCGATGCGCATTTCCTTGACGGCCACCTCCCGGCCGAGTATTTCGTCGGCGGCCCGCCACACCCGCCCCATTCCGCCTTGGCCAATGCTTTCGATCAGCCGATAGCGGCCTGCCACCACTAATCCCGGAACACCGCCCCGCGCAATTCCCGGCACCCCCATACCTCCCTTCAACTTCCGCCACAGAAGAACCGCGAAGTAGCGTATTTGGTCACAACTTCGTGCCGCACCAGCATAGTGCGGAGAAATCTTGTGGTACCTCTTCAGGGACCGCGAATTCAGGGCGCGGCCAAGGGGGACACAAGGGGGACGAACATGAGTTCTCGTCGCATGACGACCATCGCGGGATCGCTGGTCACTGCATCTTTCGCGGCAGTGGCGATCTTCGCCTTCAACGCCACCGCGGACGACGAGGGAGGCATGAGCGGCAAGGGGGGAAAGGCCGTCGCCGAGGCACCGGCGGGCGTGAAGCTGACGACGCTGCTGCCCGAGAAGATCTCGGTCGACAACAGCTCGAAGGGAACGGCCATTACCGGCGTCGTGAAAAATGGAGGAAGCAAGGACAGCGGCAAAATCCGACTGCTTGTGGTCGGTTTCGACGGACTCACGGTGAAGGGCGTCGAGGGGTGCTCAGAAATCCCCAAGAATGATCTGCCCGAGGGTTCGAACAGTGGTTTCAGCTGCGCCATCGACAATCTCGCGGCCGGCAAGTCGACGTCGTACGACGTGGACGCGGCCTTCGACGTGAAGAAGCAGGGGAAGATCTGCCTCCCCGTCCAGACCGCCGACGGGGCGAAGACGTACTGGCAGCAGGGCCCGGTCCCGTTCGGCTCGAACAACCCGTCCCCGAACGCCCCGACGACCCCGCTGCTGCTCGGCACCGACAACAGCCCGGTCACCCCGGGCGGCGACAGCCCGGGCGCCGGTCAGGGCGACGGTCCGGAGGAGCTGCCCAAGACGGGTCCCGCCGACCAGGTGCTGCCGCTCGGCGCGGCCGGCGCGGCGCTGATCTCGGCGGGGGCGGCGGGCCTTTGGTGGGCCGGCCGCCGACCCCGGCCGAAGCAGCAGCAGTTGTAAGGAGTCGGTCGACGGCACGTACGCCCGAGGCGCCCCCGCGGATCCACCGCGGGGGCGTCGGTGTGCCAGGGGACGCACCGGAAAAGCTGACGAACAGCTGAGGAAAAGCTGACGGCGGATGTCAGGAAATCCGAGCACCATGGCCCCGTCCGGGAAGGCCACGAGCCGACCGGCGCGCCCACCCACCCACCCACACCACGCGAACTGAGGGACATCCCCGTGACCTTGCAGGACCACACCGCGCACCACCTCGTGTTCAGGCCCGGCGACGACGGATACGAGGGCGAGGTCGCCGGCTTCCAGACCGGCGTGGCGCTGCGGCCCGCCGTGGTCTTCGCGGCGTCCTCGCCCGCCGACGTGAGTGCCGCGGTGGCGTACGCGGCGGCCGAGGGCCTGCCGGTCGGTGTCCAGGCGACCGGGCACGGGCTGCCGGGGGCGGCCGAGGGCGGTGTGCTGATCACGACGAGGCGCATGGACGGCGTGACGGTCGACCCCGGGTCGCGTACGGCCCGCGTCCGGGCGGGAGCCCGCTGGGGCCAGGTCGTCGAGGCGGCCGCACCGTACGGGCTCGCGCCGCAATGGGGGCACCTCCCACGCCCTTAAGGCAGTGGGGGAGGTTCCGCGCCGGGCGTGGGAGCCGTCTCGTACACCCTGAGCGGTGGACTCCCTCTCCTGGCCAGGGAGTTCGGGTACGCGGCAGACCACGTACGCGGCCTGGACGTGGTCACCGCCGACGGCCGGCTCCGGCACGTGACGCGGGAGTCCGACCCCGATCTGTACTGGGCGCTGCTCGGCGGCGGCCACAACTTCGGGGTGGTCACCGAGTTGGAGACCGGCCTCGTGCCGGTGGCGCGACTGTACGGCGGCGCGCTCGACTTCGACGGGCGCGAGGTGGCCCCGGAGGCCGTGCTGCGCGGGTACGAGCACTGGACGCGGGCCGTTCCCGACACGCTGACCTCGTCGTTCGCCGCCGTCGCGTACCCCGACGTCCCGGCGCTGCCGCCCGATCGGCGCGGCCGGTACGTCGTCTCGGTACGGGTCGCGTACACCGGAACCGCCGCCGACGGTGAGCGACTGGTCGCCCCGCTCCGGGCGTTGGGCCCGGCGTTCCGGGACACGTTGCGGGAGATGCCGTACGCCGAGAGCCACACCATCCACAGCGACCCGGACGTCCCGCACGCGTACTACGGGGACAGTGCGGTGCTGAGCGAGTTGGACGTCGCCGCGGTCGCCGAGGTGCTGTCGCGCACCGGTCCGGGTGTGTCCCCGATGTGCGTGACGCAGATCAACCACCTGGGCGGGGCGCTGGCGCGGGACGCGGCGAACTCCGTGCCGCACCGGCAGGGGCGGTTCCTCATGCGACTGGTGGCCATGAGCGACCGTGTGACGGCGCGTGAGGTGATTGATCCGGCGTTCGCCGTCCTCGCGCCCCGGACCATCGGGCGTGCGCTCAACTTCGCCTTCGGTACGGACGACCGTACGGAGGGGCTGTACGACGCGGAGACGCACGCGCGGCTCGCCGCGCTGAAGGCGGTGCACGACCCGCACAGCACGTTCCGGCGGAACCACACGATCGAGCCCGCCTGAGAATCCGTCCGGAAACCGGGAAGGGCCCCGCCGCACGGTGCGGCAGGGCCCTTCCCACGCATCGGACCGCATCGGTCACTTGCGGTCGGCGAACTTCCACGCCGTGGGCAGCACGCCCATCGCCAGCGCGGCCTTCAGCGCGTCGCCGATCAGGAACGGGGTGAGGCCGGCCGCGATGGCGGCGGTCAGCGACATGTCGGCGGCGAAGGCGAGGTACGGCACGCCGATCGCGTAGATGATCGCCTCGCCGACGACCATGGTGCCCGCCATGCGCGCCACCGAGCGGTCTCCGCCGCGCCGGGCCAGCGCGCCCACGACGGTGGCGGCCAGCAGCATGCCGAGGATGTAGCCGAAGGACGGCGCGGCGTAGCCCGAGGTGCCGCTCGCGAACCAGGGCATCCCGGCCATGCCGACCAGCGCGTACAGCGCGAGCGACAGGAAGCCGCGGCCCGCACCCAGCGCCGTACCCACCAGCAGCGCCGCGAACGTCTGCCCGGTCACCGGCACCGGGGAGCCCGGCACGGGCACCGAGATCTGGGCGGCGAGCCCGGTGAGCGCGGCACCGCCGAGCACGAGCGCGATGTCGCGGGCGCGGGTGGCCGGCAGCAGGTCGGCGAGGACTGCGCCGGGACGGGCGGATGTGGCGGCGGCGGTGCTCATGATGGGGCTCACTCCGGCGGGGAGACGGTCGGGGACGCGTTGACGCTATCCCAGGGCGATGGAGCCGGACACCGTCGGCGCTCGACAAAGGGTGGAGCGCGCGCTTGATCCACTCCTCACAAAAGATGTCGGCTACACCTGCGTTGAGGTGATGCTGGTCACTGAGGTGGGGAGGCTGCGCCGAGGAGGACGTGGCGGACCGGAACTGTAGAGTCTCACCAAACGAACACCCTCTGGCAGGAGCCGCCGGACAGGCCCTACGCTTCCGGCCATGGTTGCCCAGGCCCTGAACTTCACGTCGCGTCGCTATGTCGACCTGCGACGGCAGGGCGCTGCCACCTGTCGCCGTCCCGGGTGAGGTGGGACGGGAGTGGATCCGGCTCGCCGCACGAGACGGCGCAGTGTCGGCCCCGTTCCCGAGGAAGTTCCTGAGGAAACCTCATGTCCCGAAGCCTCATGTCCCGAAGCGCCACGACCGGCAGCGCCACGACCGGCAGCGCCACGACCGGCAGCGCCACGACCGGAAGCGTCTCGACCGGAAGCCTCATGGCCCGTTCCGCGACAGCGGCTCCCCCTTCCTTCCTGCCCCGCGCCGCCGACAGCGACCGGCGGCGGACCAGCGCCAGCTTCGTCCTGCGAGCTGTGCTGGAGCACGGGCCGGTGGCCCGGAGCACCATTTCCCGGCTGACCGGGCTGTCGCCCGCGTCGGTCACCGACCACTGCGCCCGCCTCGCCGGGATGGGGCTGGTCCGTGAGGCCGCCGTGCCGCAGCGGTCCAAGGGGGTCGGCCGCCCGCACGTGCCGGTGGACCTCGACGACGCGCGGTTCGTGGTGGGCGGGGTGCACGTGGCCGTGCCGTACACCACGGTCGCGCTGCTCGACCTGCGCGGCCGGGTGGTCGCGGAGCGGCGGCTGGTCCACGAGGGCACCGCCCCGGAACAGCCGGAGCGGGTGCTGGCGCGCGCCGCTGAGCACCTGGGCTCGCTGCTGGCCGAGACCGGGCGTACACCGCTGGGGGTGGGCGTGGCCACGGGCGGATGGGTGGACCGGGACTCCGGGACCATCGTCGAGCACCCGCTGCTGGGCTGGCAGGACGTACCCGTACGGGACCTCGTCGAGGCGGCCACCGGGCTCGATGTCCATGTCGACGGGCACGCGCGGGCGCTGGTCAACGGGGAGCGGCTGTTCGGGCGGGCGCGGGGCAGCCGGAGTGTGCTGCACCTCTTCGTCGGCAACATGGTGGACGCGGCCTTCGCCACCCATGACGCGGTGCACTACGGCCCGCGCTCCCAGGCGGGGGCGATCGCCCACCTGCCGCTGCGGGGCGGCACCGAGCGGTGCGACTGCGGCCGGACCGGGTGCCTCCAGGCCGAGTTGAGCGAGCGGACGCTGTGCCGGCGGGCCCGTGAGGCGGGAGTCGCCGAAGGCGAGGGCGTGAACCCGATGCACGTGCTCGGCGCGGCGGCGGCCGGCGATCCGGTCGCCGTACGGCTGCTGGTGGAGCGGGCACGGATGGTGGGGCGGGCGGCGGGGCTGCTGCTCGACGTGCTCAACCCGGAGACGGTCGTGGTCACCGAGATGGGTGTGGTGCATCGGGAGGACTGCCTGGCGGCACTGCGCGAGACGGTCGGCGCGGACCGGGCGGCGTCGGTGCTGCCGACGAGTTTCCCCGAGTCGGTGCTGGCCGTGGCCGGTGGATCGGTGGCGCTGGACGTGTTGTTCCGGGATCCGCTGGGCGCGTCACCGGGGGCGAATTAATTCAGAAACTCGGAATGTTGACAGAGGTCGGACATGACCGGGAGCATCCTTTTCATGACCAGCTCACGCGTGCGGGTGCCGCTCACCAAGCGCCGTGTGGTCGACCTCATGCGGGTCGGCCGCACGCTCTGTCGCTGACGCCTGATGCCTGACGCCTGATGCCTGGCGCCTGATGCCTGGCGCCTGATGCCTGGCGCCTGACGCTGTCTCGGTCGCCCGTCTCCTGTGGCCCGTCGCCTGTGGCTGATGTCTGGCGCGCTGACCCGTTGACGCTCTGAGCCAAGGCACCACCCTGCCCCGTCCTCCGACGGTCCTTGGGGTGTGCCCGGCGGCATCCGGCGGTCGATCGAGAGCTGTTCCTTTCCGCGCCGCTCTTCCGGCGTGTGCCTTTCCGCGCGCTTTCCTTCCCCCACGGCTTTCTCCTGCCCGGAATTCCGCGTGCCCTCCTGCCACGTGAATGTACGGAGTCCTGCCATGTCACCCCTGTTCCCGTCCCTCTCCCCCTCGCCTTCCCGGCCCGCGTCCGGTGTCGACCGACGGCTGTTCCTCTCCTCCCTGCTCGGAGTGGCCGCGGCCGGGCTGACCGGTTGCGCCGGCAGCAGTGCCGCAGCCGGGTCGAAGGAGGCCGCGGCGGCCCCGCTGGCCACCAAGGTGCCCGCCGGTACGAGTCTCAAGGTCGCCTCCTTCCAGGGCGTCCAGCAACTGCAGTTCAAGCTGGCGGACCTCGGCGAGCTGCCCTTCAAGGTGTCCGCCTGGGCGAACATCGGTGCCGGCCCCGACGTCATCAACGCCTTCCGCGCGAAGTCCCTCGACCTGGCCAACAACGCGGGCATCCCGCCGATCCAGGCCCACTTCCAGGGCTTCGACGCGAAGATCGTCGCGATCAACGTCACCCGCAAGCCCAACTACCTCTTCGCCACCAAGCCCGGCAGCGACATTCGCACGGTCGAGGACTTCAAGGGGAAGAAGCTGGCGTTCTCGCAGGGGCAGGCGCAGGGTGTGGTGCTGCTGCGGGCGCTGAAGAAGGCCGGGCTCAAGTACGACGAGGTGAAGCTGGTCCCGCTGACCAGCAACCAGTTCCTCACGGCCCTCCAGGCCGGCCAGGTGGACATCGCCCCGCTCGCGAACAGCCAGGCTCCGGCCTACCTGAAGCAGTACGGGTCGAAGGGCGCCCACACGATCGCCACCGACGTGGTGGACCTGCTCAACCTGCTGTGGGCGCCCACCTCCGTACTGAACGACTCCGCGAAGGCCGCCGCGGTCGCCGCGTACATCCCGTTCTGGGCCAGGGGCCAGGTGTGGCAGTACGAGAACCCCGACATCTGGAACGAGGAGTTCTACGTCAAGACGCAGAACCTGACCCTCGACCAGGCCCGGTCGATCAGTGACCTCGCCAACAAGCCACTGTTCCCGCCGAGCTGGGACGAGGCCATCAAGTGGGAGCAGGAGACCGCGGACCTGCTCGCCGAGGGCGGCTTCGTGAAGTCGTTCAAGGTGGGCGACCTCTTCGACCACCGTTTCGAGGCCATCGCGGCGAAGGCCGTCCCGGCGGAATACCGGAAGTGAGTGCCATGACGACCACCACGGCGGCTCCGGCCGTCACCACCGAGCAATCGACCGGGACATCGACCGAGACATCGGCCAAGACACCCTCAGGGACGTCATCCAGGACGTCATTCGGGACGTCATTCGGGACGTCATCCGGCCGCGAGGCCCGGCGGAGGCGCACCAAACGACGAGGGCTCTCGCCCGGCAAGCGGCTTCCCGCCTCCCGGATCATCGGGCCCGCTCTGTTCTTCGCCCTGTGGGCGGCCGCCTCGGCGGCCGGTCTGCTGGACCCCGGCGCGATCCCGGCGCCGTGGACGGTCCTGGAGACCGCCGGCCGTCTGTGGACCGACGGCACGCTGTCCACCGACGTCCTGACCTCCCTGGAGCGCGCCGCGTACGGCTTCGCCATCGGCCTGACCGCCGGGGTGTCGCTCGCCCTGGCCTCGGGGCTGAGCAGGGTCGGCGAGGCGCTGATCGACGGGACGGTCCAGCTCAACCGGGCCATCCCGACCCTCGGCCTCATCCCGTTGTTCATCCTGTGGCTGGGCATCGGCGAGACCTTCAAGATCGCGATCATCGCCATCGTCGTCTACATCCCGATCTATCTGAACACCCACGCCGCGCTGTCCGGCATCGACCACCGGTTCGTGGAACTCGCCGAGGTCCAGGGGCTGAACCGCTTCCAGTTCATCCGGCAGATCGTCATCCCCGGCGCGCTGCCCGGATTCTTCGTCGGGCTCCGGCTCGGTGTCACCGGCTCCTGGCTGGGGCTGGTCGTCCTGGAGCAGATCAACGCCACCAGCGGTCTCGGCTACATGATGTTCCAGGCCCAGAACTACGGCCAGACGGACGTCATCCTCGTCGGCCTGCTCATCTACGGCGTCTTCGGCCTGGCCTCCGACAGCGTGGTCCGTCTCATCGAACGGAGGGTGCTGTCATGGCGCCGCTCGCTCAGCAGCTGACCCGTCCCGCCGTACGGCTGCGGGGCCTCACCCGCTCCTTCGACGGCCGTACGGTCCTCGACGGCATCGACCTCGACCTGCCCGCCGGACAGTTCACCGCCCTGCTCGGGCACAGCGGCTCCGGCAAGTCCACCCTGTTGCGGGCCGTCGCGGGCCTCGACCACGAGGTGGCCGGCAGCGGCGAACTGACCGCCCCGGAACGGGTGTCGGTGGTCTTCCAGGACTCCCGGCTGCTGCCCTGGCGCCGGGTCCTCGACAACGTGCTGCTCGGCACCGAGGGCAAGGAGGCCGCCGAGCGCGGCCGGGCCGCCCTCGCCGAGGTGGGCCTCGCGGGCCGCGAACGGGCCTGGCCCAACGAGCTGTCCGGCGGCGAGGCCCAGCGCGCCGCACTGGCCCGCTCCCTCGTCCGGGAACCCGAACTGCTGCTGGCCGACGAGCCGTTCGGCGCTCTGGACGCGCTCACCCGGATCAGGATGCACGGCCTGCTGCGCGAGCTGTGGGAGCACCACCGGCCCTCGGTCCTGCTCGTCACGCACGACGTGGACGAGGCGATCGTGCTCGCGGACCGGGTGCTCGTCCTGGAGAACGGCCGCATCGGCCTCGACCTGACCATCGACCGCGCCCACCCCCGCTCGTACCGCGACCCGCTGCTCGGCGAGTACCGCGAACGCCTGCTGGCGGCCCTCGGGGTGACCGAGGACGTGCCCCCGCAGGACACCGCATCGCAGCCCGAGCACGACCCCGCCCTACAGGACACCGCACCGCACGGCGAGCACGACACCGCGTCGCAGCACCGCGAGCACGACACCGCACCACAGCACAGCGGGCACGCCGAGCACGGCACCGCCCAGCAGCACCCCGCACCGGAGGACCACCCCGCACCGGAGGACGACCCCGCATGACCCAGCGCAGACTTCACCTCAACGCGTTCCTGATGAGCACCGGGCACCACGAGGCCTCCTGGCGGCTCCCCGAGAGCGACCCGCACGCCCACGTGGAGCTCGCCCACTACGTCAACCTGGCCCGGATCGCCGAGCGCGGCACCTTCGACTCCCTCTTCCTGGCCGACGGCCCGCAGTTGTGGGGCAGCGTGGCCCAGCGTCCGGCGGGCGCCCTGGAGCCGCTCACCCTGCTGACGGCGCTGGCCACGGCCACCGAGCACATCGGCCTCATCGCGACGGCGTCGACGTCGTACAACTCGCCCTACAACCTGGCCCGCAAGTTCGCCTCGCTGGACATCATCAGCGGCGGCCGGGCGGGCTGGAACATCGTCACCACCGCCGGCGCGGAGGCGGCCCGCAACTTCGGTCTGGACAGCGAGCCCGCCCACGCCACCCGCTACGAGCGCGCCGCCGAGTTCCTGGACGTGGCGCTCAAGCTCTGGGACAGCTGGGAGGACGACGCGATCGTCGCCGACAAGACGGCGGGCGTCTGGGGCGACGACACCAAGATCCACCCGCCCCGCCACCAGGGGACGTACTTCAGCGTCGAGGGCGCCCTCAACGTGCCGCGTACGCCCCAGGGTTACCCGCTGCTGGTCCAGGCGGGCTCGTCGGAGGACGGCAAGAGGTTCGCGGCCCGGTACGCGGAGGCCGTCTTCACCGCCCAGCAGACCCTGAAGGACGCGCAGGACTTCTACGCCGACCTCAAGGCACGCACGAGGGCGGTGGGCCGCGACCCCGAGCACATCAAGGTGCTGCCCGGCATCGTCCCGGTCATCGGCTCCACCGAGGCCGAGGCCCGCGCGCACGAGCAGGCGCTGGAGGACCACATCGTGTACGAGCACGGCGTGGGCCGGCTGGAGAGCCTGCTGCAGCTGGAGCCGGGCACGCTCGACCTCGACTCCCAGCTGCCCTCCGACCTTCCCCCGGAGAGCGCGATCGAGGGCGCGAAGAGCCGTTACACGCTGGTCGTGGAGCTCGCCCGGCGCGAGCGGCTCACCGTGCGGCAGCTCATCGGGCGGCTCGGCGGCGGGCGCGGGCATCTGACCTTCGCGGGGACGCCCGAGCAGGTCGCCGACGCGATCGAGCGGTGGTTCACGCTCGGCGCCGCCGACGGGTTCAACATCATGCCCGCCGTCCTGCCGTCCGGCCTGGAGCTGTTCGTCGAGCAGGTGGTCCCGATCCTGCGCGCCCGCGGTCTGCTCCGCACGGAGTACGGGCCCCGCCAGACCCTCCGGGAGCGCTACGGCCTCCCGCGCCCCGCCAACCAGTACCTCACCTCGCCCGCGACCTCTCCCGCGACTTCTCCCGCGCTCGTCTGAAAGGACCCACCCGTCATGAGCATCGAGATCGAGATCCGCAAGGTCACCGGGAACATCGGCGCCCAGGTGCTGGGCGTCGACATCGCAAAGCCCCTGGACGAGGAGACCGTCGCCGCCCTGCGTGAGGCACTCAACGTCCACAAGGCGCTGGTCTTCGACGACGTGAACCTGGACGACGAGAGCCACCAGGCCTTCGCCCGCCACTTCGGCGACATCACCACCGCCCACCCGACGGTGCCCGCCGTCGACGGCGCCGTGAACGTGCTGCCGGTGGACAGCGAGCGCGGCCGGGCCAACCACTGGCACACCGACGTCACGTTCGTCCTCAACCCGCCTCAGGCCACCACCCTGCGCAGCATCACGGTCCCGCCGTACGGCGGCGAGACCCTGATCGCGAACGCGGCGGCCGCCTACCGGGACCTGCCCGAGCCGCTGCGCCTGCTGGCCGACACCCTGTGGGCCGAACACACCAACGACTACGACTACGCGGTGGCGGACGAGGAGGTCGACGCGGAGAAGGCGGCGCAGCGCGCCCAGTTCACGTCCATCAAGTACCGCACGGCCCACCCGGTGGTCCGCGTCCACCCGCTGACCGGTGAACGCGGGCTGTTCATCGGCGGGTTCGCCCAGCGGATCGTGGGACTCTCGGTGGGCGAGTCCCGCAAGATCCTGGACCTGCTCCAGTCGTACGTGACCCGCCCGGAGAACGTGCTGCGCTGGCGCTGGTCCCCGAACCAGCTGGTCGTCTTCGACAACCGCATCACCCAGCACTACGCCATCGACAACTACGACGGCCTGCCGCGCCGTCTGCACCGCGTGACCGTCGCCGGTGACGTCCCGGCCGGCATCGAGGGCAAGGAGAGCTACTCGCTCGAGGGCGACGCCTCGCACTACACGACGGTGCACTACACGACGGTCGCGTAACCGCACCCTTACGCTCCGCACGGAAAGCGTCCACAGTGTGGAAACTCCCTCTCCTGGGCAGGAGGGAGCGACCACACTGTGGACGTTTTTGCCACCGGACGTAAGGGACGAGCCGCGCCCATGCCCCGTACTCCCCAGGACGCCGCGACGGAGACCCCGACCGCGGACGCCTCCCTCTCTCATGGCCTCAAACAGCGCCACCTGTCGATGATCGCCCTGGGCGGGGTGATCGGCGCGGGTCTCTTCGTCGGGTCGGGGGCGGGTATCGCCGCCGCCGGGCCGTCGATCGTCGTCGCGTACACGCTGTCCGGCCTGCTGGTCATGCTGGTGATGCGGATGCTCGGCGAGATGTCGGCCGCGTATCCGTCGTCCGGCTCCTTCTCGTCGCACGCCGAGCGCGCCCTCGGCCCGTGGGCGGGCTTCACCGCCGGCTGGGCCTTCTGGGTGCTGCTCTGCACGGCCGTCGGTCTGGAGGGCATCGGCGCCGCGAAGATCGTGACCGGCTGGCTGCCCGACACGCCCGAGTGGGGCTGGGTGGCGCTGTTCATGCTCGTCTTCCTGGCCACGAACCTGGCCGCCGTGAAGAACTTCGGCGAGTTCGAGTTCTGGTTCGCCGCACTGAAGGTCGCCGCGATCTCGCTGTTCCTGGTGCTCGGCGTGCTGGCGGTGGCCGGGGTCCTGCCGGGCACGGACTCCCCGGGCCTCGCCAACCTCACCGGCGAGGGCGGTTTCCTGCCGAACGGCAGCGAGGGCCTCGTCATCGGCCTGCTCGCCTCGGTGTTCGCGTACGGCGGTCTGGAGACGGTCACCATCGCGGCGGCCGAGTCGGAGAACCCGGTCCGGGGCGTGGCGAGCGCGGTCCGTACGGCGATGTGGCGCATCGCGTTCTTCTACATCGGCTCGATGGCGGTCGTCGTCACCCTCGTCCCGTGGAACGCGAAGGCGGTCGTCGACAAGGGCCCGTACGTCGCCGCCCTCGACCACATCGGCATCCCGGGCGCCGCCCAGCTGATGAACGTGGTCGTGCTCGTGGCCCTGCTGTCCGCCATGAACGCCAACATCTACGGCTCCTCGCGCATCGCGTACTCGCTGGTGGCCCGGGGCCAGGGCCCGAAGGCGCTGGCCAACGTCTCCTCGGGCGTCCCACGTGTCGCGGTCCTGGTCTCCTGCGTGTTCGGTTTCGTCTGCGTGGTGCTGAGCTACTGGCGGCCGGACGACGTCTTCCCCTGGCTGCTGAACATGATCGGCGCCGTGATCCTGGTCGTTTGGATCTTCATCGCGGTCTCGCAGCTGCTGCTCCGCCGCCGGCTGGAGCGGGAGACACCCGAGCGGCTGGTCGTGCGGATGTGGGCGTTCCCGGCGCTGACGTGGGTCGCGCTCGCGGGCATGGCGGCGATCTTCGTGCTGATGGCGCGGGAGCCGGACACCCGGGTGCAGTTGTACGCGACGGGCGCGATGACGCTGGTCCTGGCGGGTGTCGGCTACGCGTGGCAGAGGGCGCGCGCCCGCGGCTGACGCTCTTCCCTGACAGGGCCCTCGCACGGAGGACGGACGGTTTCGTGCGAGGGCCCTTTCGCATGCCTGGGGCATGCCCCCATACTCTCTTGCTGTTAGCTTGTTCTTGCAAGCTATATGCAATAAGAGTCGGAGGGGACCCGCCCATGCCCGTCTACACGCTTCCTGAACTGCCGTACGACTACTCCGCGCTCGCGCCCGTGATCAGCCCCGAGATCATCGAGCTGCACCACGACAAGCACCACGCGGCGTACGTGAAGGGCGCCAACGACACGCTGGAGCAGCTCGCGGAGGCGCGGGACAAAGAGGCGTGGGGCTCGGTCAACGGGCTGGAGAAGAACCTGGCCTTCCACCTCTCCGGGCACATCCTGCACTCGATCTACTGGCACAACATGACCGGCGACGGTGGTGGTGAGCCGCTGGAGGTGGACGGCGTGGGCGAGCTGACCGACGCGATCACCGAGTCCTTCGGCTCGTTCGCGGGCTTCAAGGCCCAGCTGTCCAAGGCGGCGGCCACGACGCAGGGTTCCGGCTGGGGCGTCCTCGCCTACGAGCCGCTGAGCGGCCGGCTGATCGTCGAGCAGGTCTACGACCACCAGGGCAACGTCGGGCAGGGAGCGACGCCGATCCTCGTCTTCGACGCCTGGGAGCACGCGTTCTACCTGCAGTACCGGAACCAGAAGGTCGACTTCATCGAGGCCATGTGGCAGGTCGTCAACTGGCAGGACGTCGCCCGGCGTTACGAAGCGGCCAAGTCCCGTACGGATGTCTTGCTGCCGGCGCCCTGAGAGAGACAGGAAACGTCCTGCTCGTGATCGTCTTCTCACCGCTCACCGGGCAGGCGGATGAACGGAGGCCCCCGCGAGGACGTGACTCGCGGGGGTCCTCCGGTTCGACGTGTCCCCTTTCGGAGGACTTCCGTGGCCGGATGCTTCCGGTAGGGAGGGCTCCGGGTGATGGTTACGGGATGCCGAAGCCCGCTCAGTTGTCCTGCCAGACGTGCGGCACCACCGAGTTGCACCATCCCCTGACCAAGGCCCAGGAGGCCTGGCTCCGCAAGGAGATCGACGCGAGGAACGTCGACGGCTACTGGATGTGCGTCAAGACCCGCCCTGACGAGACGCCGTGCCGAAACCTTCGCAGGTTCCTGCACGAGAAGCGGTTCAAGCCGCCGCTGCGGATGCCGGACGAGATCGACTGACCCGCGTTCTCGTCCACGGTGTCCTGTCCGTCGGCGACTGCGGGTCCGTCGTGGCTTGTCGCGCCCACGCGGCGGAGCCGCACATCGAAACAGCCCCGCGCCCCTTAAAAGCACATGGGCGCGCCCACGGCAGAAACGCTCACCCCAGCGGCCCGCAGCCGCGTACGCGCGGGCGCCCAAGCCACAACGGAGCCGCACCCACCCAACACCCCGCGAGGAACGCGCCCCATCAGGGGCGCGGGGAACCGCGCGACCAGCCACAACGGACCCGCACCAGACCACCGGCAGGAACCCGGCAGACGAGACCCGCCCGACCGCCGGAGGCTACAGGTTGCTGAAGTCCGGCCCCTTCGTCCGCGTCCGCTTGATCTCGTAGAAGCCCGGGATCGAGGCGACCATGAGCGTGCCGTCCCAGAGCTTGGCGGCCTCCTCGCCCTTCGGGGTCGGGGTGACGACCGGGCCGAAGAAGGCGATCTGCTCGCCGTCGGAGCCGGGAACCGCGATGACCGGGGTGCCGACCTCCTGGCCGACCTTCTCGATGCCCTCGTTGTGGGAGGCGCGCAGCTGCGGCTCGTACGGGGTGGAGTCCCAGTGGTCCATGAGGGAGTCGGGCAGCCCGACGTCCTTCAGGGCCCGGGCCACGACCTCCTTCTCGATGCCCTCGCTCTGGTTGTGGATGCGGGTGCCGAGCGCGGTGTAGAGGTCGCCGAGCACCTCGGCGCCGTGCTCCTCCTGCGCGGCGATGACCACCCGCACCGGGCCCCACGCCTTGGTCTCGAGCATCTCCCGGTACTCCTCGGGGAGCTCGTCCAGCCGGTTCTCGTTGAGGACCGCGAGGCTCATCAGGTGCCAGCGGACCTCGATGTCCCGGACCTTCTCCACCTCCAGGACCCACCGCGAGGTCATCCAGGCCCACGGGCACAGCGGGTCGAACCAGAAGTCGACGGGGGTCTTGCCGGAGGTCGAAGCGGGGGACTGCTCGGACATGGCTCTCCTCAGAAGACGGGCGTTTCCCCTGGCAACACCGGCGCACGCCCGCACCATTCCCGCGCCGTTCCCGCGCCGACGGCCCGCTGTCCGCGCCCCCGCGCACATGGCAGGATCGGCCTGTCCGCATGCCGAACACCACCCCTAGGGAGTGCCGCCCGTGCCCGGTGAGAATCTGTCCCGCGACGAGGCCCAGGAGCGGGCCGCACTGCTGTCCGTCGAGGGGTACGAGGTGTCGCTGGACCTCAGGTCCGCCGTCGGCGACGCGGGCGGTGAGCCGCGCACGTTCCGTTCGGTCACCACCATCCGCTTCCGCTGCGCCGACCCGGGCGCCACCAGCTTCGCCGACCTGGTCGCGCCGAGCGTGACGGCCCTCTCCCTCAACGGCAGGGACCTCGACCCGAGCGAGGTCTTCGACGGATCGAGGATTGTCCTCGAAGACCTCGGCGCCGACAACGAACTCGTCGTCGACGCCCAGTGCGCCTACTCCCGCACCGGCGAGGGACTGCACCGCTTCGTCGACCCCGAGGACGGCGAGGTCTACCTCTACACGCAGTACGAGCCGGCCGACTCCCGCCGCGTCTTCGCCAACTTCGAGCAGCCCGACCTGAAGGCCCCCTTCCGCTTCGAGGTGCGCGCGCCGGAGGGCTGGACGGTCTGGAGCAACGGGACCGGGGAGCAGCACGACGGGGTGTGGCGTTTCGCCGAGACCAAGCCCATCTCCACCTACATCACGGCGGTCGTGGCGGGCCCGTACCACTACGTGACCGACTCCTACGAGCGGACCTTCGAGGACGGTACGCGGCTTCAGATCCCGCTCGGCGCGATGTGCCGCAAGGGTCTCGCCCCCTACTTCGACTCCGACGACGTCTTCCTCGTCACCAAGCAGGGCCTGGACTTCTTCCACGACCACTTCGACTACCCGTACCCGTTCGGGAAGTACGACCAGGCCTTCGTGCCCGAGTACAACCTCGGCGCGATGGAGAACCCGGGGCTCGTCACCTTCCGCGAGGAGTTCATCTTCCGGGGCAAGGTGACGCGCGCGTCGTACGAGCGGCGGGCGAACGTCGTCCTGCACGAGATGGCGCACATGTGGTTCGGCGACCTGGTGACCATGGTGTGGTGGGACGACCTGTGGCTGAAGGAGTCCTTCGCGGACTTCATGGGCACCTTCTCGATGGTCGAGGCGACCAGGTTCACCGACGGCTGGATCACCTTCGCCAACAACCGCAAGTCCTGGGCGTACCGCGCCGACCAGCTGCCCTCCACCCACCCCATCACGGCCGACATCCGTGACCTGGAGGACGCGAAACTCAACTTCGACGGCATCACCTACGCCAAGGGCGCCTCCGTACTGAAGCAGTTGGTGGCGTACGCCGGCCGGGACGCCTTCCTGGAGGGCGCGCGGCGGTACTTCAAGCGGAACGCGTACGGCAACACGCGCCTCGGTGACCTGCTGTCGGTGCTGGAGGAGACGTCCGGTCGCGACATGGCCGCCTGGTCGCGGGCGTGGCTGCAGACCGCCGGGGTCAACTCGCTCACGCCGCAGGTGCTGCTGGACGGCGAGGGGCGGGTCGGCGAGCTGGCGATCGTGCAGGACGCCCCCGAGTCGCACCCCGAACTGCGGCCGCACCGGGTGGCGGTCGGCCTGTACCGGCGGGCGGCCGGGGGCGCGCTGGAGCGGTACGCGCGCGCCGAGGTGGACGTGGACGGGCCGCGCACGGTCGTGGGCGAGCTGGCGGGCTCGGAGGCCCCGGAGCTGGTGCTGGTCAACGACGAGGACCTCACGTACTGCAAGATCCGCTTCGACGAGAACTCGCTGGCGACCCTGCGGGCCCACCTGGGCGACATCGCGGACCCCCTGGCGCGGGCGCTGTGCTGGTCGGCGCTGTGGAACCTGACGCGGGACGCGATCCTGCCGGCGCGGGACTTCGTGGACCTGGTGCTGCGGTTCGCCGGGCAGGAGTCGGACATCGGTGTGCTGCAGATGCTGCACGCCTGGGCGAACTCGGCGCTCACGTACTACGCGGCGCCCGACTGGCGTGAGGAGGGCGGCCGGCTGCTCGCGGACGGGGCCGTACGGCAGCTGCGGCTGGCCGAGCCCGGCAGCCAGCAGCAGCTGGTCTGGGCCCGTTTCGTCGCGGCCGTCGCGTCGAGCCCGGCCGAACTGCAGTTGCTGCGGGGCCTGTTGGAGGACACGGCCAAGATCGACGGGCTGGAGGTGGACCAGGAGCTGCGCTGGGCGTTCCTGGAGCCGCTGGCCGCGCACGGGGCGGCCGACGAGTCGGTGCTCGCGGCCGAACTGGCCCGCGACGACACGGCGTCGGGCAAGCGGCACCAGGTCCGTTGCCTGGCCGCCCGCCCCTCGGCCGCGGTGAAGGCGCAGGCGTGGGCGACGGTGGTGGAGTCGGACACGCTGTCCAACGCCCTCGTCGAGGCCACGATCGCGGGCTTCGACCAGCCCTCCCAGCGGGAGCTGACGGCGCCGTACGCGGAGAAGTACTTCGCGGTGATCGAACGGGTGTGGGCGGATCGCTCGATCCAGATCGGCATGGACGTGGTGAGGGGTCTGTTCCCGTCGTCGCAGGACTCCCCGGCCACTCTGGACGCCACCGACGCGTGGCTGTCGGCGCACGAGGACGCCCCGCCGGCGCTGCGGAGGCTGGTCCTGGAGGCGCGGGACGATCTGGCACGGACGCTGCGGGGGCAGGCGTGTGACGCGGCGGCGGGGAAGTAGCCGTCGGCCGGACGGGCTGAAGTAGCCGTCGGCCGGACGGGCTGAAATAGCCGCCGACGGAC
Organism: Streptomyces sp. NPDC046862; assembly: GCF_040704615.1. Classification (NCBI taxonomy): domain Bacteria; kingdom Bacillati; phylum Actinomycetota; class Actinomycetes; order Kitasatosporales; family Streptomycetaceae; genus Streptomyces; species Streptomyces sp. NPDC046862. The sequence goes on along the minus strand of NZ_JBEYXP010000018.1, from coordinate 120,492 downwards.
CGCACTTGGGCGGGGGCACCGCAGGTTGACGCGGTGCCCCCGTCGCGCGGTTACGAAATTCAGGTATTCGGAGCCGTAACCTTTTCCGTTCCCCGTCCGGACCAGCCACTCTCGGCACTCGAACGCGCGTACTTTAGGGCGGTCTTGTCCGCATTTGACGACGAGCTTGTAACAGCGGTTAAAGGACGGATCGGACACGGGAATCTGCGGGTCATGAACAACACCCCGATCTCCCCCCGCCACCTGCGCCACTCCGACGTCCACCGCCGCGTGCAGACCACCGCCCAGCTGCGCGACCTCGGCGTCACGCAGGCCGAGGCCAACGAGCAGTGCCGCTCCGGTGGTCCCTGGCAGCAGATCCTCCCGAACGTGTACCTGCTCCACCCCGGCCCGGCCACCCCGGAGGAGCGCCTCCACGCGGTCCTGCTGTACGCCGGCCGCCGCCGCGACCCGGTCGGGGTGCCCGCCCAGCCGGGCGCCGGCGAGCCGCACGACCGCCCCACCCGGTACACGGACGCGATGATCACGGGCCTCGCCGCCCTCACTCTGCACGGCTTCACGTCGACTCCCCCGCTGCTCTCCCTGGACCACGTGGACGTCCTCGTCCCGCGGCTGCGCCGCCTGCGCTCGACGGGATGCGCCCGCGTCCTGCGCACGCCCGCACTCCCCGACCCGGTGCCCATCACCGGCCTCCCGGTCGCCCCGGTCGCCCGGGCGCTGGCCGACGCGGTGGCGGAGCTGACCGACGCGGGCGCCGTACGCAGCCTGCTGACGGAGGCGGTGCGCGTCGGCCACACGGAGCCGTCCGCGGTGGTGCGGGAGCTGACCCAGGCCCGGCTGCTGAACCGCCCGCACGTCGTGGAGGCGGTCGAGTCCCTCCTGGCCGAGGGCCGCGCGATCGCCGAGCACCGCCTCTACCGCATGGTCGAGCAGTACGGTCTGCCCGACCCCGTCTGGAACGTGGACCTGCGCCTGCCCGGCGGCCCCCACCTGGGCGGCCTCGACGCGTACTGGCCGGAGCAGGCGGTGGCCGTGGAACTGGACACCCGGGGGCCTCGCCAGCACGACAACGACGCCCTCTGGTCCGAGTACGCCCGCAAGCGGGAGACTCTGGAGCGCCTGGGCATCACGGTCGTCCACATCACCCCGAGGAAGCTGCGCGAGTCCCTGGAACAGCAGGCCGCGGTCGTCCGTACGGCCCTGATGGCCTCGGCGGACCGCGAGCCGGCGGCCTACGTCGTGGTGCTCCCCCGGTAGGCCGGGCCCGCCCGACCGGGGGCAGCAGGAGGGGAGAGGAGGGGCCGCCGACCCGTTCGGCGGCCCCTCCTCACGTCCAAACGGGATGAAAGGTGCTTCTTGCCTGCGCGACGCGATCGTCGCACCCTTGTTCCATGGCTGCTCGCGACGGCCCCACGCTCATCACGTCCGTGCAGCGGGCCTTCCGCCTGCTGGAGGCGGTGGGCGCGCACGAGAACGGCGCGCCGGCGAAACAGCTGGCGCGTGACACGGGGCTGCCCCTGGCCACCGCCTACCACCTGCTGCGGACACTGACCCACGACGGATACGTGCGGAAGCTGGACGACGGCGGCTTCATCCTGGGCGACATGCTGCAGACGCTGCACACCACGGGCCGCGGGCAGGCGCTCCTCAGCCGGGTCCGCCCCACGCTCGCCGCACTGCGGGACGAGCTCGCGACCGCCGCCTACCTGACCTTCTACGAGGAGGGCGAGATCCGGGTCGCCGAGATCGTCGACGGCCCCAAGGCGCCGAGGGTCGACCTCTGGGTGGGTTTCGACGACGCCGGGCACGCCACCGCGCTGGGCAAGTCCGTGCTGCGGGAACTCGACGACGACTCCCGCAAGGACTATCTCTCCCGGCACCCTCTCGCCGACCTCACGCCCCGGACCATCACCAGCCCTCCGGAACTGCTCCGGCGACTCGACTCCTCCCCCGTGGCACCGGCGGTCACCGACCTGGAGGAGTACGCCCTCGGTACGGTCTGCGTCGCCGTACCCGTCTACAGCGGGGACACGCTCGGCTCACTCGGCGTCTCCCTGCGCGCGGGGCGGCTCTCCCAGATCGAGGAGATCCGGGCGCGGCTGCTGCCGACCGCGAGCCGCGTGACCAGGAGCCTTTCGCTCACTATCTGAAAATCCGCTCCTTGTGACTCTCCGCCCGAACCTCTTTCCTGGATGAACTGGATGAAACAGACATTTCAGGAGAGCGCCCCGCGCACACGGCGCGCGGCGCACACGGCACAGAAGAGGACTGCGGACACACCATGAGCCAGGCCCGAGACCATGTCGGCGACGACCACTGGCCGGCACGGCCGTTCCGGAACCCGGGGGCCGGTCCCGGAACATCGGCCCGGAAACGCACCGCCGTACAGGTGGCCGCCGGTACGCCCGTACTGCCCGTGCTGATCGTCTCACTCGTCGTGCTCGTCGACCTCGCCAGCGGGACGGGAGTGATCTGGCTGCACCTGCTCGCGGCGGGGCCCGCGCTGGCCGCCACCACGAGCGGGCCGCGCGGAGTCCTGTGCGTCGGCGCCCTCGCCGCCGGGCTGGGCACGGCGCTCGGCATCAGGGACGGCGTTCCGGATCACGAGCTGGCGGCCGTGCTGTCCGCCCTGACGGCCGTCACCCTGGCGAGCGGCCTGGCCAGCGCCCTGCGCGGGCGCCGCGAACGGGTGCTCGCGGCCGTCCGCTCGGTCGCCGAGGCCGCCCAGCACGCGCTGCTCAGGCCCGTACCGCCGACGGTCGGCCCGTTCCAGGTGGCCGTCCGCTACAGCGCCGCGGCGGCGGAGGCCCGGATCGGCGGGGACCTCTACGCGCTGGTGCCCACCCCGTACGGGGTGCGGCTGATCGTCGGCGACGTACGCGGCAAGGGGCTGCCGGCCGTGAGCACGGCCGCCCTCGTGCTCGGCGTCTTCCGGGAGGCCGCCTACGACGAGCCGGATCTCCTCGCCGTCGTCGGCAGGATCGAGCGGAGCCTGGCGCGCAACCTCGGCAGCGACGACTTCGTCACCGCCGTGGTCGCCGGACACCCGCGCCCGGGGCAGCTGGAAGTGGTCAACTGCGGACACGCGCCCCCGCTGCTGGTCCGCCCGTCCGGAGCGTCCGGAGCGTCCGGCGCGTCCGGCGACGTCACACCGGTGGAGCCCACCCATCCGGCCCCGCCCCTCGGGCTGCGCGCCCTGACGGGCGAGACCCCGCGCCTGCAGGTGCTGCCCTTCACCAACGGTGATCAGCTGCTCCTCTACACCGACGGGGTCACCGAGGCCCGCGACGACGGCCGCGCGTTCTACCCGCTCGCCGACGGGCTGGCACGCCACGTGTCCGACGAACCGGCCCGCACCCTCACCGCGCTCCACGACGAACTGCTCGCGCACGTGGGCGGCAGGCTGCACGACGACGCGGCCCTGCTCCTGCTGCGCAAGCCGGCCGTCCCGGGCGCGGCGGCGCTGCCGGAAGCGACCGCCTCCGCGAACGACCGGCTCCAAGAACAGGCCTGTGGGTGAGGTTCCCGCGGTCAGCGGCTCCTGCTCACCTGCCGCAGAACTCCGCCTCGATCACCGTCTCGGCGTCGCCCGCCCACATGCCGTTGAAGTCGAACGCCAGGGCATGGCCGCCGTCGCGGGTGGTGAAAGCCGCCGCCGAGGAGCCGTGGACGTCGCCGCCGTTGCCCCAGACCACCTTGCCGCACTTCAGCTTGTAGCGGTACAGGCCGAGGCCGTAACTGGGGTTCCGTTCCTCCGCGCTCTGTTCCGCGGGTGTCATCATCTCGGACAGCTGTGCCTTCGGCAGCAACCCGCCGCTCAGCAGCTCCGTGTTGAAGCGGATCAGGTCGGCGGAAGTGGAGATCATGTCGCCCGAGGCACCCATCACCGACGGGTTGTACTCCGTGACGTCGTGGATCGGTGCGCCGGGGTCCTTGCTGAACTTGGTGTAGCCCCTGCTGTGCGGCCGCGGCAGACGGGGGTCGGTGCCGGGTGAGCGGGTGCCTTTCAGGCCGAGAGGCTCGATGATGCGCTGGCGGATCTCGTCCCGGTAGGTGTTGCCGGTGACCCTCTTGATGATCATGCCGGCGAGGATGTAGTTGGTGTTGGAGTACTTCCAGCCCTTGCCCGGATCGAAGTCCGGCTTGTTCCGCAGGGCCATGGCCACCATGGATTCGGCGGTCCAGGTGTCGTAGCGGTGATCGAGGAACTCCTCGCTGAACACCCTCCGTTGGAACTCGGAGTCCTTGAGGACGTCGTAGATGCCGCTGGTGTGGCTGAGGAGTTGACGCACGGAGATCTTGCCGGCGTCGTAGTCGTCGCCGCGCACCACGCCCGGGAGCCACTTCTCCACACTGTCGTCCAGCGACAGCTCCCCCTCCGCTTCGAGTTGGAGCAGCACGGTCGCGATGAACGTCTTGGAGATGCTGCCCACCCGGTAGTGGTCGCGGGGGCCGGGTGGCTGTCCGGTCCTCAGGTTCCCCACGCCCGCCGTGGCCGTCCACGTTCCGTGCTTGTCCTCGACCCGGGCCGTGACGCCCGGCACGCCGTCCGCGACGGCGGCGTTCATGGCCTCCCGCGTCGCGCTGTGGCCGGCCGTCGAGGCACTGGCCGGTGCCGCGAACGCCGGGGCGGCCAGTGCCGCTGCCGCGGTCGTGGCCGTCACCGCCGTCAGCCACGTCCGGAGCGTTCTCCTGTGCGCTGCCATGTCTCCCCCTTAGATGATCAGGTCGAGGGGGGAGACACGAGGCGCTCGCGTGAGGGTTGAGACCCGGTACGGCGGTTGAGCCGGATTCGGCCAGTTCGTTCAGCCCTTGCGCAGGACCAGTTCCACGTTCCGGTCCTCCGACGTTCCCGAGAGGTCCGTGCGGGAGCCCGGGGCGTTGAAGGAGAGTTCGCGGTACAGGGACGCGAGGCCCGTCTGGGAGAGGTCGGCGAAGTCGGTGGCGTGCGGGGCCGCCGACTCGACGAGGGTGGTGAACAGGGAGATCGTGCCGTCCTTGTTGTCCACCAGCTCGATCACTCGGGCGAGCTGCGGGAAGTCGATGTGGGAGGCCGTCGAGATCTCCCAGAAGGAGCCGCCGCCCGAGTACGAGTGCGGGGTGATCCGGTTGCGGTGGCTGTGACCGTTGACCCAGGCCAGGACGTTGTTGTGGCGGCCGAGCAGCGAGAGGACCTCTTCGCCGCCGTGGCGGGCCTCGCCCGGGTGGCCCGGGTCCTCGCGGAGGTTGCGCATCGTCTTGCTGGTGTGGTGGCTGAAGACGATCGCGTGCGAGTCCTTGTTCTCCTTCAGCGTCTTCTCCAGCCACTTCAACTGCGCCGTGCCGAGCGAGCCCTCGTAGTGACCGCCGGGGTCGGTGGAGTCGAGGCTGATGCCGATGACGTCGTCGGCTATGCGGAAGGCGTAGTACTGGGTGCCGGCGTCCACGTTCGCCTGCGAGTAGCCGTGGCCGACCGGGCCGGGGCCGCGGTGGGCCGGGTCCAGGTGGGCCTTGAGGTACTCCAGCGGCGTGAAGGGGGCGCGGTGCTCGTCCGGGGTGACCGAACGCATCTGCCGGGCGTGGGACTTGAGCATCGCCTTCCAGTCGGCTCCCCGGGGGTCGCCGCCCGACTGCACGTTGTCCCAGATCGCCTTCCCGGACTGCTCGTCCAGCGTCATCAGCTTCTTGCCGCCGACCGCGAAGTCCGCGAAGAAGGAGTCGCCGGGGGCGTAGCAGCCGCCGGGCAGGGAGTCGTGGTTGCCGACCGTCGAGTACCAGGGCAGGTTCAGGCCGGGGCTGTTCACCTCGCGGATCGCCGCCTCCAGGAAACCCTGGATGCGCGGGAAGCCGAGCTGCTTGTCGGAGTCGCGCAGAGCGGCGTCCGCCTGCCAGTACAGCTTCAGGCCGCTGTCCTGGACGCCCTCGTAGCGGCGCGGGTCACCGGAGTTGGGGGTGATGCGGCCACCGCTCATCACCTTCAGGAACCAGTCCAGCTCGGTGCGGGAGTTGTTGTCGGTGTTGTCGCCCGTCGTCATGACGAAGTGGAGCGGGGAGCCGGTGACGGGGGCTCCCCGCAGCGCGTTGACCCGCTCGACGAGCGAGACGGCGCCCGCCACCGACAGCGCCTCCTGCGGACGCCAGGCGCTCGCGGTCTGCGCGCGCAGGTACTCGTACCGCAGCGGGTGCTGGACGTCCACCACGTGCAGGTCGGTGAACTGGACGAAGGCGGCGAGCGCCGTACGGCGGCTCTCGCGGCCCGACTTGGGGGCGGCCAGGTCGCCGCGGACGACACGCTTCCAGGCCGGGCCGTCGCCGAGCCGGCGGTAGCCGGAGCCGCCGCGGGGCGCCGCGACCGAGTTGAGGGTGGTGCCGCGGGTGTACGGCGCCAGGGGCGCGGCCGGGGCCTGACGGGAGGACAGGGCGACCGCCGACGTGTCGGAGGCGGCGGCCTTGGCGGAGGCTTCGGATCCGGGGCGCAGGGCGAGGCCGACGCCCGCCGAGAGGGTCACGGCGCCGGTGGCGGCGAGGAAGGCACGGCGGCCCGGAGCGGTGGCAGCGGCGGCGACAGAGCGTATGCGCGACATGCGCGGTTCTCCCCGAGTGCGAACGCATCATCAGTGGTCGCGGACAGCTCGCAAACGCGAACGGCCCGCTCATACTGGATGGTTGGCACCGGGAATGACCTGCACGTGAACTGGGCGGCAACGGGCAGCGCCGATCACCGTACGTGGATCTTGGACCACCCTCCGCTTTCACGGAGGCTTCCCGAACGTAAGGGGGACCGAAGGGAGGCTGTCACTCCGTGTTCATCTGTCGGGGTACGGCACCTATCCCCGAGGGGCGTCCGGCACCGGTCCGTTCAGGTGTCCGGAGGACGGGCGCTCACGCCACAGGGCGAGGCCCACGTCGACCAGTTCGACCCGTTCCAGGGAGGGCACGGCGTCCAGCGGGTGCCAGGCGGCCATGTCGGTGGAGCCGTTCGTCTCGTGGCGGAGGTCGCCGCCGGTGACGCGGGCCTCGTAGACGATCCGCAGACCGTGGAAGTCGGCGACCGCACCGAGGCGGCGCGGGTACTGGCGCTTGACGGAGTCCACGCCGAGCAGGGCGGCCGGCTCGACCGTGTATCCCGTCTCCTCGTCGACCTCGCGGACCACCGTGTCGTACGGGTCCTCGCCATGGTCCATGCCGCCGCCCGGCAGCGTCCACCGCTTGCTGCCGTCCTGGGCCACCCAGCGGGCCAGCAGCAGTTGCCCGTCCCGTACGCACACGGCGTACGCCGCCACTCTCAACTCCTCGCGCATGCACAGACGTTACACAGAGGGAGAAGCGGCGGCCGGGCCCACGAGGGACGAGCCGGCCCGGACCGCTCGGGCCGGCCGTCCCCCGCCGTCCGCGTCAGCCGCCGTCCTCGCACGTCAGGCCGCGTGCCTCGGTGAGATCCCGGCTGATCCGGGCGCGTTCCTGGGCGATCTTCTTCTCGCCGGTGACGAGCAGGTCGGGCGTCGCCCGGTCGCGGTGGATGCCGACCAGGACGGGCTCGCCCTCGCGCAGGCGGGAGGCCTCGCTCTCGTCCACGGGGAACACGACCTCGTCGCCGCCCTTGGCCGGCTTCTCCGACTTCTCTGGCTTCTCTGGCTTCTCTGGCTTCTCCGACTTCTCTGACTTCTCTGACTTATTCGGCTTCTCCGGTTTGTAGGAGCGCTCGACGTCCAGCGTGACCCTGGACTGCCCGGTGCCGGGAACGGGTTCGACGGCCGTGACGGTGCCCTCCGCGAGGAGCCGGGCGCAGGCGACGTACGACGGGCTGAGCTGTGACGTCGCGCTGTCCTTCGCCCCGGCCGCGTCGTCCGCATGCTTCTCCGAGGTCGCGCTGCTGGCGCCGCTGTCACTGGCCCCGACGCCGCCCTGCGCGATCAGCCACCCCAGCCCGACGACCGCGAAGGCGGCCACTGCGGCGGCGAGGGTCCCGAGGGCGAGCGAGACCGCCGCGGGGCGACGCCTCGGCGGGCGCGTACGGCTCGGACTGGGACGGGTCGGGCCGGTACGGGTCGGGCCGGTACGGGTCGGGCGCGTCGTGAGGGGGGAGAGCGGGCGGGGCTTCACCGGCGGGGTGGGCGCCGGTGAGGGCCCCGTCTCGGCGTCGGCTTTCTGTGCGGGCCGCGGCGTGCCCTCGGTGCCGGGTGCGGGCCGCGCGGCCGCGGGTCGCCCCGCCGGGGTCACGGCTTCCGCCTCCGTACCGTTCACGGCGGGGCCGTCCGCGACCAGCGCCTCCCCGATCAGCCCCAACTGCTCGCGCAGCAGCGCCACGTCGGCCAGCGCGGACCGGTGCTCAGCCGCGAACACGGCGTCGTCCAGGGCCCCTTCGGGCAGGGGGTCGTCCGTGATCGCGGCCATCAGCGCGTCCATGCCGTCGTACGCGTCGTGCGCGTCGTGCGCGTCGTGCGCCTCGTGCGCCTCGTGCGCCTCGTGCGCCTCGTGCGCCTCGTGCGCCTCGTACACGTTGTCGGCGTCGTACCGGGCGTCGCGCCGGTCCTCGTTCCGGTCCTCGTTCCGGGCGGCCACGTCACACCACCTCGTCCTCGTGCAGGCGGGCGCGCAGGGCGCGGACCGCCGAGTGGAGCCTGCTCTTGACCGTGCCCTCGGGGATGCCGAGCTCCTCGGCGATCCCGCGTACCGGCAGGTCGGCGTAGAAACGCAGGACGACGACCTGTCGCAGGGCGTCGGGCAGCGCGTCCAGGCCGCGGGCGACCGCGAGCGAGAGCACGCTGGAGTCCTCGCCGGAGGGGTGCTCCAGCTGTCGCAGCGAGGCCAGACGCTCGCCGAGGCGCTCCTGTCGGCGTTTGGCCCGGTGCCAGTCCATGGCCAGGTTAGAGGCGACGACCGCCGCCCACGCGGACACGTCCCGTGGGGCCTCGCGACCGCTCGCGGCCCGCTCCAGGAGCCGCAGCCGCACCTGCTGCACCCCGTCCATCAGGTCCGCCTGCGGTACTCCGCCGAGCGCGAGCACCGCCCGCACCCGGCGCTCCTGGGCCACGTCCAGGGGATCGTCCGCCTCCTGGACCACGGCCAAGGGGTCGTCCATCCCCTGGACCACGTCCAGAGGGTCGTCCACCCCCTCGGCCCGCCGGGCCTTTCTGCGCAGCACAGCCACCCCTCCCCTCGCCGCGTTTCCTCTACGACGCCGGTGGGGGCGGAAACGTTCGGCCCGTTTCCGGGATCGTGTCGCGAGGGCCACGGAGTCATACGTCACACCGGACCCGAAACCGAGGTGTTCATCACGCACGGGCCGCACCGCGCCCGGGCCCCGTCGATCCGCCGGGAACTGGAGGAACGCCCGGAACCAGTGTGTGAGCCCAGTACGGCTTCCGGTCCCGCGCGCGTTCGGAGGGGATATCTCCGGGGTGCTCCGGAGAGGGGCGGCCGGCCGGGGGGTCGTCGCGGTGCCCGGCCGACAGCCCGGATGGTCCGATCTCCCGCGCAAAGGATTGGACAGGCCGGGCCGGGTGAGACGCATGATGGAAACGCCTCGGCCACGTAACAGGCACACGCAAGCCATGAAGGAGTCGTCGTGAGGGTCGGAATCGTCGGAGCCACCGGTCAGGTCGGCACGGTCATGCGCAGCATCCTCGCCGAGCGGGAGTTCCCGATCGCCGAGCTGCGTCTGTTCGCCTCGGCCCGCTCGGCCGGGACAGTGCTGGACGGCGTGGCGGTGGAGGACGCGGCGACGGCCGACTACTCGGGCCTCGACATCGTCCTGTTCTCCGCGGGCGGCGCGACCTCCCGGGCGCTGGCCGAGAAGGTCGCCTCCCAGGGCGCGGTCGTGATCGACAACTCCTCCGCCTGGCGCAAGGACCCCGAGGTCCCGCTGGTGGTCTCCGAGGTGAACCCGCATGCGATCGCGGACCGCCCCAAGGGCATCATCGCCAACCCGAACTGCACGACGATGGCCGCGATGCCGGTGCTGAAGCCGCTGCACGAGGAGGCGGGCCTCGAGGCGCTGGTCGTCGCGACGTACCAGGCGGTATCCGGCTCGGGTCTCGCGGGCGTCGCCGAGCTCCACGGGCAGGCGCAGAAGGTGGTCGCCGACGCGGACAAGCTCACGCACGACGGGGAGGCGCTCGACTTCCCCGAGCCGCAGGTCTACAAGCGTCCCATCGCCTTCAACGTGGTCCCGCTGGCCGGGTCGATCGTGGACGACGGGCTGAACGAGACCGACGAGGAGCAGAAGCTCCGCAACGAGTCCCGCAAGATCCTGGAGATCCCGGCGCTCAAGGTCTCCGGCACCTGCGTCCGCGTCCCGGTCTTCTCCGGACACTCGCTCCAGGTCAACGCCCGGTTCGCCCGTCCGATCACCGTCGAGCGCGCGACCGAGCTGCTGGCGGGTGCGCCGGGTGTGGCCCTCTCCGACATCCCCACTCCGCTGGAGGCGGCGGGCAAGGACCCGTCGTACGTGGGCCGCCTCCGTGTCGACGAGACGGTCGAGTACGGTCTGTCGCTGTTCCTCTCGAACGACAACCTGCGCAAGGGGGCTGCGCTGAACGCGGTGCAGATCGCGGAGCTGGTGGCGGCGGAGCTGAAGCGCTGACGCCGGTGGGGGTGCGGGGGTGAGGTTTTCGCCCCCGCCGCCCCTACCCGTCCCCTCCCCAGGGGCGCTGCCCCTTCGACCCCGCCAAGGGGGCTGCGCCCCCTGGCCCCCACCTTTTTCGGGGCCGGCCCCCGGGCCCCCTAACGGTTCGGCAGCCTTGCTGCATAGATCCAGTCGAGGCCGTCGTATCCGGTTTCGTCGAGCTGCTCTGCTCGGGTCAGGCCGGCGCGCACTGCCACGCGTTGCGAAGCGATGTTGGCCGGCCGGACGCGGGCGATCAGTGGGAGGTCGGGAACGTGGCGGGATGCCCAGGTGGTGACCGTCGCTGCGGCCTCGCTCGCGAAGCCCTGGCCCCAGGCCGACGGGGCGAAGCGGTAGAAGAGGTTGAGGACTTTCATTCCGCGCAGTTCCATGGGCTTGATCCCACAGAATCCCAGTTGCAGGGCGGAGCCGTGGCGTCGGACGACCCAGTACCCGTATCCGCACCGCTGCCACTGGTCGTTCCAGCGGCGATACAGTTCCCTGGCTTCATCGAGCCGGGTGAGCGCGTCGGAGGGGTTGTGCAGGCAGGTTTCGGAGTCACGGTGGATCGCGAAGATCGCGTCGATGTCGGCTTCGGTCGGACGCCGCAACGACAGTCGGGCGGCCTGCAGTTGTCCGTCGGCCGGGTTCAGGTCACTCATGTGAAGATCGCAGAAATGCGTCAGGCGGCCCTGGCCGTTGCGGTGGTCGGTGCCGTTGAGGGCGAAGCAGCACAGGCCGCAAACTCCGATTCGATCCAGTTCAGCCAGGAGCCGTAGGTGGGCAGGAAGACCCGCTCGACTTGTAGGTAGCCCGCAGCCTGCGCGGACGCCGCACCGGTCACCCGCATGCGGCCGCAGCTCAACAGCGCGGCGGTCCGAGTGCTCGGGACGAACCTGCTGACGGTACGGGTCGATCTCGACGCTTGAGAGGCGCCCGATCCACAACGGGGAGTACGGCCTGCTTGACAGGCCATCACCCATTCACTGGAATGCATCACTGGAATGGACACCTCACACTCCTGAAAAACTGCTCACACACGCGCGGGGGCCACATGTCCGTACGGATCGACGTTGCGGGGGACGACGAGGCCCTGGAGGACCTGAGGGAGTGGCTGGACGCCGAGCATGACCTGCGGGCGCGTATGCGGTGGGAGAGGCCGCCCGGGCCGCCCGGCACGATGGGGTCCGGCCTGGAGATCGCCATCCAGCTGTCGGACCTGGGGCTCGCATTCATAAACACTCTTGTGTCGTCGCTCGGTGCGTGGGTGACCTATCGCGCGACCCAGGCGGCCGCGCCCACCGGGAGCGTCACCCTCATCACGCCGGACGGCAGGCGGTACGAGATCAGGCACGAGGATCCCGCGGAGCTTGCGCGCGCGGCCGCGGCCCTCTCCGAGTACCTCCCCGGCGACGATGACCCGGCTGCCTGATCCGGAGCGTTCCCGCGCGTTCCTGTTCGGTACCGCGTCCTACGAAGCCGACGAGCTGGCCGACCTGCCCGCCGTCGGCAACAACCTGACGGACCTGCGCGCCGCCCTGACCTCTCCGCTGGGCGCCTTCGCCGAAGAGCGCTGCACGGTCCTGCTCGATCCGCCCGGCGCGATCCCCGTCTACGACGCGCTGCGGCACCACGCCGCCGAGGCCACGGACACCCTGCTGATCTACTTCGCGGGGCACGGCCTGCGCAAACTGCGCGGGGGCCTGTATCTCGCCCTCCCCCACACGCAGTTCACCAACGCGGCGGTCAGCGGTTTCGACTACGACCTGCTGCGCGAGATCGTGAACTCGTCCCGCGCGACCAACAAGATCGTGATCGTCGACAGCTGCTTCAGCGGACGGGCCATCCCGGGCATGAGCGGCGGCACCGCAGGGCTCGCGCAGGAACTCGACATCGAGGGCAGCTGCCTCCTGACCGCCACCACAGCGAATGAACAGGCCCTTGCCCTGCCGGGAGAGAGGTACACGGCGTTCACCGGCCAACTGCTCCACCTGCTGCGCAGCGGCAGGCCGGAGGCCGGGCCACTCCTCTCCCTCGGCGTCCTGGGCGAGGAACTCCGCCGCAGCGCCCGTCGGCGGGAGCTGCCGATGCCGGAACAGCAGTTCCGCGGCACCACGCAGCACATCGCCCTCGCCCGCAACCCCGCCGCGTCCACCGCTGGCGCCCCGCCGCCGGCCGTCCCGGTCGCGCCCCCGTCCCGGCCCTCTGCCGCCCACGCCTTCGTCTCCCGCGCCCTCGTCCTCGCGGGAACCGAGCACGCCACCAAGAAGGACCTGGCCTCGACCATCCGCAAGCACTGGGCGACCGCCGCCGACCGGTTCTTCCGGCGCATGGGCACCGAGTCGCACCCCTCTGAGAGCTGGTCCCAACTCCGCTCTTGGCTGAGGCAGTTCAACGACCACCGGGCCGACGACGTCGAGGGCCGCATCGTCCTCATCGACACCTACCTGACCGACCCCGCCCTCCCCCCGGACCACAAGCTGCTGCGTCTGCTGCAGTGGCTCGACCCGGACGGCCCGGTCGTCTACCGCAGCTGCACGATCACCTACGCCTCGCTGGCCCGCATCTGCCTGCACCCCTACTCCGGTGGGGACGAGCCCGACGCCGAGTTGCTCGAGGTACTGGCCCGGCCGCACGAGTGGCTGCTCGACACCCTGGCCGAGTTCCCCACGCTCGACCGGCTACGGAACGTGCGGCGGACGTGGCACAAGGCCCTGAAGGCGTGGCGGGACGCCGATACGACGTTATGGCCGCCCGAGGTGCGGGACTGGGCCGCGGACATCGGGCCGGGGGCGCAGCTGGCCGCCCTTCTCCCACCGGAGGCGCTGACGGAGATCCGGAACCGGCTGCCGGACAGGGCACAGCCGCCGGATCCGTCGATGGCGTGGTACGACCGCCTGCTCCAGGCCGCAGGGGGACGGGACACCTTGCTCGGCCGACTGGCCGAGGCCGAGTGGTCCGAGCAGGCTCGGCAGGAGGCACTCACCGTGGCCAGGGAGCGCGAGCGGCGGCTCAGGCAGCAACGGGAGGCGGAGCAGCGGCGGCAGGCGAAGCTTCGGCACGCGGAGGAGGAGGCACGACAGTGGCGGCTCAGACAGGAGCAGGAGGCGAGGCGGTGGCGGCTGCGCGAGCGGGCGTGGCAGGCCAGAGAGGCCGCCCGCATGCGTCCGGCCGCCCGTGTGTTGGCTGTGCTGCGCGCGCTCGCCCTCGGGGCCGCATGGGCCTTGGCCCCGGTCGTGGCCGTCTGGGTCAGCTGGTGGTTCTCCAGTTACGAGTACGGCCTCGCCCTGCTGCTCACCGCACTGCTCTGCACCTTCGGCCTCGCGGCCCTGTGCCGGCTGGTTCCGTCCGCCCTGAGGCTCGGCGGCGCCTTCCGGCCGCGCCTGCGCGCACCCTCGACGTGGTTGCCACCGGCCCGCACGGCCCTGGCAGCCGCACTGTTGCTGACCTTCGGCCTTCTCGCCGACCATGCCATGTCCCCCACCTTCCCGGAATACAGGGTCGACTCCGACCTCCTCCGCGAGGCCGGCCTCAGCGAATTCCTGAATTTGGTGAACAGCGACAGCTTCTCCGTCATCGGCGGCGAGGTGTTCGTCACGTTGATCCTGCTGCCCGCCTCCGCCGGATGCGTGTGGATCGGCCTGCAGGCAGGCCTTACGACAGCCCGCCGCTGGGACGAGAAGCACGCCCGCGCTCGGCAGGAGGCCCACCGCGGCCCTCAGTGAGCGGCCCGCACGGCCTGGAGCGGGACGGGAAGGGCGAGCGCGGCGGGGGCGGAACCCCGCACCCGCGCATCCGGCCCCCTACCCCCTGCGCACCTCGTACAGAAAGCACCCGTACTCCACCGCCCTGACATGCACCACCGCCACCTCGGGATCGGCGAACGCCTCCTCGAACGCCTCCTCGAACGCCGCCTCGAAGGCCTGCTCGGAGCCCTCCTCGGACGCCACACCGCTCTCCACCAGCCGCCCCCCGACGATGCGCCCGTCGGTGGAGTACCGACGGACCGTACGGTGCGCCCTCGTGAACGGATGCCCCCGCCCGGCAGGGCCCTCGCATTCCTCCGCATGGATGAACACCGGCCCCTGTTCGTCATAAGCGCCCGGGTCCGCTCCCGTCTCCGCCGCCCAGCGCCGCAACGGCGCGTACGAGACGAGGGCGATCACGTCCCCCGGCTCACTGTGGCGCAGGCAGCAGCGGAGCGGAGCGCCGCCCTCCTGGTCGGTCACGGGAACCATCCGGCGCCCCGCATCGTCGGCAGAGCGCAACTCCTTCAGGGCCGCACGGGTGATGGGGCGCGAAACGTAGGTCGTCGTGTAGGTCGTCATGGGAACCAGCCTCACGCGCGTACGCCCTGTTCACCGGCGGGAAACGGACATCGCGTTCCCCGCGGGTCCCGTGGAAGGATGGCCGGGACCACACATACCGAGGAGATGACCGCGTGCCTGGCACAAACCTGACCCGCGAAGAGGCGCAAGAGCGGGCGAAGCTGCTCACCGTCGACTCGTACGAGATCGATCTCGACCTCTCCGGCGCGCAGGAGGGCGGCACCTACCGGTCCGTGACCACGGTGCGCTTCGACGTGGTGGATGGGGGCACCTCCCGCTCGAGCGAAGCCGAGAGTGGGGGAGGCGCGGAGTCCTTCATCGACCTGGTGGCCCCGACCGTCCACGAAGTGACCCTCAACGGGGACACCCTCGACCCCGCCGAGGTGTTCGAGGACTCCCGGATCGCCCTGCCGGGACTGCTGCAGGGGCGCAACATCCTGCGGGTCGTCGCCGACTGCGCGTACACCAACACCGGTGAGGGACTGCACCGGTTCGTCGACCCCGTCGACAACCAGGCCTATCTCTACACCCAGTTCGAGGTGCCGGACGCCCGCCGGGTGTTCGCGTCGTTCGAGCAGCCCGATCTGAAGGCCACCTTCCAGTTCACCGTGACGGCGCCCACCGGCTGGACGGTGATCTCCAACTCGCCGACGCCCGAACCCAAGGACGACGTCTGGGTCTTCGAGCCGACGCCCCGGATCTCCACGTACATCACGGCGCTCATCGTGGGCCCGTACCACTCGGTCCACAGCGTGTACGAGAAGGACGGGCAGAGCGTGCCGCTCGGCATCTACTGCCGGCCCTCGCTCGCCGAGTTCCTCGACTCGGACGCCATCTTCGAGGTGACCCGGCAGGGCTTCGACTGGTTCCAGGAGAAGTTCGACTACGCGTACCCGTTCAAGAAGTACGACCAGCTGTTCGTACCGGAGTTCAACGCGGGCGCGATGGAGAACGCCGGCGCGGTCACCATCCGCGACCAGTACGTCTTCCGGTCCAAGGTGACCGACGCGTCGTACGAGCTGCGCGCCGAGACCATCCTGCACGAGCTGGCCCACATGTGGTTCGGCGACCTCGTGACGATGGAGTGGTGGAACGACCTGTGGCTGAACGAGTCGTTCGCCACGTACACGTCGATCGCCTGCCAGGCCGCCGCGCCCGGCTCGCGCTGGCCGCACTCGTGGACGACGTTCGCGAACTCCATGAAGACGTGGGCGTACCGCCAGGACCAGCTGCCGTCCACCCACCCGATCATGGCCGAGATCGGCGACCTGGACGACGTGCTCGTCAACTTCGACGGCATCACCTACGCCAAGGGCGCGTCCGTGCTGAAGCAGCTCGTCGCGTACGTCGGGCAGGACGAGTTCTTCCGGGGCGTGCAGGCGTACTTCAAGGCGCACGCGTACGGCAACACGCGGCTCGGCGATCTGCTGGGGGCGCTGGAGGAGACCTCCGGGCGCGACCTGAAGACGTGGTCGAAGAAGTGGCTGGAGACGGCCGGGATCAACGTCCTGCGGCCGGAGATCGAGACCGACGCCGACGGGGTCGTCACCTCCTTCGCCATCCGGCAGGAGGCCCCCACCCTGCCCGCCGGCGCCAAGGGTGAGCCGACGCTGCGCCCGCACCGCATCGCGATCGGCCTGTACGAGCTCGACGACGACAGCGGCAAGCTGGTGCGCGACGACCGCGTCGAGCTGGACGTCGACGGCGAGCTGACCGCCGTACCGCAGCTGGTCGGCAGGCGCCGCCCGGCCGTGGTCCTGCTCAACGACGACGACCTGTCGTACGCGAAGGTGCGCCTCGACGAGCAGTCCCTCGCCTTCGTGACCGAGCACCTCGGCGACTTCGAGGCGTCCCTGCCGCGCGCCCTGTGCTGGGCCTCGGCCTGGGACATGACGCGCGACGCGGAGCTCGCGACCCGCGACTACCTCTCGCTCGTCCTGTCGGGCATCGCCAAGGAGTCCGACATCGGTGTCGTGCAGTCGCTGCACCGCCAGGTGAAGCTGGCGATCGACCTGTACGCCGACCCGGCCGCGCGCGATGTGCTGCTGACCCGCTGGACGGACGCCACGCTGGCCCATCTGCGCGCGGCCGAGCCGGGCAGCGACCACCAGCTGGCCTGGGCGCGCGCCTTCTCGGCGACCGCGCGGGAGCCGGAGCAGCTGGACCTGCTGGACGCCCTGCTGGAGGGCACGCAGACGATCGAGGGGCTGGCCGTCGACACCGAGCTGCGCTGGGCGTTCGTGCACCGGCTCGCGGCCGTGGGGCGCTTCGACGAGACGGAGATCGCGGGCGAGTACGAGCGCGACAAGACGGCGGCGGGCGAGCGTCACGCGGCCGCGGCGCGGGCCGCGCGCCCGACGGAGGCGGCGAAGGAGGAGGCCTGGGCGTCGGTCGTCGAGTCCGACAAGCTCCCGAACGCCGTGCAGGAGGCGGTCATCTCGGGCTTCGTCCAGACCGACCAGCGTGAACTGCTCGCTCCGTACGCGGAGAAGTACTTCGGGGCGGTCAAGGGCATCTGGGAGTCCCGCTCCCACGAGATGGCCCAGCAGATCGCCGTCGGCCTGTACCCGTCCGTCCAGGTCTCGCAGGCCATCCTGGACCGCACGGACACCTGGCTGACCGACGCCGAGCCGGGCGCTGCCCTGCGCCGGCTCGTCTCGGAGTCCCGCGCCGGCGTCGAGCGCGCCCTGAAGGCCCAGGCGGCGGACGCGGCGGCGCCCCAGGCGTAGTAGTGCCTGGCCGCAGGAGCGGGATCGGTCCGTGGTACGACGGATGAGCGGTCCGTCGTACCACGGATGAGCGGTCCGTCGTACGACGCTCAGGGGCGCCCGGTGGCTCACCGGGCGCCCCTCGCCGCTGTCAGCCGGCCGCCGTCAGCCGCCCAGCAGCATCCGCACCAGCCGCAGCATGATCTGCCCGTGCAGCGCGGTCTGGTGACGGACCGGCAGCCAGCGGACGCCGAAGGCGGTCTGGAACTCGCGGCACCATTCCCGCACCAGGGCGTCGAGCGCGTCCGCGGCCACCGCGTCGGTGGGCGGGTCGCCGAGGGCCTGGCGCAGCATCGCCGCCGCGCGCAGGGGGACGCGGCGGGCCGCGAGGTCGAGGGAGACGGAGTTGCCGACGGTGGTGGCGAGTCCGACGCCGCCGAGGTCGTCCGCGAGGTAGCTCTTCCAGGTGTCGGCGACTCCGGGACCGACACCGAGCAGTTCGCGGGCGGCCGACTCGTACGGCAGCAGCTCGGCGGCGACCGGTACGGCGCGGCGCCCGACGACGGCCTCCACCCGTTCGCTGCGCTCCAGCAGGGTCCGGCTCACCTGGGCGATGTTTTCTTCGGCGCCGGCCGTGGGCCGGGGGTCGGCGACGGCGTCCACGGCCCACATCGGTGCCTCGACCACGGCGGTGACGGTGCCGTACCGCATGGGGTAGGTCCAGGTCGCCTCGGAGGTGAAGCCGGAGGGGTCGCGCTCGTCGGCCGGTTCGGCGCCGGGCACCACGAGGACGCCCGGGCCCTCCACGAACCAGCCCAGGCCGTCGAAGGGCCGGTGCTCCACGGGGACCCCCAGGTTCGCCGCCACCTCACGGAAGGCGCGGGCCGCTCCGGGCACCCTTCGGGTCAACTGCAGGAAGGTTCCTCCTGCTTCCATGCCGTGCAGCGAGAACTGGACGGCGGGGCGCAGTTCGTCGAGCAGACCGACGAGCACGTCGGACTCGGGCAGGGGCGTCTCCGGCCGGCCCCCGAGCGGCCGGAACTCCGGCTGGCAGGTGAACTCCTGCCGGTAGAAGTACCGGTGGTAGCGCTCGACGCTCCACCCCGCCGTCGGCCAGCCGTGCCGCTGGCTGATGCTCATGCCGTCCGGGTCGAGGCAGAGCAGGAAGTGCCAGGTGCAGTCCAGGGCGTCGAGCACGCCCGGATCGAGCGCGAACTCCTCGGCGAGCCGGATCGCGGAGGCGCCGCCGACGGGTTCGTTGGAGTGGGCGCCCGCGACGGTGAGGACGTTCCGGCGCCCGTGCCCGACGGACAGCAGCCACAGGGGCCGCCCCGAGCGCGAGGCCCCGACGGTGCGCAGCCGGAGGGTGCCGGGGCGCGCGGCGGTCAACGCCCGGGCTTGGAGGGTCAGTTCCTCAAGGGTGGGATAGATCCCGGCGACGATCACCGGCCGGCCGAGGGCTCCGTGTGCTCCGTGTGCTCCGTCTGCCCCGTGGCCTCCGTCTCCCCCGTGGCCTCCGTCTCCCCCGTGTCCCTCGTATCTCCCATGTCCCCCGCGCCCCACATGGCCTGTGCGTCCTGTGCCGCCTCTGCGCATACCACCGCTTCGTATGCCACCTCTTCGCATGCCGCCCGCCCCGTCAGGAGCCCGTCGCGTCGCCGCGGCCCCTGGTCCCGGTTGGGTGCGAAGGGGAAGCCCCCTGCTTCCGCGAGGTGCTGATCACCGTCTTCGCAGTCACGTCAACTCCTTTGCCGAGCAGGAAGGTTGAGCGTTCCGGAGGGTTCACGTGCGGTCTCAGAGGTTCCCGAGCACACGCCCTGCCAAGGCTCGACTCGCGGGTTCGGGGTGTCAAGGGCACGTCCCTGGGGAGCCACGGGGTTCGAGGGAGCGAGGGGGGTCAGGGGCCTCCCGGGGGCCTCCGTGACGGAATGGCCGGTACGCGGCCCGAGTTGCCCGAGAACCGTCGCCCCGAACGCCAGCGCCATGCCCGCCAGCTGGACGGAGGTCAGCGCCTGTCCGAGCGCGGCCCAGCCGACGACGGCCGCGGTGAGCGGTGAGAGGGGCCCGAGGAAGGTGACCTGGGTGGCGCTGAGCCGGCCGATGCCACGGAACCAGAGCCAGTACGCGACCGCGGTGTTGGCCAGTGCGAGGTAGACGTACCCGCCGATCGCCCGGCCGTCCAGCGCGGGCGGAGCCCCTTCGACGAGGAGGGCGACGGGAGCCATCAGCAGCCCGCCCGCGGTGAGCTGCCAGGCGGTGAGGGCCAGCGGGCCGACACCCTCCGGCCGGCCCCACCGCTTGGTGAGCACGGTCCCGGTCGACATGGAGGCGGTGGAGGCGAGGGCCGCGAGGAAGCCGACGAGGTCGAGCGCGCCCGCCGCCCTCAGCACGACGAGACTGACCCCGAGGGCGGCGGCGACGCCGGTGAGCAGCGTGCGCGGGGTCGGGCGCTCGCCCAGCAGCACGGTGGCCAGCCCGGCGACGAACAGCGGCCCGACCGACCCCACGACCGCCGCCATACCGCCGGGCAGCCGGTACGCGGAGAGGAACAGCAGCGGGAAGAACGCTCCGATGTTCAGCGCGCCCAGGACCGCGGCCTTCCCCCACCAGACGCCGCGGGGCAGCACCCGGGCGAGTGCGAGCAGCAGCAGCCCGGCGGGCAGCGCTCGCACCAGGCCCGTGAACAGGGGGCGGTCGGGTGGCAGGAACTCGGTGGTGACCGCGTAGGTGGTGCCCCAGGAGACGGGGGCGAGAGCCGTCAGGGCTATGAGGGTGGGGCGGTTCGAGGTCATGGAGTACGCCCTTCACGGCGGGATGAGGTGACCGGTTCAGCTTGCCCATGGTTGGCTTGCTTGCGATTGCCTTGCTTGCGATTAGCTTAACGCTAAGCAACTTGACGTCAAGCCGCTTTCTTGCGGCCGACCGACACGCGGCCGATACTCGCCCCATGAACAACTCCCCCACGGACCCCGTCGACGCGATCATCGAGCAGTGGGCGCAGGTCCGGCCCGATCTGGACACCACCGCGATGGAGGTCTTCGGGCGCGTCTACCGGCTCTCGCGCACCGTGGGCGACCGGATGGACAAGGCGTACACGCGGTTCGGCATCGGGCGCGGTGAGTTCGACGTCCTGGCGGCCCTCCGCCGCTCGGGCGCGCCGTACACCCTGCCCCCCCGGCAGCTCTCGGCCACACTGATGCTCACCACCGGCGGCATGACCGGCCGCCTCGACAAACTGGAGCGCGCCGGGCTGCTCCGCCGCTCCCCCGACCCGCACGACCGGCGAGGCCTGCAGGTCACGCTCACCGACGAGGGGCTGCGGCTGGTCGACGAAGCGGTCCTGGCCGGTCTCCAGGTCCAGACGGAGGCGCTCTCCCACCTGAACGAGGAACAGGCCGGCCAACTGGCCGACCTGCTGCGTCGATTGGTGCTGGCTACGGGCGCGTAGCGCCTGACGGCCGCCGGGCCGGACAGGGCAGGGCAGGGCAGGGCAGGCAGCCGAGCCGGACAGGGCGGCTGTCGTGCCAGACAGCGCCGGTAGTCGGGCCCGGCTACCGGCCCACGGCGGCGGCCAGGGCGGCCTCGACAGTGGGGCCGTCCGCTTCCTCCGCGGCCCACGCCACGTATCCGTCGGGCCGCACCAGCACGGTCGTACGGCGGTCGCTCGCCCACCGTTCCACGGTGAGGCGGTCCTTGCGGGCTCCGTGGCCGTCGACGGTGTGCGGGTCGGACGACCGGGGCGTGATGAGGACGAACCGGCCGCCGCGCAGGGCCTCGTAGAGACGGCCGCTCTCCAGGGCGACGTCCGGGACGCGGGTGCCGGTGAGCCGGTGGGCGCCGCGGGATGCGGGGTACGAGAACCCGATGCCGGTGACCTGGCCGACCAGGTGGGTGCGGGCGGGGCCGACACGGTTGAGGAACGTGGTGAGTACGGCCCGGAACGCCAGCGTCCAGGGGTACTTGGCCATGGCCAGCCGGACGATGCCGCCGCTGCTGCGGAGCACGGACCTGCCGACCGGGTGGCGTTCGGCCTGGTAGGTGTCCAGGAGGGCGGGGTCCGCGTGGCCGCCGAGGACCGCGGCGAGCTTCCAGCCGAGGTTCGCGGCGTCCTGGAGGCCGGTGTTCATGCCCTGCCCGCCGGCCGGGGTGTGGACGTGCGCGGCGTCACCGGCGAGGAAGACCCGGCCGACCCGGTACGCGGGCGCCTGGCGCTCGTCGCTGTGGAAGCGGGACATCCAGCGGGCGTCGCGCATGCCGTAGTCACGGCCGAGGGCGAGCCGGGTGATCTCCCTGACCTCGTCGAGCTCGACCGGCTCGCTGTCCGGGACGTCACGGCCGCGGTCCCAGCCGATGACACGGTGGTAGCCGTCACCGAAGGGCGCGATGAAGGCGAACGCGTCTCCGGCGGCGTCCGCCGTGAGCAGTGTCTCGGGCTCCTCGTCGAGCCGTACGTCCGCGAGGACGACGGACCGGATGACCGACTTGCCGGGGAACGGCAGGCCGATCGCCTCCCGCACGGTGCTGCGGTGACCGTCGGCCCCGACGACGTACGCGGCGCTGAGGGCGTCCGGCTCACCTTCGCCGTGCGGACCGCGGACCTCGACGGTCACCGTGTCGCCGTGCTGCCGGATCCCGGTGACCTCGGTCTCGTACCGGAACCGCACACCGCACTCCACCGCGCGCCTCTCCAGCACCTTCTCCACCTCGTACTGCGGGATCACGAGCAGGTGGTTGAACCGGGACGGCAGCGTGTCCAGCCGTACGGTGAGCCGCGCGTAGAGCCGGATCCGGTCGAGCGTGGTGCCCCTCGCCTCCAGTTCACCGGCGAGGCCCCGCGCGTCGAGCTGCTCCAGGGTGCGGGCGTGCACGACGAACGCGCGGGACAGGTTGCTGATCCGGTGCGGGCGCTTCTCGACGAGCGTGACCGGGACGCCCGCGGCGGCGAGGTCGCCGGCCAGCAGCAGACCGGTGGGCCCGGAGCCGACGACGATGACGTCGCGGGGTGCGTCGCCCTGGGAGGCGAGGTCCCGGGGTGCGGTGGCGGGGTGAGGGGTGCTGGGGCGCGTCGGGTCTGCGGTGCCGGTCATGACGACCTCCTCGGGGTCAGCATTGGTTGGCCAACACCTGGTGGCCAACAACCGTTTGCCACCACTCGTTTGCCAACACCTGATTGCCAACATTTGTTTGCCAACATCTGTTTGCCTACGACCGTTCGCCAACATACGGCGACACCACTGGACCGTCAACAGGTGTTGGCCTACGCTTGTTGGCATGACCGAAACGGCACCCTCCGCCCCCGCCGACTCGCCCGGCCCACCGGGATCCCCCGCGCCCCGCCGCTCCGACGCCACGCGGAACGCGATCCTGGCCGCCGCGCGCGAGCGGTTCGCCGCCGACGGGTACGAGCGGGCCACCATCCGCGCGATCGCCAGGGACGCCCGGATCGACCCGTCCATGGTGATGCGGTACTACGGCTCGAAAGAGCGCCTCTTCGCCACGGTGCTCGACATCGACCTGCGGCTGCCCGAGCCGAAGGGGCTGGACCCGCGGGAGGTGGGCGAGGTCCTCGTGGGCCACTTCGTCGACCTCTGGGACGAGAACGAGGCGCTCACCGCGATGCTCCGGGTCGGCGTGACCAACCCGGCGGGGGCCGAGCGCCTGCAGGGCGTCTTCCGGGACCAACTGCTGCCGGTCGCCCGGTCCGCGTGCCCGGATCCGGAGCAGGCCGCGACCCGGGCGGCACTCACCGCCTCACAGATCCTGGGCATGGCGCTCACCCGCTACGTCCTGCGCTTCCCGCCCACCGTCGCCCTGACCCGCGAGGAGATCGTGAAGTGGCTGGGCCCCACGGTGCAGCGCTATCTCACGGCGCCGTACCCGACGCCGTACCCCTGAAGGCCCCAGAAGGCCCCAGAAGGCCCTAGAAGACCCCTGAAGACCCCGAACCACCCGAGACCGGAACAGAACACGGCAAAGGCACCCATCGCACACGCGTGCGATGGGTGCCCTCTGTGCTCTCGGCGCCCTCCGTGGAGGGCGGAAAAGCCGTGGCTGTGGACGACGGGCGGCCGTCAGGCCTTGGCGTCCGTCAGGCCTTGGCGTCCGCCTTCGCCTTGGGCTGGGCCTTGCCCTTGGCCTTCGGCGCGCGGTCCGTGGACCCGTCGAGGACCCACACCAGGCCCGCGATCAGCAGGAAGATCCCGATCGGCGCCAGAACGTAGAGGCCCAGCGTCTCGATCACCGACAGGCCGGGCCCCGGGTCGTCGCCGTCGTCGCGCGTCACCGCGAGCGCGGGGGACGACAGGAGCAGCATCATCAGCGTCGTACCGGCGGCCAGGGCGCCGGCGCGCAGGGCGTTCTTCTTGTCCACGGAGCAAACGTAGCGAACGTCGGAAAGGGCCGCGCGCCCGGGGTCCCGTACCGCGCCCCGGACCCGTACGAGGGCCGCTCAGGACTCGCCGTCGTCACCGCCCTGAGCCCCGCGCCCCCGCAACACGTCCACCAGCGCGTACAGCCGGGGCGAGGAGGCCAGGTCCTCCAGGGTCACCGGGCGGCCGTCGGCGTCGGCGATGGGCAGGCGCCAGTTGGGGTACTGGTCCCAGGTGCCGGGGAGGTTCTGCGGGCGGCGGTCACCGACGGCGTCCGGGAGCCAGAGGCCGACCATGCGGGCCGGGGTGCGCAGCAGGAAGCGGTGGACGGCCTGGATCTCGGCCTCCTCCGTCGCGGAGGAGATGCCTCCGCTCGCCCCCCTGAGCAGGCCCAGCCGGGCCAGGAGGGCCAGCCACTCGCCCGTGTCGGCTGCGGCCGCCGCGCGTTCCTCGTCCAGCGGGTGGGTCAGCAGGCCGAGGCGGTCACGGAGTTCGACGTGGTCGCCGGTCAGCCGGGAGGCGGTGGGCGGCAGGTCGTGGGTGGTGGCCGTGGCCAGGCAGTCCGCGCGCCAGCGCTCGGGCGGCAGCGGCAGCCCCGTGCCCTCCCAGTCGCGTTCGAACCACAGGACCGACGTGCCCAGCACGCCGCGCCGGTTCAGCGCCTCGCGCACCCCCGGCTCGACCGTTCCGAGGTCCTCGCCGATCACCAGCGCCCCGGCCCGCGAGGCCTCCAGCACCAGGATCGCGAGCATCGCCTCGGCGTCGTAGCGGACGTACGTCCCCTCCGTCGGCGCCTGCCCCAGCGGCACCCACCACAGCCGGAAGAGCCCCATGACGTGGTCGATGCGCAGGGCGCCCGCGTGCCGGAACAGGGCGCGCAGCAGCCGGCGGT
Organism: Streptomyces sp. NPDC046862; assembly: GCF_040704615.1. NCBI lineage: Bacteria > Bacillati > Actinomycetota > Actinomycetes > Kitasatosporales > Streptomycetaceae > Streptomyces > Streptomyces sp. NPDC046862. The sequence goes on along the minus strand of NZ_JBEYXP010000018.1, from coordinate 95,611 downwards.
ACGGGGCGTAGCCGGAGGCGGCGAGGCGGTCGGGGCGCCACGGCGGCAGACCCCAGTCCTGGCCGCGGGCGTTGAAGGCGTCCGGGGGCGCGCCGACCGACATGCCGGCCGCGAAGTACTCCTGCTGCGCCCACGCGTCGGCGCCGCCGGGGTGCACGCCGACCGCCAGGTCGTGGACGAGGCCGATCGGCATCCCGGCGTCCCGCGCGGAGCGCTGCGCGGCGGCGAGCTGGGCGTCCGTGAGCCAGGCCAGACGGCTGTGGAAGTCGACGCGGTCCATCAACTCGGCGCGGGCGCGGGCGGTTTCTGGCGAGCGGGGGTCGCGCAGACCGGCGGGCCACCGGTGCCAGTCGGAGCCGTACGCCTCCGCGAGCGCGCACCACGTGGCGTGATCCTCCAGCGCCTCGCCCTCCTCGGCGAGGAAGTCGCAGTACGCCGCGCGCCGTCCGGGCCCGAGCGGTACGTCGCGGACGAGCTCCAGCGCCTCGCGCTTGGCCTCCCACACGGCGTCGCGGTCGATCAGCTCGCCGTCGCCGAGCACGGACGCGCGCAGCCCGGCACCCCGGTCCATCAGCGCACGGACGCGGCCCTGGTCGTCGGCGTACGGGAACTCGGGGACGTCCTCGACGCGCAGGTGCACCGGGTCGGGGTAGCGGCGCGAGGAGGGGCGGTACGGGGAGGGGTCGGTCGGGTGGCCGGGGACGCCCGCGTGGAGAGGGTTGACCTGCACGAATCCGGCGCCGAGCGCGCGACCGGCCCAGGCGGTCAGCTCGGCCAGGTCGCCGAGGTCGCCCATGCCCCAACTGCGCCGGGAGAGCAGGGAGTAGAGCTGGACGAGAAGTCCGTACGCGCGTCCGGGCGGCGCGGGCAGCCGGGGCGGGGCCACGACGAGGTGGGCGTCGGCGGTGCGGCCGTCGGGGGCGGTGGCGCGCAGGGCGTGCACGCCCGGGGGCAACTGCTCGGCGGCGGAGCGGAGTTCGCCCTGCTCGGTCTCGATGCGCAGGCGGGTGCCCTCGGGGAGTCCGGCCAGCTCGCCGGGGGCCCGTCCGCCCCAGCACACCACGGTCGGCGGCAACAGACGCTCCCGCAGCTCCCGTTCCCGTACGGCGAGGGACGCGCGCACGGCCCCAGGAGTGCTCGCGTCGACGTCCAGCGCCGCCAGGGCCGCGACGATCGCGGCGTCCGAGGCCGCGACCGTACGGTCCGGGGAGGGGCTGTAGGAGGTGGCGACCCCGTGCAGCGCGGCAAGCCGGGACAGCGGCGTCCCGTCCGGGGAGCCTGGCATCCCGTCCGGGGAGCCTGGCATCCCGCCCGGGGAGCCTGGCATCCCGCCCGGGGAGCCTGACGTCCCGTCCGGGGAGCCATCGGAGGCCTGGGGGCCTTCGGAGCCCTCCGCGCTCTCGGAGCTGTCGGATGATCTCTGTGAGCCCTCGGAGGAGTCGGCGTCCTCGTCGGAGCTCGGCTCCGCCGCCGGGTCGGCCGGTTGTGCCATCTAGACCCCCAGGGGATCGAGGCCGTAGCAGGCGGCGCCGGTGGGCGTGGGTTCGCTGGTCAGGGGGGCGAGGTCGGCGAGGGGCGGTTCGCTGGTGAGGGGTTCGGCGTCCGGCAGCGGGGGCTCACTGGTCAGGGGCGGTTCGGCGCAGGCACCCTCCGCGCTGAACACGCAGACGTGCTCCAGGTCGGCGGACTGCTCCGCCGTGGGTTTGGAGAGGGCCGGGAACAGCATGTGTGCGGCCACGATGGCCTCCTTGTCGTCGTACGTCACTGGCGGGGTCGCCAGCGGGGTTACGGCAGCCCCCTACCCAGTGGGCGCCTCCGCAGACGTATCCGGGTGGACAACGTGGTTTTGGTCACACACGCTCCGTTTCCCCTCGTCACTGAGCGTGCAGATTTGGGCAATTCTGGCACAACGGCCACGCACGTTGACACTGCGCCTGCCCGGGTGGTGAGGTCGATAACGTTTTGGTGTCGGCCGTGGGGGCGGCAAGGCGATTGGGCGATTGACGGAGGAGGGGGCCGTGCAGCTCCGGAGCCGGAAGGGAGCGGCGGCCATCGCGATCGCCGTGGTCGCGGGGGCGTTCGGGACGGGTCCGTCCGCGGCACGCCCGGTGGTGCCGACGACGACCTCGGACGCCCAGGACGAGTCGGCGGAGTCGGCGGAGTCGGCGGAGTCGGCCGTAGGCGCCTCCGCCGAGGGTGCGGGCACCTCCACCGAGGCAGGGGGTACGTCCGTCGCGGCTCCCGGCGGCCCGGCACAGCCCTCGAACGAGTCCACGAGTCCCCCGAGCCGGTCCGGGTCCTTACCGGACGCACCCGCGAAGAACTCGACCACGCCCTCGGTCTGGCCCCGCCCCCAGTCGCTCCGCTCGACCGGCGCCGGTGTCGCGGTCACGGACGAGATCGTCGTGGTCACCGAGGCGACGACCGATCCGTCCGCCCTCGACACGCTCCGGGCGCTGTTGTTCGAGGCCGGTGCGCGCACCGTCACGCTGGCGCGCGAAGGGGAGCGTGTCCCTTCGGGTGCGCTGGTGGTGCGCACGGGCGAGAGCCCGGCGTACCGAGGCGGGGAGGACGGGAAGGGCAGGGGGGACGGGAAGGGCAGGGAGGACGGGAAGGGCGTGGATGAGGCGCTCGCCGCTCTCGGTGCCCCGCCCCGCGCCGACCTCCCCTCCGGCGGCTACCGCCTCGCGGTCGGCCGGATCGCGGGCCGCGACACCGTGGCCCTGTCCGGCGTCGGCGGGGACGGACTGTTCCACGCGGTCCAGACGCTCCGCCAGCTGATCGCCGAGGGGCGCGTCGCGGGTGTCGTCGTCCGCGACTGGCCGGGCACCTCCCTGCGCGGCACCACCGAGGGCTTCTACGGCACCCCGTGGACGCGCGAACAGCGCCTGGCCCAGATCGACTTCATGGGCCGCACCAAGCAGAACCTCTACGTGTACGCCCCCGGCGACGACCTCTACCGCCAGGCGCGGTGGCAGGAGCCGTACCCCGCCGACCAGCGCGCCGACTTCCGTGAGCTGGCCCACCGGGCCGACCGCAACCACGTCACGCTGACGTGGGCGGTGTCCCCGGGCCAGGCGATGTGCTTCTCGTCGGACGACGACGTGGAGGCACTCACCCGCAAGCTCGACGCCATGTGGGAGCTGGGCTTCAGGGGCTTCCAGCTCCAGTTCCAGGACGTGAGTTACAGCGAGTGGCACTGCGGGGCGGATGCGGAAACGTTTGGCTCGGGGCCTCGGGCGGCGGCACGGGCGCAGGCCCGGGTGGCGAACGCGGTCGCCCGGCACCTCGCCGAACGCCACCCGGACACACCGGCGTTGTCGCTGATGCCGACCGAGTACTACCAGGACGGGCCGACCGCGTACCGGCGCGCGCTGGCGGCCGAGCTGGACGACAGGGTCGGCGTCGCGTGGACGGGCGTCGGGGTCGTGCCGAAAACCATCACCGGCGCCGAACTCGCCCGCACCCGCGAGGTGTTCGCCGGGCACCCGCTGGTCACGATGGACAACTACCCGGTCAACGACTACGCCGAGGACCGTATCTTCCTCGGCCCCTACACCGGCCGCGAACCCGCGGTGGCGGGCGGCTCGGCGGCCCTGCTCGCCAACGCGATGCCGCAGGCGGAGGCCTCCCGCATCCCGCTGTTCACCACCGCCGACTACGCGTGGAACCCGCGCGACTACCGGCCCGAGGAGTCATGGCGGGCGGCGATCGACGACGTCGCGGACGGCGACCGGACCCGCGAGGAGGCCCTGGATGCCCTCGCGGGCAACGACTCCTCGTCGGTCCTCGGCACCACCGAGTCGGCGTATCTGCGGCCGCTCATCGAAGCGGTCTGGACGGCGCGCACGACGACCGGCACGACGACCGGCCGGGCCACGTACGCGCGGGCGGCGAAGCGGCTGCGGGCCGCCTTCACCGTGATGCGCGAGACTCCCGAGCGCCTGTCCGACACCAGGATCGCGGACGAGGTCGCGCCCTGGGCCGAGCAGTTGGCCCGCTACGGCACCGCCGGTGAGACGGCCGTCGACCTGCTGGACGCCCAGGCGGCCGACGACCCGGCGGCGGCCTGGGCGGCGTACCAGGAACTGGGCCGGCTGCGCGGCGGGCTCGGCACGGGCCGGGTGACGGTCGGCGAGGGTGTGCTGGACCCGTTCCTGGCGCGGGCCCGCAAGGCGTACGAGAGCTGGGCGGGGCTCGGTCAGGAGGCGGCACGGGACGGGCGCCTGCCCCGGACCGGCGAGCTCACGGCGGTGACGGTGCTCGCCGACCCCGGCGCCCGCGGTGTGGTCGAGGCGCATGTGCCGGGCGAGGGCTGGCGGTGGATCGGGACGTTCGCGGAGGGCGGCGCGACCGAGCTCGAACTCAGGGGTTCCCTACGGGCGGACGCCCTGCGCGTACGGGGCGGTGCGGGCGTGCGCCATCTCGTGCCCTGGTACGACTCCCCCGCCACCTCACTGGAGTTGACGCGCCCCGAGACGGACGTGGAGATCGGCGGGACCCGCACGGTGACCGCCCGCCTGACGTCGCTGCGGCCCGGGGACGTACGGGGACGGCTCACCGCGAAGGCGCCCCGGGGCATCAAGGTCACGGTCCCCTCTCGTTCGACGCTCCCGCGCGGGACGGCGGTCGACGTCCCGATCGAGATCACGGTCCCCGAGGGGACGCCTTCGGGGACGTACGAGATCCCGGTCTCCTTCGGCGACGGCGACGGCGACGACTCCACGCGAACCCTGACGGTCCGTACCTTCCCGCGCACCGCGGACCGCGATCTCGCGCGTGGGGCGAAGTCCGCGTCGTCCGGCGACGAGACGAAGGACTTCCCCGCCTCGGCCGCCAACGACGGTGATCCCGGGACCCGTTGGTCGTCCCCCGCCGAGGACGGCGCCTGGTGGCAGACGGAGCTGCCCGAGCCGGTGCGCCTCGGGCAGGTGGTGCTGCGCTGGCAGGACGCGTACGCGGCCGAGTACCGCGTCCAGGTGTCGGCCGACGGCCGCACGTGGCGTACGGCGGCGGCCGTGCGGGACGGGCGGGGCGGGCGTGAGTCCGTGCGGATGGACGAGCGGGATGTGCGGTTCGTGCGCGTGCAGGGCGTCAAGCGGGCGACGCGGTACGGGTATTCGCTGTGGTCGGTGGAGGCGTACGCGGTGGCGGGGGACGCAGGACGCTGACACGTCCGGGACCCGAGGGTTCCTCGCCCCCGCCGCCCCTACCCGTTCCCGTCCCCCGGGGCTCCGCCCCGGACCCCGCTCCTCAAAGGCCGGAGGGGCTGGATATGCGCGAGTAACCGCACGGCTTTTAGGGGCGCGGGGAACTGCGCGACCAGCCACCCCCAACCCGCACCAGCCAACCCACCCCAGCCCCCCCACGGGGGGTCTGGGGGCGCAGCCCCCAGGTACAGGATGGGACGGGTAGGGGCGGCGGGGGCGAATCACCTCGAACCGCGAACCCCGACCCACGAATCCACGAATCCACGAATCCACGAACCACTATTCACTCAGTACATATACTCGGTGCATAATGATCCCCATGAGCACCCGCCACATCCTGCTGGGCCTGCTCGCCGGAGGCCCGAGCCACGGCTACGACCTCAAGCGACGCCACGACGAACGCTTCCCCCAGGCCCGCCCCCTGGCCTACGGGCAGGTCTACACGACCCTCCAACGACTGGTCCGCGACGGCCTGGCCGAGATCGACGGAACCGACTCCGACGGCGGCCCGGAACGGACGATGTACCGCTCGACGGACGACGGCACACACGAACTCACCCAGTGGGCCGCCGAGATCACCCCGCCCGCACCGTTCGTGACGAACGAGATCTTCGCCAAGGTCGTCGTCTCGATCCTCGCCGGCGGCGCCCCGTCCTCCTACCTCCAGGCGCAACGCACCGCGCACATGGAACGGATGCGGGAGCTCACCGCCGTGAAGACCGCCCGAACCACCGACCTCGCCACCGTTCTCTCGGCGGACTACGCCCTCAAACACCTCGACGCCGACCTCCGCTGGATGGACACCACCGCGGCCCGGCTCACCACTCTGACCGCGGAGGTCGACGCCTCATGAGCAACCACAGCGACAAGCCGGCGCCGCCACTCCTGGCGGCCCGCGGACTGGCCAAGACCCACGGGAGAACCCAGGCGCTGCGCGGCGCCTCGTTGGAACTGCGCGCGGGCGAGATCCTCGCCGTCACGGGCGCGAGCGGCAGCGGCAAGTCGACGCTGCTGCACTGCCTGGCGGGAATCGTCCGCCCGGACGAGGGGGCCGTGCACTACGACGGCACACGCCTCGACCAGCTCCCCGAGAAGCGGCTCAGCGAGCTGCGCCGTACGGACTTCGGGGTGGTGTTCCAGTTCGGACAGCTGATCCCCGAGCTGACGGCCCTGGACAACGTGGCGCTGCCGCTGCTGCTGGCGGGCACCTCGCGGGGGGACGCCCACGCACGGGCGGGCGAGTGGCTGGAGCGGTTCGGCGTGCTCGGGCAGGAGGAGCTGCGGCCCGGCGAGATGAGCGGCGGGCAGGCGCAGCGGGTGTCGCTGGCACGGGCGCTGGTGACCGGCCCGAAGGTCGTCTTCGCGGACGAGCCGACGGGGGCGCTGGACTCGCTCGCGGGCGAGCAGGTCATGTCGGCGCTGGTGCACACGGCCCGGGAGTCGGGCACGGCGGTGCTGCTGATCACACACGACGCGCAGGTCGCGGCGTACGCGGACCGAGAGGTCCGGCTGCACGACGGTGCCGTGGTCCCGGTGGGGGTGGCGGCGTGAGTGCGATGAGATCCGTCGCGTCGGATCTGCGTACGGCCTGGCTGCTCACCCGCGGGTCCGACCGGCGGGAGTGGTGGCGGGTGACGCTCACCGCGGTCGGGGCGGGGCTGGCGACGGCGTTCACGCTCGGGGCGACAGTGCTGGCCTCGGTGTCGGGGCGGGCGTACCGCGTTCCGCTCGCCGCCGGGCTGCTGGACGAGCCGGGCACGCGCTCCGGTGTGTTGTTGGGGCTCACGCTCCTGCTGATCCCGGTGCTGGGCTTCCTCGGCCAGTGCGCCCGGATCGGCGCCGTGCACCGCGACCGGCGCCTCGCCGGGCTGCGACTGGCGGGGGCGACGGCCTGGCAAGTACGGCGGATCGCCGCGCTGGAGTCGGGGCTGGCGTGCCTGGCGGGCGCGGCGGTCGCCACGGCGCTGTTCGTGCCGTTCCTGCTGGGCCTGGCGGATGACCCGCCCGGGATCGTCTGGGCCGGGATCGTGCTGGTCGCGCTCGCCGTCCCGCTGCTGGGCGCGCTGGTGAGCGCCCTCGCGCTGCGCCGGGTGGTCGCGTCACCTCTCGGCTGGGTGCGCCGGGTGCGGCCGGCCACGCGGCGGGGTCCGGGGGCCGCGTTCCTCGCGGCCGCGCTGGGCGTGCTGCTGGCGGGACTGTTCCTGACGCCGGACGCCTTCGGCGGGTACGCCACGGCCCCGGTGACCGTGTTCGTCGTGGTGGTCCTGACCGGGATGGGCGCCGTGGGGCTGACCGGCGTGACCTCACGGCTCACCGGCCGGCTGCTGGCCCCCCGCACCGGAAGCCCTGCCGTGCTGATCGCCGCCGAACGCATGCGCGACGCCCCGTGGACAGCGGCCCGCACCCACGCGGCGGTACTCCTGGTGACCGTGGTCGGCACCGGCTTCATGGGTGTACGGCATGCCCTGCTCACCGACCTGAACGCGAACGAGCCGACGGCCGCCGACATGTCCTACTACACCACCGGCATCAACCTCACCGGCGCGGCCGTCCTCGTCGCCCTCGCGATCACCCTCTCCGGCCTCGCGGTCGGCGCCGCCGAATCCCTGGCCACCCGCCGCCGGGGCCTGGCCGCGCAGTCCGCGGCGGGTGTGCCGTACACCGTGCTGGGCCGGGCGCTGCTGATGGAGACCGCGCTGCCGCTCGCTCCGGCGGTGCTGCTGGCGGGCGTGGGCGGCATGACGATCGGCGTCTGGTACGCGGCCGCCGTCGGCGGAGCCGGCTGGAGCGTGCCGTACGAGGCGCTCCTGGTCCCGGTGGCGGTGTACGTCCTCTGCCTCCTGGCCGCGGCCACCTCGCTGCCGCTCCTGCGCCGCACCGTGCGCCCGGCGGAGCTGCGCTACACGTGACGCCCACCACGGTCGCGGCGCCCCGGGAGGCACGGGGGTCCACCCGGGGTGCCGCGACGAGGCAGATCTCCGTACGGCGGCCTACTTCACCGGTGGGGACACCGGTAGGGCTACTTCACCGATGGGCTACTTCACCGGCGGGGCGATGGGAGCCGCCCGCTCGGACTGGGGCGACGACGTGGAGGAGTACGCGGACGGGGGTGCCATGCCGGCCGTGGGGTCCGCGTCCGCCTCACCGCCCTCCGGCTGGGCCGGGATGCCGCCCACGAGGGGGATGTCGGCCGCGTCGAAGGCCAGCTTGACGCGCCAGCGCAGCTCCCGCTCCACGGAGAGGGCCTTGCCGGGCATCGTCTTCGCGGAGACGCGGACCACCATCTGGTCGAGCAGGACGCTGTCCAGACCCAGGACCTCGATCGGGCCCCAGAGGCGCTCGTTCCAGGGCTCGTCCTTGCTCATCTCCTCGCCGACGGCCAGCAGCGTGCGGCGGACCCTGTCCAGGTCCTCACTGGGGCGGACCGTGACGTCGACGCCGGCCGTGGCCCAGCCCTGGGAGAGGTTGCCGATGCGCTTGACCTCGCCGTTGCGGACGTACCAGATCTCACCGTTGTCGCCGCGCAGCTTGGTCACGCGCAGCCCCACCTCGATCACCTCGCCGGAGGCGACGCCCGCGTCCACGGTGTCCCCGACGCCGTACTGGTCCTCGAGGATCATGAAGACGCCGGAGAGGAAGTCCGTGACCAGGTTCCGGGCGCCGAAACCGATGGCGACACCGGCGACACCGGCCGAGGCCAGCAGCGGCGCCAGGTTGATCTCGAAGGTGGCGAGGATCATCAGGCCGGCCGTGCCCATGATCAGGAAGGAGGCGACCGAGCGCAGCACCGAGCCGATGGCCTGGGAGCGCTGACGCCGCCGTTCCACGTTGACGAGCAGCCCGCCGAGGGCGGTGCCGTCGACCGCCGAGGCCGTACGGTTCATGCGGTCTATGAGCTTGGTGATGGCCCGGCGGATCGCCACTCTCAGGACGGCCGCGATCACCAGGATCAGCAGGACCCGCAGACCGATCGCGAGCCAGGTGGACCAGTTCTCCTCGACCCAGCTCGCGGCGTTGGTCGCGCTCTCCTGGGCGTCCTGGAGCGTGGGGGCCGTCGGTCCCTCAGTGGGATCGGCGGCCGACAGCAGGACGGACAAGGACACGGCAGGTACCTCCAGGTATAGCGGGTCTGCCGACAGACAGGGGGGACACGGCCACGGACCGTCGCGGACCCGTCATGAACATGGACGAGCCTGGACCGGAGCGTGGACAGACGTGGACTACCGGGCAGAACCACCACACTATCGGGGCATCGTGTGTGGATCGTCGTGATGTTCGAGGGAGAGACCACTGTCACCCGGGAATGAACAGGTGGGATGAAGTGCCCCCGTCCGGGGGGATGAATGAGGTGTGGTCGAAAACACTCCCAGCCCGTTACCGGGACATGGTGGCGCTTCCACCAGGCATGAGGGGAGACTGACTACGGATCGTCCACGGCGCGAGCCACGCGCCGCCGGCGTACAAGGAGGCATCCGTGCCGCATGTCCTGGTCCTGAACGCGTCGTACGAGCCGCTGGGCGTCGTACCGCTCCGCCGCGCGCTCGTCCTCGTCCTCGAGAACAAGGCCGTCTGTCTCGAGGAGTCCGGCGCCTTCATGCACAGCGCGACCGTCACAGTCCCCGCACCCAGCGTGGTCCGGCTCAAGAGGTTCGTTCGGGTCCCTTACCGGGGGCCCGTCCCACTGACCCGTCGGGCGCTGTTCGCCCGCGACGGGGGCCGGTGCATGTACTGCGGTGGCGTCGCAACCAGCGTCGACCACGTCATCCCGCGCAGCCGCGGGGGCAAGCACGTGTGGGACAACGTGGTGGCGTCCTGCCGGCGCTGCAACCACGTCAAGGCCGACCGCCATCTCGTCGAGATCGGCTGGCGGCTCCGCCACAAACCCGCACCGCCCACCGGTCTGGCCTGGCGCATCATCGGGACCGGCCATAGGGACCCGCGCTGGCTGCCCTACTTGCAGCCGTACGGCGCGGACGACGCGATGGCCCGGATCGACGGCATTTCCGCCTGACGATCCGGGCTTTTGCATAGCCCGGAGTTCTGCTCGCGTGCTCTGCTCGCGTGCTCTGCTCGCGTGCTCCCGCTCGCGTGCTCCCGCTCGCGTGCTCTGCTCGCGAGCGGCGGGGTGTCTTTCGCAGGCCCTGGGGACGTATGCGCCCCAGGGCCGATCGGTGTGCGGGAGCGCGACCGGCGGCCTCCCGTGGCGTGGAGGGCTGGGCGGGACTGCGCCGGGCGAGTGGACATGGTGGCGCCTGCGGGTGACTCCCCGGAGCGCCTGGCGGATTCACCCACATTTCGGGCTAGGGACCCTGCGTCCTGTGCACCGAGTGATGGGTTGTCCCGACCATGCTGAAGACCGCGCTGCGGATCACCTCCGCCACCCTTGTCGCCGCCTCGTTGGCCCTGGCGTCCCCCGCCGACGCGTCATCGGCATCGGATCCGTATCCCGGAACCCCGGAGCAGATCCGTGACACCGGCCCCTGCGGCCCGACCGGCGCGTACAAGCAGTCGGACTGGTCCCAGACCACGACGGATCTCGGAATCCAGCCACAGCCGGACCTGGTCGCGATCCGCGAGGGCTGGTACTGGCGTCACGACGACAACACGCTGTGGCGGGGCGACACCCGGCCCGATCCGGAGCCGATCTTCCGCAACGGCTTCACCCCTCTGGGATCGACACTCACCCCGCTCGCTGAGTGGATCACCGGGGGCGGCGGCCAGAACACCGCGCACCTAAGCACCACGTGCGCACGGTGGGTGGCACAGGCCTTCGCCACGGGGGGCACCCAGCACATCGGGTGGGTGTACGCGATCCAGGCCCCGGGCGGGATCGACGTGAACGCCACCGCACGGCAGACCGGCATCCAGTCGCCGTACCTGTGGAACAAGGAGATCGACTTCCCCGGCGGTGTCCAGGGCAGGTTCATCGAGGGTGCGTGCCAGTACCAGTGGATCCGCCCGCCCGCGGGAGAGCCCGACATCTACCGGCTCCTCGGCTGCCGGACGAACAGCCACTTCAGCCCGACGTCCGGCGCGTCGGCGGTCGACCCGAGCGTGGACGAGTCGGCGCCCGTGGCCGTTCCGGCGCGCTGAGCCCTCGTCGGCCCAGCAGGAAGGCAGAACCGGCCACTCCACACCACAGCGCCGAGCCCTGTGGTGTTCCAGGAGCCCAACCAGCTAACGTGATCGACCGTTTGCGCGACGAATGGGTGACGGGGAGCGACGGGAGTGGCCGGGGTGGGAGCGGAGGCGTTGCGGCTGCGGCTGGCGGACTTGGCCGAGGCCGGGCAGGGCGATCTGCGGGCGGTGGTCGGGGACTTCCGGCGCTGTGAGGTGCTGGTACCGGTGATGGACGACGCGTTGCTGTCGGTGGAGGCGGGCGGTATCCGCTGGCTGCTGGTGTTCACGGATGACGGGGCGTTGGCGCGTTTCGCCGAGGCGCGGGGTGAGGCGGTGCCCGAGCGGGTGCCGGTGTACGGGGCGCGGTTGCTGGACCAGGTGATCCCTGAGGTGGGCGGTCCGGTCGGGATCGCGGTGGACGCGGGCAGTCCGGCAGGGATGGTGCTGCCACCGGTGGCGGGGATCGTTCCGGAGTCGGTGGCGCTGGACGCGGAGGGGGCGTCGGCGTGAGCGACGGCGGTGGTGCTGGTGGTTACCGGGTCGACGCGGAGGCGCTGGAGCGGATCACCCGGGGCATCAACCTGGCGATGGACGAGCTCAAGGAGCTGGGCTTCGACATCGAGGCGAACCTGGGGCGCGGCTTCGACGAGTTGGAGCTGGCGGGCCTGGAGGTGGGCGACGCGAGCCTGCACCAGGTCTTCGAAGGCTTCTGCGAGCGGTGGGGCTGGGGCGTGCGTTCGCTGATGCAGGACGCGAACGAGTTCGCGGGTCGGCTGAACCTGTCGGCGGGGCTGTACCACGAGCAGGAGCAGTACGTCTCGAACACCATGAAGACGGTCTGGACGGCGGCGGCCGGCAACCCGTACCTGTCCCCGGAGGAGGTCGAGCAGCGCTCCTGGTCGGACACGCTGAAGGACAACGCCTACTCCCAAGCGGCGGACGCGGACTACAGCGCGGAGTCCCTCGTGGAGGGCGAGGAGGGAGCGCGACAGGCCTGGGCGCAGGCGGGGGACGACCTGGCGAGTTCGACGGTGACGCCGGACGCGATGCTCGATCCGAGAACGGACTGGCAGTGGGGCGGCCCACCTCAGCCCCCGGCACCTGGGGAGGGTAAGGGCTGATGGGCCTGGGGGACATGGTCGACGGCCTCGGGGATGGCATCGAGGGCGCGGTCGACGGCGTGAAACAGGGCGTGGGCGAGGCCGTCAACTGGGGCACGGACCGGGCGGCGGACGGTCTGTCGGCGGTCGGCGCGGACGGCATGGCCGAGGGGGTCCGCGACTTCGGCGAGGGCGTGAACAACCGGCTGGGCGGCGAGGTCGCCGAGCGCGAGCTGGGCGAGACGGAGGACCCCAAGGAGCTGATCCACGGCAGTCCGGAGGCGATGGACGCGCGGGCGCAGCACCTGCGGGACTTCTTTCGAGCGTTCGAGAACGTCGGTCAGGGCCTGCGGTCGTTGGACACGGGCGGCTGGCAGGGCGAGGCGGGGGACGCCTTCCGCGCGAAGTTCGACATGCAGCCCAAGCAGTGGCTGACGGCGGCGGACGCGTGCGAGAGCGCGGCGGCCGCGTTGGAGGCGTACGCGGACACGGTGCGCTGGGCGCAGCGGCAGGCGCAGGCCGCGATCGAGGCGTTCCGCGCCGCCCAGGATGCGTACCGGCAGGCGGCGGACGCGCACAACGCGAAGGTGGAGGCCTTCAACCAGGCGGCCGACCGGTACAACGCCGCCGCGTTGGCGGGCCGGAACCCGGGCCCCCGCCCGACCGAGCCGGGCACCTTCACCGACCCGTCGGTGGCGGGCCGGCGGGAGGCGGTGGAGATCCTGGCCGAGGCACGCCGCCAGCGCACGGCGGCGGCCCGGGACGCACAGCGGCGGCTGGCGGGGGCCCTGGAGACGGCTCCGCCGAAGCCGGAGTTCACCGACCGTCTCGGCGCCAACGCCATGGACGCCGTCGTGGGCGTCCAGCTGAACCAGGTCCACGTCCTGGGCGGCCTGCTCAAGGGCGGCGCGGACATGGTGAAACTGGCCCGCACGGTCAACCCGATGGACTCCTACAACCTCACCCACCCGGGCGAGTGGCTGAAGAACTCCAACATGCTCCTGGCCGGCCTGGTCGGCACGGCCGCCCACCCCGAGCGGCTGCCGATGTCCATCCTGGGCACGGGCTGGCGCAGCGACCCGGGCGACGCGATGGGGTACCTCGCCTCGAACCTGATCGGTGGGAAGGGCGCGGGGGCGGCGGGGCGGGGGGCGCTGCGTGGGGCGGCTCGGGGCGCGGTGACGGGGGGCGCGCGCGAGGGCGTGACGGCGTCGATCCGCAACTTCGCCCGGAAACTCTGGTGCAGGACGTTCGGCGGCGACCCGATCGACATGGCCACGGGCCGCATGGCCCTTCCCCAGACGGACATCTCGCTACCGGCCCGTCTCCCCCTGGTCTTCTCCCGGTGCTTCGAGTCGTCCTACCGGGCTGGCCGCTGGTTCGGCCCCACCTGGGCCTCCACCGCGGACCAGCGCCTGGAGGTCGACGCCGAGGGCGTCATTTTCATCCGCGAGGACGGCTCCCTGCTGGCCTACCCCCACCCCGCGCCCGGCGTACCGGTCCTCCCGCTGGACGGCGAGCACCATCCGCTGACCGTCGACGCGTGGGGCGACTACACCGTCACCGACCCCGAATCCGGCCGTACTTGGTACTTCGCGTCCCCGGGCGGCGACGGCAACGGCATCGCGCTGCTGGAGCAGATCACCGACCGCTCGGGCAGCCAGTGGCTCACGTTCGACTACGACGCGGAGGGCGCCCCCACGGGCATCGCCCACTCGTCCGGCTACCACTTGAAGATCACCACCGAGGGCGAACGCGTCACCGCCCTGCACTTGGCCGGGGCGGCAGCCGACGGCACCGATCAGGAACTGGTCCGCTTCGGCTACGACGAGCAGGGCCCCCTGACGGCAGTGACCAACTCCTCAGGCACTCCGACCCGGTTCACCAACGACGACCTGGCCCGGATCACCTCCTGGACGGACACCAACGGCTCCACGTACCGCTACGTCTACGACGAGCAGGACCGCTGCACCTTCCAGGCGGGAGAGGCGGGCCACCTGCGCAACACCTACACGTACGACGGCACAGCCCCGGAAACCGGCCACCAGGTCACAACAAAGACCGACTCACTCGGCCACACCACCCGCTACCTGATCAACAACCACCTCCACGTGGTGGCGGAAACGGGACCGGACGGCGCGACGACGCACACGACCTACGACCGCGGCGATCGCCCGCTGACCATCACAGACCCCCTGGACCGCACCACCAGCTACGCCTACGACAAGGCCGGCCGCCCGATCATGGCCGTCCGCCCCGACGGCCGCTACAGCAGCATCGGCTACAACGACCAAGGCCTACCGGTAGTAGTCGCCCACTTGGACGGCACCCGGACCTGGCAGGAGTACGACGCCAACGGCAACCGCACCGCCGTGACCGACCCCTCCGGGGCGACCACACGCTTCACCTACAACGCCATGGGCCACCTGGCATCGGTCACCGACGCGCTGAACGCGACAACACAAGTACGGTGCGACGCCGCAGGCCTGCACCTGGAGATCACCGACCCGCTCGGCGCCGTCACCCGCTACGAACGTGACACTTTTGGCAGACCTGTCACACTCACGGACCCACTGGGCGCGGTCACCCGCCTGGAATGGACGGTGGAAGGCAAACCCGCCCGCCGCACCGCCCCGGACTGCACCACCGAATCCTGGACCTACGACGGCGAGGGCAACTGCATCACCCACACCGACCCTATGGGGGCGGTCACTCGGTACGAGTACACGCACTTCGACCTACTGGCGGCGCGCACCGGCCCGGACGGCGTCCGCTACCAGTTCGAACACGACACCGAGCTTCGACTGAGGAAGGTCACCAATCCTCAGGGCCTGACGTGGAGTTACGAGTACGACCCGGTCGGACGCCTGGTCGCGGAGACAGACTTCGACGACCGCACGGTGGCCTACGAGCACGACACAGCCGGTCAGTTGACCGACCGCACCACCGCCTCCGGCGACGTCATCCGCTTCCAGCGAGACGTACTGGGCCGCACCGTGACCAAGGACGTGGCCGGTGCGGTCACCACCTACGCCTACGACGTAACTGGGGGCCTCGCTGAGGCGACGGGGCCGGACACAACGCTGACCCTGCAACGGGACACCGCCAGCCGCCTGATGTCCGAGACGGTTGCCGACCGCACCACGACTTACACCTACGACGCACTGGGCCGTCGCACGAGCCGCACCACCCCCACCGGAGCAACCAGCACCTTCACCTACGACGCCGCAGGCAACTGCACCGAACTGACCACCTGCGGCCGCCGAATCGCCTTCACCCACGACGCGGCAGGCCGCGAACTCACCCGCCACCTCGGCAACACCCTCACCCTCGCCCACACCTTCGACCCCCTGGGCCGCCTCACCAAACAGGAACTCACCGGCCCAGCCAACCAACGCCTCCAGCACCGCGCCTACACCTATCGCGCCGACGGCCACCTGAGCGGAATCGACGACCACCTGACCGGCGCCCGCCGCTTCGACCTCGACACGGCCGGGCGAGTCACCGCCGTCCACGCCACGGACTGGACGGAGATTTACGCCTACGACGAGGCGGGCAACCAGACCCACGCCACCTGGCCCACCACCCTCCCCGGTCAGACCGCCACCGGCCCCCGCACCTACACCGGCACCCGCATCCTCCGCGCCGGCGCCGTCCGCTACGAACACGACACCGCAGGCCGCATCACCCTGCGCCAGAAGACCCGCCTCTCCCGCAAACCCGACACCTGGCGCTACACCTGGGACGCAGAAGACCGCCTCACCCAGGTCGTCACCCCCGACGGAGCCACTTGGCGCTACCGCTACGACCCCCTGGGGCGCCGCATTGCCAAGCAACGCCTGGCCTCGGACGGCGAAACAGTTCTGGAGCAGGTCGACTTCACCTGGGACGGCGCGACCCTCTGCGAACAAACCACGCACGCCCCCGGCGCTGCCCAGCCGACCGTCACGCTCACCTGGGACCACAATGGACTGCACCCCCTGGCCCAGACCGAACGCAAGTCCCTTGCCAACTCGCCCCAGGAAGAAATCGACTCCCGCTTCTACGCCATCGTCACCGATCTGGTCGGCACCCCCACCGAACTCGTCGACGATGGTGGCGACATCGCCTGGCGCGCCCGCACTGCCCTCTGGGGCACCACAGCCTGGGACCACACCGCCACCGCCTACACTCCGCTTCGTTTTCCGGGCCAGTACTTCGACCCCGAAACCGGCCTCCACTACAACTACTTCCGCCACTACGATCCTGAAACAGCCAGGTACACCACACCCGACCCCCTTGGTCTCGCACCTGCCGATAATCCATACGCATACGTTCACGATCCGCTCCTCTGGATTGACCCACTCGGCCTCTCGCCCTGCCCAAGAGCTAGAGTCATTGGAAACGACCCGGACTACCGAATAATCGCCACATTGGAAGGGTTGCAGTATTTTGAAGTTCCTATGACGTACTGGAACAGACTTACACCGGAGCAACAATGGGCCGAGAATATAAAATTCCTTGATAGAGGAATAGCAGAGGGCGCTACATTCCGACTCGCCACCCCAATAGGAAAGGAGAGAGCAGGCTCTGCGTACCTTGCCGAAATTAACCACCTGCTGAAAAATGGTTACACGTTCAATGCGACGGGGGATTCCTTGATCCCCGGAAGGTGAGTTTCATGACTGACCAGAGCCTGGCCGACGAACTGTCTGAATGGCTCCTAGGGCACGGATTTTCCATCATGGAAGAAGTGCGCGAGACGGGAGGCTTTGAAAATGTCTGGATTCGCTTCGCAGGCGAAGGGTGTGAAGTGCAATTGCTCCGAGAAAGGGGAAAATGGGGAATCACCCTGAGCCCACCCAGCGGCGACCCCCGGCTCGCCCCACAGATTTGGCGCTATTACATAGATAACTCCGCCCTGGAGGAGACACTGGCCGAACGAGGCGAGCCTTTCGAAACGGAGGTCTCCTTTGTCCGGAACAGGCTCCATGAAGTTATCGCTGCGGCACAGTCAGACGAAAACATCGGGGACCGTCTCACCGAAATTAATTGGACGATCATCAAGGACAGTCTCGGACTGGATCCAAATATGCCGCAGCCCGGACAGCCGGGGTTCGAAGATTTCCGTTGAACCGGAAAGGCCGAGTCATCTGCCCGCCAAAGCGGCCTTCACACTGCCCACCCGCCCTGGACGACAACCCGAGCAGCCCCGATCGCAATCTGAGCGACCCGAGGCTGCACAATACCGACTCGCGGTCGACTAATGCCGAGTCATTCCCGCCCGGCAGACAACTCGAACCTCACCACCTTCCAGCCGGGTGTCCGGGAATGGATGGCTACCGGATAGCGCCCCCATGCGTCCGCCAGCACCTCCACCAGGTACAGGCCCCGGCCGAAGTCCTGGTCGGTGGTGCAGGGAAGGGGATCGGGGAGCTCCGGGTGGTCGTCCATGACTCCGATGCGTACGGCGTCGGGGCGGGAGCGGAGTCTGACGGAGACCGGGCCGTCGGAGTGCTTCACCGCGTTGGAGACCAGCTCCGAGGTCAGCAGTTCGGCCGTGTCGGTGAGTTCGCGGGGGCGAGCGTACCTGGCGAGGGCCGTGCGGATGGTGTGGCGGGCGATGCGTGGGGCTCTCGGGTCGTTGGGGAGTTGCAGGTGGCATTCCCAAGGGGTGGGTTCGGGCATGGGTGATCTCCGTTCCGGGTGAAGTGAGTGGTGGGGCACGGCAGTTGGTGGCTCGTCTCCCTGACGCAGGCCCGCCCCTCCCAGGGGAGGAGTACGTGGGCAGGCTCGCGCGATGCGCTGCCAACTGCGGTGAGTAGCTGATGCGCTACTTAAAGTAGAGCCACGGCTGGTTACATTGCCACTCGCTTGAAGCAATTGACCCTTTCGTGGCTCACTGTGGCCAGGAGGCTGCAGACTGCACACAGACCGCACGCGGAAGGAACGGCATGCCACCGAGGACGACCCCCACGGAGCGCCAGAGGCGACTGGGCAGCGAGCTGCGCAAGATGCGGACAGCCGCCGGGATGTCCGCCGACCAGGCCGCCGGGCTCCTCGGGCTGGACCGGGCCAAGATCTCCAACATCGAGACGGGAATCCGCACCATCAGCCCGGAGCGGCTGCGCACCCTCGCCTGCAACTGCGCCTGCTCGGACCAGGCTTACGTGGACGCGCTGGTGAACATGGCCCGGCCCAACGGGCGTGGCTGGTGGGAGCGGTACCGAGGTTCGCTCTCTCCGGGGCTCCTGGACATCGCGGAGCTGGAGTCGCACGCCACGCGTATGCGGACGGCCCACACCGCACACATTCCCGGCCTGTTCCAGACGAGCGACCACGCGCTCGAGCTCTTCCGGGCCGTACTTCCGTCGTTGCCCGAGCACGAGATCGCCCTCCGACTGGCGTTCCGCGCCGAACGTCAGCAGGTTCTGGCCGGTGACAGCCCGCCCGAGTACGTCGGTGTCGTGCATGAGGCAGCCCTGCGCATGCAGTTCGGCGGGCGCAAAGTCGCGCGTGCGCAGTTGGAGCACCTGCTGACTGCGTCCGAGCGGCCATCCGTGCGCCTTGTTGTCATTCCGTTCCCCGCGGGGACGTTCCCCGGAGCCGGACAGACCGTCAACTACCTGGAGAGTTCCGTTCCCGAGTTGGACACCGCTCAGGTCGACAGCTCACACGGTCCGGAATTCCTGGGTGGTGAGGGGCAGTTGGCGAAGTACCGTGCCCATCTGGACTGGATGGAGCGCATCGCCCTGGCGCCCGATGCGTCGCGCGATCTCATCCGCGAGATCGCCAACGATCTGTGAGGAGACGCCCTGTGGACAACAACACGATCGCGTGGGAAGAACCGTTCTGCGGCGAGGGAGCCAGCTGCTTCCGCCTCGGCACCGACCCCCAAGGCAACGCCTACATCGCCATAGCCGGCGCCGAGCACACCTACCTCACCGACAGCCATGACGCCCTCCGCTCACTCATCCTCGACATCAAGGCGGGGAAGGTGGATCACCTGCTCTGAGCGGTTCAGCACGCCGTTCGAGTGAACGCGACCGTTTTCCCCGGTCACGGGGCATCCAGGGTGGCTCATCGTTCTGCCCATGGAGCCGGAGCAGGACCCCGTCGATTTGTTGAGCGCGATCGAGGAGGCGTCGGTTGCGCCGATTCGACCCGAGTACATCGAGGAGACGGCCTTCGTGCCACCGCAGCGGAGCCACAAGCACAACAAGGGCGCATTCAGGCTCGCCGTTCAGCTGGACTCAGCTGGGCTCCTGGTCGGCATGGGAAACGGCTACCGGGCCGCCAGTAAGGACGGCAGCACGATGTCCCTGCTCGCCCCGGACTTCTGTGTGCTGCACCGCGAGCCCACCGAACTCGACGAGTCGTATCTCAGGACCCACCAGGGCTGGTACCCCATCGACATGATCGTCCTGGTCGGCGAGGTCACCTCCACCAACCACGAGACGGACACCGGCCCCAAGCTGCGCACCTACGCCGCCGCCGGAGTGCCCGTCTACGTCCTCATCAACCGCAACGCGAAGACCGCCCACTGCTACACAGACCCGATGCGGCCCGGCGAGGACCCCACGCAGGCGTACTACGCGTCCGAGGCCAAGGTCGGCCTCGGTGAGCCGCTCGCGCTCCCGGCCCCGTACCCCACCCTCGACACGGCTCCCTTCGGTGAGACAGCCGAGTAGAGGGCGCTGGAGCAGCAGCCCTACGTCCACCTGACGTGCGAGTGTGGAGGTTTCCGAAGAGAACTGTCGAGGTACCAGCAGCCCGGTTTTGACGGGGCGTCCGCCCCCTAGGATGGCGCGAAGCATTCGCACGAGTTGGCCGATTTTCCCTCACGGCGTCAACGGCGTCATCGGCGTGAACGAGGTCAACGGCCGACGGATCGTCCGCCCCGTCCACCCCAACCCCGACTGGTACTGATGAGCACACACGCCTACCCCAGGACGGGAGCCAGGGTCCCCGCCCCCGCCTGGCGTTTCTGGTCCCTGCTGGTCACCGCCCTGGTCATCGGCTCGGCGGGACTCCTGGCAGCCCGCTTCGTCTTCGACGGTGACACCTTCCAGAACTGCCGCTACCTCGGTCCGTCCACCCGCATGTACGTCACCTCCTGGGCCGCCCCGGCGTGCGGCCTGGCCGCCGCGTTGCTCCTGCTGGCCCTGCGCCGCGGAGCGCACCGGCGGGGGCAGCGGCCGGGGGCGGTGTGGCAGGGGCGCGTGGCCATGGTGGCCGTGTGCCTCGTGCCCGTTCTGCTCCTGGCACAGTTCGCGGCGCTGTACTGGGTCTACGAGCCCGATCCCTCCGGAGGGCAGGACTGCTCCGGCCTGTCCGCGACCCACGGCAGCTCACACCGTCTTCACACACAGCACGCGTTCCCCTCACGCCTCACCAAGATCTAGATTCCCTTCAACAACGGGCCCTTGTTCTGGAGCGCAACGCCCAGGGGCCCGTTTCGAATGTGGGGATACATGCGCAAGTTCGCCGTCGGCACCGCCGTGTGCGGTGCTCTGGCCCTCTCGGCCCTCGCCGTACCGTCGGCGCAGGCACTCACGCCGGACATCACCTTCTCCAACGTCGTCGTCAACAGCGGCAAGGCGATCACGGTCGGCACCACCAACACCGTCATCGTTCCGGTGACGTACACGATCACCCGCAGCGCCGACGTCCAGTTCGACGACGTCAACGCGATGGTCATGCTCTACCGCGGCACCAGCTTCACCACCGCCCAGAACGTCCTGGGCCCGGGCGACGCGCCCAGCTGCACGGCCGTAAACGACACTACGCAGAACTGCACCGGTGACATCAGCATCACTCCGCAGGGCGACCTGTACGAGGCCGCCGACGCCACCACGTGGAAGACCGCCGGCGAGTACATACGCATGGGCGACGACGGTGTGGACGTCATAGCGCGGAACACCGGCTCGACCGCCACCATCAAGCGCGCCGCCAAGCTCACCACCAACGCCACGCCGGAGCCGGTGGCCAAGGGCAAGACCCTCACCGTGAAGGGCAGCCTGACCCGGGCCACCTGGTCGTCCGGCACCTACACGGGCTACGCGAGCCAGCCGGTGACCCTGCAGTTCAGGGCCAAGAGCAGCACCACGTACAGCGACGTCAAGACGGTGACGTCGGGCACGGGCGGCGCCCTGTCCACCACGGTCACGGCCTCGGTCGACGGCTACTACCGCTACAAGTTCGCGGGGACGTCCACGACGGCCGCGAAGACGTCCACCTCCGACTACGTCGACGTGCAGTAGCAGCTGCGGTAGCGACCGCGGTAACGACACGTTCGGTAAGGACGTGCCGTGAATCCCGTGGGACACCACGGCCCCCACCCCCCACACGCCCCGCCCCCGCAGGTAACGAGTCCGTTGCCTCGGGGGCGGTTCGCGTCGGAGGGGCTTGACGGCCTCACTGGTCCGGACCTACCTTCCTCCCCAACCGATAGGAAACTTTCCTAACAGTGGCCGATGGGTACCTCGACATGGACGCCCGGACAGGTCACTGAGATGCTGAGCAGCCGAGAGGCAGGTGTCGACACGCATGGCAGGAACCGGATCCGGCAGCACGCCGGGCACCCCGCGCGTCCTGCGCGCCATGAACGACCGTGCCGCGCTGGACCTCCTCCTCACCCACGGCCCCCTGTCCCGCACCCGGATCGGGAAGCTCACGGGACTGTCCAAGCCGACCGCCTCCCAGCTGCTGGCCCGGCTGGAGTCGGCGGGGCTCGTCCTCGTGACGGGCACCAGCGAGGGGCGGCCCGGCCCCAGCGCCCAGCTGTACGCGGTCAACCCGGCCGCCGCGTACGCCGCCGGGCTCGACGTCACCCCCGAGCGCATCCTCGCCGCCGTCGCCGACATCACCGGCCGCACGGTGGGCGAGCACGAGGTCCCCACCCCGGGACGGCGTTCAGGACACACCGTCGTACGGCAGGTCACCGACGCCCTCGACGGGGCGGTCAAGGCCGCCGGGGTCGGCCGGGACGACGTGCACCGGCTCGTGATCGGCACTCCGGGCGCCTTCGACCCCAACACGGGCCGTCTGCGCTACGCCTCCCACCTGCCCGGCTGGCACTCCCCCACCCTCCTGGACGAGCTCGCCGCCACCCTGACGATGCCGGTGGAGTACGAGAACGACGTCAACCTCGTCGCGATCGCCGAACAGCGGCTGGGCGCGGCCAGGGGGCACGCCGACTTCGTCCTGCTCTGGAACGAGGGCGGTCTCGGTGCCGCGCTCGTCCTCGGCGGCCGGCTGCACCGCGGCTGGACCGGGGGCGCCGGCGAGGTCGGTTTCCTGCCGGTGCCGGGCGCGCCGCTGGTCCGCCAGGTGAGCAAGGCGGGCAGCGGGGGCTTCCAGGAGCTGGCCGGTTCGCAGGTCATCCCCCGGCTCGCCCGTGAGCTGGGCATCGAGGACGTCCCCGACGGTCCGTACGCCGAGGTCGCCGCCGCACTGGTGGCACGGGCGGCGGACGGAGGCCCGGGCGCCGGTCTCCACCGACGGCTCCTGGAGACGTACGCGACCGGGCTGGCCACCGGTCTCGCCTCGCTCATCTCCGTGCTCGACCCCGAACTCGTCGTCCTCAGCGGCTCCGCGCTCACCTCGGGGGGCGAACCCCTCCGCGGTCTCGTCGAGGCCGAGCTGGCGGAACTGGCCGCCTCCCGGCCCCGCCTGGTGGTCGGCGACGTGACCGAACACCCCGTGCTGCGCGGCGCGTTGGAGAGCGCGCTCGCCACCACCCGCGACGAGGTCTTCGACACCTCGCGCTAGCCCGTACGCGTCCGCGCCCAGGCACACCCGCACTTCCCGCACTTCCCGTACTTCCCGTACTTCCCGTACTTCCCGTACTTCCCGTACTTCCCGTACTTCCCACTTCCTTCCCTGCCCTTTCCCTGCCCTTCCTCTGCCCTCACCTGCCCTCACCTGCCCTCACCTGCCCTCACCTGCCCTTCCTCTGCCCTGACCTGCCCTTTTCCGCCCTACCCCTGCCTAGGGAGACCCCGCCATGTCCGGAATGTCCAAGAGAGTCGCTGTCGCTCTCGCCGCCTCCGCTTCCCTCGCCCTCCTCACCACCGCCTGCACCGGCCAGTCCTCCTCCTCCTCCGGGTCCAGCGACGACGCGTCCAAGGAGACGACCATCAACTTCTGGCACGGCTGGAGCGCGCCGTCCGAGCAGAAGGCCGTGAAGGACCTGGTCGCCGGATTCGAGAAGACGCACCCCAACATCCACGTCAACGTCGTCGGCAACATGACCGACGACAAGGTCAACCAGGCGCTGCGCGCCGGCGGTGACAAGGCCCCCGACGTCGTGTCGTCCTTCACCACGAACAACGTGGGCAAGTTCTGTTCGTCCGGTGCGTTCGTCGACCTCAACCCCTTCTTCAAGAAGGCGGGCATCGACCCGGACACGACCTTCCCGAAGGCGATGAACGAGTACACCCAGTACGACGGCGACCGCTGCACGGTGCCGCTGCTGGGCGACGCGTACGGCCTCTATTACAACAAGACCGCGTTCGAGAAGGCCGGTATCAAGAGCCCGCCGAAGACGTGGTCCGAGTTCGCGGCCGACGCCAAGAAGCTGACCATCAAGAAGGGCGACTCGTTCTCGCAGCTCGGTGTCATGCCGAACTACCACGGCTGGGAGTTCACGACGGAGCACGTCTTCGCCCAGTTGTCTCCGACGTACTTCGACGCCAGCGGCAAGTCGAACGTCGCCAAGGACCCGAAGTTCGCGGAGGGCTTCACGTTCCAGAAGAAGCTCGTCGACGAACTCGGCGGCTACAAGAAGCTGGAGAAGTACCGCTCCGGGCTCGGTGACGAGTGGGGCCCGAAGCACCCCTTCCACACCGGCCAGGTCGCGATGCAGCTGGACGGTGAGTGGCGGCTCGGGATGGCCATGGACGCGAAGCCGAAGTTCGAGATCGGCGTGGCGCCGCTGCCCGTTCCCGACGACCAGGCGGACCAGTACGGCAAGGGGTACATCACCGGCACCATCGCCGGCATCCCCTCCACCAGCAAGAAGCAGAACGCGGCGTGGGAGCTGGTGAAGTACATGACCACGAACACGGACGCGGTGGTGAACTTCTCCAACGCCATCCACAACGTGCCCTCCACGCTCGCGGCTCTGAAGTCGCCGAAGCTGAAGTACGACCCGCGCTTCAAGACGTTCCTGGACATCGCCTCGAACCCGAACTCGCAGACCAGCCCTGCGTCCGTCAACGGCGGCGTGTACCTGGTCACGATCCAGAAGCTCGGGTACGACTACGAGAGCGGCAAGGTCACCGACCTGAAGGCCGGCCTGGAGAAGGCGGCCAAGCAGATCGACACGGACATCGCGCAGGCGAAGTAGTCCCATGGCCACGACTACATCCACGACCGCAACCACCAGCACGTACACCGCGTACACGCTGCGCGCCAAGCGCAGGAAGGCGGCTTTCACGACCGCCGCCTTCCTGTCGCCCTGGCTGATCGGTTTCGCCGTCTTCTTCGCCTATCCGCTGATCTCGACGGTCTACTTCTCGTTCATGCACTACGACGGGTTCAGGCCGCCGGAGTTCAGCGGGGCGAAGAACTGGCTCTACGTCTTCAAGGACTATCCGTACTTCTGGCCCGCGATGCGCAACACCCTGTGGCTCGTCGTCGTGATGGTCAGCCTGCGGGTGCTGTTCGGGCTCGGCATCGGGCTGCTCATCACCAAGATAAAGACGGGTACGGGTGTCTTCCGGACGCTGTTCTACCTGCCCTACCTCGCCCCGCCCGTCGCCGCGACCATGGCGTTCGCCTTTCTCCTCAACCCGGGTACGGGACCGGTCAACTCGATCCTGGAGAAGATCGGGATCCCGGCTCCGGCCTGGTTCAACGACCCCACCTGGTCCAAGCCCGCGCTCACTCTGCTCGCCCTGTGGGGCGTCGGCGACCTGATGGTCATCTTCATGGCCGCGCTGCTCGACGTCCCCAAGGAGCAGTACGAGGCCGCCGAGTTGGACGGCACCTCGGCCTGGCAGCGGTTCCGGTACGTGACGCTGCCGAACATCTCGCCGATCGTGATGTTCGCCGTGGTCACGGGCGTGATCCAGACCATGCAGTACTACGCGCAACCACTGATCGCCGGAAAGGTCGCCTCGGGTGTCATCCAGGGCGCCGGCACCAACTTCGAGCCGGGCTACCCGGAGAACTCGACCTGGACGCTCCCCCAGGTCGTCTACAACCTCGGCTTCCAGCGCTTCGACTACGGCTCCGCCTGTGTGGTCGCGCTCGTGCTGTTCGCGCTGTCCATGGCGTTCACGGGGCTGCTGATGCGGCGCCGCGGCGGGCTCATCCAGGCAGGTGACTGATCATGACCCAAGTACTGGACCAGCCGGTGCGTACCGCCCCTTCGGCGCCGGACACGGCCGCCGAGCGCACCGCCCGGCGCAAGGCGCTGCTCGAGTGGGTCGCGATCCACTCCCTCGGCGTGGCCGCCGCGCTCTTCTTCGTCCTGCCGTTCGTGTTCGTGTTCCTGACCTCGCTGATGAGCGACAGCCAGGCGCTCAGCCGCGATCTGATCCCGCACACCTGGGAGTGGGCCAACTACAAGAAGGTCTTCGACACCCCGGGCTTTCTGACCTGGTGGAAGAACACGCTGTTCTACGCGGGCCTGGGCACCGTCCTCACGGTCGTTTCGTCCATCCCCGCGGCGTACGCGCTCGCCAAGTTCCGCTTCCGTGGCCGGAATCTGGCGATGATGCTGGTGATCTCGATGATGATGCTGCCGCCCCAGGTGATCATCATTCCGATGTACCTGTTCTGGGCGAAGCAGCTGGACCTGTCGGGCACGTTGTGGCCGCTGATCATCCCGATGGCGTTCGGTGACGCGTTCTCCATCTTCCTGCTGCGCCAGTTCCTGATGACCATCCCGAACGAGTACCTCGACGCGGCGCGGGTCGACGGCTGCGGCGATCTGAAGACACTGCTGAGGGTCGTGCTGCCGATGGCGAAGCCCGGCATCTCGGCCGTGGCCCTCTTCCAGTTCTTCTACGCCTGGAACGACTACTTCGGGCCGCAGATCTACGCTTCCGAGAACGCCGGTGCCTGGACGCTGAGTTACGGCCTGGAGTCCTTCAAGGGCATGCACCACACCGACTGGAACCTGACCATGGCCGCGACCGTCCTGGTCATGGCCCCCGTGATCCTCGTGTTCTTCTTCGCGCAGAAGGCGTTCGTCGAGGGCGTCACCCTGACCGGAGTAAAGGGTTGATACTGGTATGAAGCTCACCGTGGTCGGCGGAGGATCGACCTACACTCCCGAACTCATCGACGGGTTCGCCCGGCTCAGGGACACGCTGCCGATCGAGGAGCTGGTGCTCGTCGATCCGGCGGCCGACCGGCTGGAG
The DNA here is from genome assembly GCF_040704615.1 of Streptomyces sp. NPDC046862. Taxonomy (NCBI): domain Bacteria; kingdom Bacillati; phylum Actinomycetota; class Actinomycetes; order Kitasatosporales; family Streptomycetaceae; genus Streptomyces; species Streptomyces sp. NPDC046862. The sequence goes on along the minus strand of NZ_JBEYXP010000018.1, from coordinate 68,827 downwards.
CTGGTCGGCGGCCTGGCCCGGCGCATCTTCACGCGGCAGGGCCACGACGGGCGGATCGTCACGACGAGCGACCTGGACAAGGGCGTCGAAAGCGCGGACGCCGTGCTGCTCCAGCTCCGCGTCGGCGGCCAGGCGGCCCGTCAGCAGGACGAGACGTGGCCGCTGGAGTGCGGCTGCGTCGGACAGGAGACGACGGGTGCGGGCGGCCTCGCCAAGGCGCTGCGCACGGTGCCGGTGGTGCTGGACATCGCCGAGCGGGTGCGGCGCGCCAACCCGGACGCCTGGATCATCGACTTCACCAACCCGGTGGGCATCGTGACCCGGGCCCTGCTCCAGGCCGGGCACAAGGCGGTCGGGCTGTGCAACGTGGCCATCGGCTTCCAGCGGAAGTTCGCCGGACTGCTCGGCGTGACCCCCACCGAGGTGCACCTGGACCACGTGGGCCTCAACCACCTCACCTGGGAGACCGGTGTACGGCTCGGCGGCCCCGAGGGCGAGGACATCCTGCCCAAGCTGCTCGCCGAGCACGGTGACGCCGTGGCGGCCGACCTGCGCCTGCCGCGCCCGGTCATCGACCGCCTGGGCGTGGTCCCGTCCTACTACCTGCGCTACTACTACGCGCACGACGAGGTGGTGGAGGAGCTGCGCACGAAGCCGTCGCGTGCCGCCGAAGTGGCGAAGATGGAGAGGCAGTTGCTGGACATGTACGCCGACCCGGCGCTGGACGAGAAGCCGGAGCTGCTCGCCAAGCGGGGCGGGGCGTACTACTCGGAGGCCGCGGTGGACCTGGCGGCGGCGCTGCTGGGCGGCTCCGGCAGTGCGTTCCAGGTCGTGAACACGTACAACCGGGGCACCCTGCCGTTCCTGCCGGACGACGCGGTGATCGAGGTGCAGGCCGCGGTCGGCCCGCACGGCACGTCCCCGCTGCCGGTGGCGCCCGTGGACCCGCTGTTCGCGGGGCTGATGGCGAACGTGACGGCGTACGAGGACCTGGCGCTGGACGCCGCCCTGCGCGGTGGCCGCGAGCGGGTCTTCCGGGCGCTGCTCGCGCACCCGCTGATCGGGCAGTACGCGTACGCCGAGACCCTCACCGACCAGCTGATCGCGCACAACCGGGAGCACCTCGCGTGGGCGTGACCTCGACGGGAGCCGCGCCCGTGCCCGGCGTCGACGGCACGGCGCCGGCTCCCGGCACGGCCGGCCTCGTACTCGCCGTCGACGCCGGCAACAGCAAGACCGACGTGGCGGTGATCGCGGCCGACGGCGAGGTCGCCGGGACGGGGCGCGGCGCCGGGTTCCAGCCTCCGACCGTGGGGATCGAGGCGGCGGTGGACGGGCTGGCGGACGCCGTGCGGCAGGCCTTCGCCGCCGCGGGCGTCACCTCCGTCGCCCATGTCTCGGCCTGCCTGGCGAACGCCGACTTCCCGGTGGAGGAGGAGCAGTTGGCCGCCGCCCTGCAGGCGCGCGGGTGGGGGCAGAGCGTGGACGTGCGCAACGACACCTTCGCGATCCTGCGGTCCGGGATCGCCGAACCGCGCGGGGTGGCCGTGGTCTGCGGGGCGGGCATCAACTGCGTCGGCATGCGCCCCGACGGCCGCACCGCCCGCTTCCCGGCGCTCGGCCGCATCTCCGGGGACTGGGGCGGTGGTTGGGGCCTGGCCGAGGAGGCCCTGTGGCACGCGGCCAGGGCGGAGGACGGACGGGGTGAGCCGACGGCGCTCGCCCGCACGCTGCCGGCCCACTTCGGGCTCGGTTCCATGTACGCGCTCATCGAGGCACTGCACCTGGAGCACGTGGAGCCGGTCCGCCGGCACGAGCTGACGCCGGTCCTGTTCGCCACGGCGGCGGACGGCGACCCGGTGGCCCGCGCCCTGGTGGACCGTCTCGCGGAGGAGGTGGTCACCATGGCCACGGTCGCCCTGACCCGCCTGGACCTCCTCGGCGAGGAGACTCCCGTGCTCCTCGGCGGCGGGGTCCTGGCGGCCCGTCACCCCCGGCTCGACATCCGCGTCCGCGAACTGCTGGCGGCCCGCGCCCCCAAGGCGGTCCCCCAGGTCGTCACGGCCCGGCCGGTGCTGGGTGCGGCCCTGCTCGGCCTCGACCGTGTGGGTGCCGGGGACGGCGTGCATGCGCGCGTGAGGGCGTATTACGAAGGAGACTGAGCCCCTGGTGGGCGTCCCTCCGACTCCCCTGGTGGGCGCCCCTCCGACTCCCCTGGCGGGCATCACCCGAAAGTGTCCTATCCCGGTGGGAACCGAACCGAACCCGATCGCGTATTCATGGGCGGGGGGTGGTGCGGGAAGCCTCTCGCGGTGCGGGGATCCGGTATCCGGGGCCGCCGTCCGAACAAGATCCAGTCAAGACCTGTTCGGATGTCGGTCCCGACGGCGATACTTGCGGCCGTGCGCCTCCGTTCACGGTGCGGTTCACCGGGCGGAGGTGACCGACGGATGACCATGGGGGAGGTCAAGTGACGTACACGTCGAAGGGGAGCGCGGCGCCACCGGGCCAGGCGGCGCCCACGCTCCCGGCCGTCCCGCCGCAGGCCGCGCGTCCGGCTCCGCCCGCGGCGGCCGCGGCGCCGGAGGCGGGCCCACCGCGCCGCACGGCGTTCATGGAGGGCGTCGACGAGCTGCGCGCGGCCGCGACGACCGAGCCGGGCCGGCTGCGGATCATCGGGGCGGCCCTCGCCCTCCTGGTCGTCGCGTTCGGCGCCGTCACCGCCTGGCAGATGTCGGACCGCTCGGCCGCCGCCGACGACGTGCTCCACAGCAGCCAGCCCCTGAGCGCCGCCGCGGCCAATGTCTACCGCGCCCTCGCCGACGCCAACACGGCGGCCTCCAGCGGCTTCCTCGCCGGCGGCCAGGAGACCCCCGCCTCCCGCACCCGGTACGAGAAGGACATCGAGGAAGCCGCCGACGGCCTGGCGGGCGCGGCCGCCGCCTCCGACCCGGGCTCCTCCTCCGCGAAGACCATCGCCGAGCTCAACACACTGCTGCCCGAGTACAAGGGCCTCGTCGAGCGGGCCCGCGCGAACAACCGGCAGGGCTACCCGCTGGGCGGCGCCTACCTGCGGTACGCGAACCAGAAGATGCAGGACGACATGCTCCCGAGGGCCGAGCGTCTCTACAACAACGAGAACCGGCGCCTGAGCGACGACTACGACAGCGCGACCGCCTACCCGTGGGCCGCGATCGGCCTCGGCGTCCTCGCTCTCGGCGCCCTCGTGTGGGCCCAGCGCCGCAACTACCACCGCACGAACCGGGTGCTGAACCACGGCCTGGCCGGCGCCACCGCCGCCTCCACCCTGGTCCTGCTGTGGCTCGTCGTCGGCCACACCGTCGCCCGCTCGGAGCTCCTCGCCTCGTACGACAACGGGGTGGTCTCGGTGAACGTGCTGAACGACGCCCGGATCGCCTCCCTCAAGGCGCGCGGCAACGAGAACCTGACGCTGGTCAGCCGGGGCGCGGAGACCACCGAGAGCGGCGACGACAAGTTCGACAGCGACTTCAAGCTCGACATGAACAAGCTCTCGTCGTATCTGGCGAAGGCCGAGGACATCGCCGACGACCAGTCGGGCGAGCGGCCCGTGAAGGCCGCCACCGGCAACATGAAGGTCTGGCTCGAACGCCATGACCAGGCCCGCGAGTCCGACAACGACGGCGACTACCAGGCCGCCCTCAGCAAGATCATCGGCTCCAAGAAGGACGAGCCGACGGGTGAGTGCTTCGACAGCGTCGTGAAGAACCTGGAGAAGGCGCTCGGGCACGAGGAGACCGAGTTCAAGCTGGCCGCCGGGGACGGCAGGGACGCGATGAGCGGGCTCCCCCTGGGCGCCGCCCTGCTCGCCGTGCTGGGTGCCGCGGGCGCCGTGCTCGGCATCGGGCGCAGGCTGTCGGAGTACCGGTGATGAGGGCGGTGGAGGGAGGCGCGGTGATGAGTGCGGCACGACGGCTGAGGGCCGGCCTGAGGGGCTGGGGCGGAGTGGGCGCGATGGGGGTCGCCTGCGCCCTCACCGCGACCTTCGTGCTGCTGCCGCTGCGTGACGCGCCCCTCGACGGCAGTGCGGGCACCGGCGGTCAGGGCCTGACCCGGGGCACGTACGCGAAGGCGGACGACTGCAAGGACGCCGACGCCTGGAAGCAGAGCCCGGGGCCGTCCTCCGACGAGGGCGGCAGGACGGTCGCGGCCATCAAGAAGCGCGGCTACCTGGTCGTCGGCGTCGACCAGAACAGCTACCGCTGGGGCTATCGCGATCCCAACAGCGAGAGCGACAGCGCGGATCTCGAAGGCTTCGACATCGACCTCGCGCACCGCATCGCCGACGAGATCGTCGGCGGCGACCCGAAGAAGAACATCCGCTTCAAGGCCGTACCCACGAACCAGCGCATTCCCGCGATCAAGAATGGGCAGGTGGACATGGTGGTCCGCACCATGACGATCAGCTGCCAGCGCCTGAAGGACGTCGCGTTCTCCGCCCCCTACTTCACGACCGGCCAGCAGGTCCTCGCCCCCAGGTCCTCCTCGATCGACGGATACGACGACTCGCTGGCGAGGAAGAAGATCTGCACGGCGGCCACCTCCACCGCGTACGAGAAGCTGAAGGCGGACCAGGAGCACGGCGACCTCGTCTCCTCCGCCGACATATCCACCACCGTCCCCAACCAACTCGACTGCCTGGTAAGGCTCCAGCTCGGCGAGGTCGACGCCGTCGTCACGGACGGCGCGCTCGCCGCGAGCCAGGCCGCGCAGGACCCGACGGTCGCGCTCAAGGGCAGGCCCTTCACGACCGACTACTACGGCGTGGCGATGAAGAAGGACGCGCAGGATCTGGTACGCCGGGTCAACCAGGTCCTGGAGGACTACCGCGACAGCGGCTGGCAGCAGTCGTACGACAAGTGGCTGGCCCCCACCCTCGGGAAGGACCCGGCGAAGTCGCGGCCGCCGACGCCCGACCACAGGTGACCGACGACCCGGCACAGCGGCGCCGGCCCGAACAGACGGACCGTGAACCGTAAGTCCGAAAAGACCAGAATCCCAAGCCGAACAACCGACCTGATACGACTGGAGCGTTGCCCGAGCGCCGTGTGCGCGGGGACGACGGAGCGAGAGGTGATCGATGGGCGTCACGGGATCCACCGGGCCGGTGATGGACCGGGACGAGGTGGACCGTGCGCTGGCGCGGCTCGGCGCGGAGCACGAGGCGATCGAGACCTCGCTCCTCGCCCTGCAGGACCACGCGGGCCGCAGACTCCTCGAAGGCGCCGAGCTCACGGGCACCACCAAGGAGCGCTGGACGGCCGCCGAGGCGTCGATCACGCTGCTGTGGGCGTACTTCGACGCGTACACGGACGCCCTGCGTTCCGCCCGCGAGATCCGCTCCCGCCGCCGCTGGTCGAGCCGTGAGGACCTGGTCGAGCTGACCGAGTTGCTGCGCGGCCAGTGCGTCACGGTCGCGGGCAGCACCGCGGCGGCGGCCAACGTGCCGACGCTGACCGGGCCGGGCAGGCTGAGCGAGCAGTTCACGCTGGCCGAGCTCGTGGAGCGGATGAACGAGCTGTACGCGACCTCGCTGGACATGGTGGTCGCCGCCGACGCGGTCTGGTCGGCACTGCCCGCCCGGATCGATTTACTGGCCGCCGAGTTGCAGCGCACCCGCCAGCTCGCGCACTCCGTGGGCGTCCGCCCCGGCGAGCACCCGGCGGGCGACGACCTGGAGCGGATCACCCGCACGCTGACCTCCCTGCGCGAGCGGGTGGTGTCCGACCCGCTGGCCTACTGGTCTCCCACGCAGGGCAGTTCGGCCCCCGGCGGCGGCCGCCCGGACACCTCGACGTACGACCGTGAGGCGCGCGCCCTGGAGGACGTGCGGCGCGAGATCGACGCCGTACTGACGGTCCGTCAGGATGCGGAGGCGCGGCTGGTGAAGCTCCGGGACGTGCTCAGCCGCGCGGACCGTACGCTCGCCGAGGCACGCAGCGCGCGCGGTGAGGTGCTCGCGAAGATCGCCGCGACGGAGGTGCCCGTGGTCAGCGGCCCGCCGACCGTGCTGCAGGAGCAGCTCGCGACGGCCGCCGACTACCGCAGACGCGCCCAGTGGCACCGTCTGTCCCCGCTCCTGGAGTCCCTTGAGCAGAAGGCGGAGGACGAACTGCTGCGTGCCCGCGAGTCGTTGACCGCGGTCACCGCGCCGCTGGCGGTCCGCGCCGAGTTGCGGGGCCGCCTCGACGCGTACCGGGCGAAGGTCGCACGGCACGGCCTCGCGGAGGACCCTTTCCTCATCGAGCGGTACGACGCGGCCCGCCGCATGCTGTGGAGCGCGCCCTGCGACCTGCGGGTCGCCGAACAGGCGGTGCTCCGCTACCAGCACGCGGCCGCGGAGCTGCTCGGCAGCGGTGTGCCGGGGCAGGGCGGGGCGAGTCAGCCACAGGACCGGAGGGGGCCGGGCGCGTGAGCGACAGAGGTGATGCGGTATGGGTGATGCGCTATGAGTGAGCAGCAGGCGTGCCAGCGGCCCGACTGCTCGGGTTCGTACGAGGACATGGGCGACGGCGAGCTGTACTGCGACACGTGCGGTCTGGCGCCGGTCGTCGCGGCGAACGGCATGGTGAGCTCACCGGCGACGGGGATCACCGCCGGAGGCGTCGGCGGCAAGGGCTCCCGCGGATCGAGCCGGTCGAGCCGGTCCAGCGGGTCGAGCGGCAGTTCCCGCACCAGCTCGCGGACGTCCTCGCGGTCCTCGCAGTCCCGGCGCTCGGTCTCCGGCCGGCTCTCGCGTTCCCTGTCGGGCAAGTCGACGGGCCGCTCGGTGTCGGTGCGCAGCTCCGGTTCGTCCGCCGGTTCCTCCGGGCGGGCCCGCCTGGGCGCCGGTCTGGTGCAGGTCCCGCAGGTGCCGCGGCCCGACCCGCGCGCGATGGTCCTGGACAACCCCGAGGTGCCCGAGCGCAAGCGGTTCTGCTCGCGCTCGGACTGCGGGGCGCCGGTGGGGCGGGCGCGCGGCGAACGGCCGGGGCGTGTGGAGGGTTTCTGCACCAAGTGCGGCCACCCCTACTCGTTCGTCCCGAAGCTGAAGGCCGGCGACGTCGTGCACGGCCAGTACGAGGTCGCGGGCTGCCTCGCGCACGGCGGTCTCGGCTGGATCTACCTGGCCGTCGACCGTGCGGTGTCGGACCGGTGGGTCGTGCTGAAGGGCCTGCTGGACACCGGTGACCAGGACGCGATGGCCGCCGCGATCTCCGAGCGCCGCTTCCTCGCCGAGATCGAGCACTCCAACATCGTCCGCATCTACAACTTCGTCGAGCACCTCGACCAGCGCACCGGCTCGCTGGACGGGTACATCGTCATGGAGTACGTCGGCGGCAAGTCGCTGAAGGAGATCGCCAACGGCCGCCGCACGCCCGCCGGGAAGCGCGACCCGCTGCCGGTGGAGCAGGCCTGCGCGTACGGCATCGAGGCGCTGGAGGCCCTCGGTCACCTGCACAGCCGCAACCTGCTGTACTGCGACTTCAAGGTCGACAACGCGATCCAGACCGAGGACCAGCTCAAGCTGATCGACATGGGCGCGGTGCGCAGGATGGACGACGAGGAGTCGGCCATCTACGGCACGGTCGGCTACCAGGCGCCGGAGGTCGCGGACGTGGGGCCCTCGGTGGCCTCGGACCTGTACACGGTCGCCCGCACGCTCGCCGTCCTCACCTTCGACTTCCAGGGCTACACGAACGTGTTCGTGGACTCCCTGCCCGACCCGGACCACATCGAGGTCTTCCGCCAGTACGAGTCGTTCTACCGGCTGCTGGTGCGTGCCACCGACCCCGATCCGGCCCGCCGCTTCGCCTCCGCGCAGGAGATGGCCGAGCAGCTCACGGGCGTGCTGCGCGAGGTCGTGTCCCTGCAGACGGGGCGGGCGCGGCCGGCGCTGTCGACTCTGTTCGGGCCCGAGACCAAGGTCACGGACACGGAGTTGTTCGGCGAGCTGGACGGGGACGTGTCACGGCTGGGGGTGCGGGTCGCTCCGGTGCGCGTGCGCGGGAGGAAGGGCGCCTTCGCGGTGGCGGCCCCGGGCGGCACGGCACCGGGCGGGACGGGCACGGGCGGAACGGCACCATCGCGTGGGACGGCACTGGGCGGGACGGCGTCGAAGGGGGCGCAGGGTGTTCAGCCCTTGCCGCTGCCGCCGCCGAGCGCCGCGGCCATCCTGGTCAGGCAGCTCGACACGGCCGCCGCGGCGCTCGCGCTGCCCGTCCCCCGGATCGACCCCGGTGACCCCAACGCCGGGTTCCTCGCCGGGCTCATCGCCTCGGCGCCCGCGGAGCTGATCACCGCGCTGCACGCGGCGCCCACCGGCTCGCTGGAGCTGCGGCTGCGGGAGTTGCGGGCCCGGCTGGAGATGGGTGGGTTCGCCGGTGCGGTCGGCACGCTGGACGCCCTGGAGCGGGACCACCCGGACGACTGGAGGGTGGTCTGGTACCGGGGAGTGGCGGCGCTCGCGACGGGCGACCACGAGAGCGCGGCGCTGGCGTTCGACGCCATATACGACGCGTTCCCCGGAGAGCCCGCGCCGAAGCTGGCCCTCGGTCTGTGCGCGGAGGTCCTCGGGCAGCTGGACAACGCGGCCGAGTACTACCGTCTGGTGTGGTCGACCGACCCCAGCTATGTGAGCAGTGCCTTCGGGCTCGCCCGGGTGCAGCTCGCGGCCGGCGACCGGAGCGCCGCCGTGCGGACACTCGAGTCCGTCCCCGAGGCGTCGATCCACTACACGGCGGCCCGCGTCGCCGCCGTACGGGCGCGTCTGCGTCACCGTACGAACGAGACCACCGGATCGCAGCTCCTCGACGATCTCACCGCGGCCGCGGGCCAAGTGGAAGCCCTCGGCGGATACGGTCTGGACGCCGTGCGCCGCGAGCAGTTGTCCACAGAGGTCCTCGGCTGCGCGCTGGACTGGGTACTCTCCGGTAGCCAGGGTTCAGCACCACCAGCGGGCGGCGGGCGTGTGCTGCTCGGGAGCGCGCTGGACGAGCGCGGCCTCCGCTTCGGCCTGGAGCGCTCGTACCGCACGCTGGCCCGGCTCGCGCAGGGCGGCGAGGAGAGGATCGACCTGGTGGAACGTGCCAACCGTTACCGCCCCCGGACGTGGGTGTAGTTGATGTCGCAGATGCCCCAACTGGCCGCCTGCCCGAGCTGCGAGTGGCCTCTCGAATCGGGTGACCGCTTCTGCGGTGCGTGCGGGTACGACCTGTCGGTGGTCCCCGCACCGCCGCAGGACTCCCCCACGATCACCATGAACGGGACGGCACCACCCCCGTCGCCCGGGGCCGCGCCGGTGGACTGGCCGGTCGCCCCCCACGCCGGCAGCTCCGGCGTGCCGGCACCGGCGCATCTGCCCAGCGACATCCATGGAACGGACTCGGGAGGTTCCGAACTGCACGCCCAGGGGCAGCAGTCGAACGCGGCCGAGCCGCACCCACAGGGGCCGCAGCCGGGCGGCGCCGAACCACACGTACAGGGACAGCAGTTGAGCGGCGCCGAACCACAGGCACAAGGACAGCAGTTGAGCGAGAGCGTGGCGCGCGCCCAGGGATCGCAGGGACAGCAAGGGCCACAGGGACCGCAAGGGCACCAGGGGGCGCAGGAGCCGCAAGGGCCGCAGGGGCCGCAGTCGGGTGAGGCCGAGCGTTCGGCGCGTGGGGTGCGGTTCGACCGGCCCACCGAGTCCGCCTCGCCTTCCGCGCCTTCTTCGCCTTCTTCGCCTTCCGCACCCTCTTCGGCGTCCTCGCCGTCCTCGCACTCCGCCGACGCGGGGGACTACCACCTGGCGGCGCCCCAGCCCGTCGACCCCCGTACCGCGGACCTCTCGACTCCCCCCGCGGGCACGAAGACCTGCGTGGCGTGCCGGGCGGGACAGGTCGACCGGGACGGCTACTGCGAGAACTGCGGCCACGCCCAGCCCCGTGAACGCGACCACATGGAGCAGGAGTTGGGAGCCGTGGCCGCGGTCAGCGACCGGGGGCTGCGCCACCACCGCAACGAGGACGCGTTCGCGGTGTCCTCCACCGCCCTGACCGACGGCACGCCCGCGGTCGTCGCGATCGTGTGCGACGGCGTGTCGTCCGCGACCCGCCCCGACGACGCCTCACTGGCCGCGTCCCGCGCCGCGAGCGAGGCGCTGATGGAGACGCTGCCGCGCGGCACACACCCGCAGCAGGCCCTGCACGACGCGATCGTCGCCGCCTCGAACGCCGTCAACTCCCTGGCCGAGGAGCCCGAGACGGCCCAGGAGCACGCTCCGCACCAGAACGCGCCGGCGTGCACGCTGGTCAGCGCCGTCGTCACCTCCACCCTGCTGGTCGTGGGCTGGGTCGGCGACAGCCGCGCCTACTGGGTCCCCGCGGACCGCAGCACACCCCCGGCCCGGCTGACCGAGGACGACTCCTGGGCCGCGCAGATGGTGGCCGCGGGACTGATGAGCGAGGCCGAGGCGTACGCCGATCACCGTGCCCACGCCATCACGGGCTGGCTCGGCGCGGACGCGTACGAACTGGAGCCGCACACCGCTTCCTTCAAACCCGACCGCCCGGGTGTAGTGGTGGTGTGCACCGACGGGCTGTGGAACTACGCGGAGAGCGCCGAGGAGATGGCCGAGGTCGTCCCCCTCGACGCCGCACAGCGCCCACTGCACGCCGCCCAGGTTCTGGTGGGCCACGCCCTCGACGGCGGGGGCCACGACAACGTAACAGTGGCCGTCCTCCCGTTCCCGGCCCCGCCCCAGGGGGCAGGATCGGCCTGAGGGCGCCCACGCGCGCGGACGCCGTCACGGCCGTGTGGGAGCGGCCAGGGAACGGCCGTCTGGGAGCGGCCGGGGTTACGGCCGTGTGGGAGCGGCCGGGGTTACGGCCGTGTGGGAGCGGCCGGGGTTACGGCCGATCGACGGGGTCGGCCGGGCGGGCCGGAGGGGACCGGTCCGTATCCGCAGGCACAGTCATCGCCCCACGAGTCGTGGGGGTCTTAGGGGGAGCGAAAAGCGCATGGCCAATTTCTCGAAGTCGAACGTGCCGCAGTTCTCGGTGGACGTGTACCAGAACGAGTACCTGCCGGAGGGCGGCCGCGAGGTCAACGCCATCGTGACGGTGAGTTCGACCGGCGGCGGCACCGTCGGCAGCGCCGTCGCCGCCCCGCACCTGTACTCGCCGGGACAGGGTCCCTCCGCGGCTGTGGCGATCATGGTCGACTGCTCGGGCTCGATGGACTACCCGCCGACGAAGATGCGCGGGGCGCGGGACGCGACGGCCGCCGCGATCGACGCGCTGCGCGACGGTGTGCACTTCGCGGTGATCGGCGGCACGCACGTCGCCAAGGAGGTCTACCCGGGCGGCGGACGCCTCGCGATCGCCGACGCCGCCACCCGCGACCAGGCCAAGCAGGCCCTGCGCAAGCTGAGCGCGGGCGGTGGCACCGCGATCGGCACCTGGCTGAAGCTCGCCGACCGTCTGCTCGCCTCGGCGGACGTCGCCATCCGGCACGGCATCCTGCTCACCGACGGCCGCAACGAGCACGAGTCCCCGGAGGACCTGCGCGCCGCCCTCGACGCGTCGGCCGGGCGCTACACCTGTGACGCGAGGGGTGTGGGCACCGACTGGGAGGTGAAGGAGGTCACAGCGATCGCGTCCGCGCTGCTCGGCACAGCCGACATCGTCGCCGACCCCGCCGGCCTCGCCGCCGACTTCGCGCAGATGATGGAGACGGCCATGGGCAAGGAGGTCGCGGACGTGGCGCTGCGGCTGTGGACGCCCCTGGGGACCGAGATCAAGTTCGTGAAGCAGGTGGCCCCCACGGTCGAGGACCTGACCGGCCGCCGCACCGAGGCGGGCCCTCGCGCCGGGGACTACCCGACCGGTTCCTGGGGCGACGAGTCGCGCGACTACCACGTGTGTGTGGAGGTGCCCGCCGCCGGACTCGGCCAGGAGATGCTGGCCGCCCGCGTCTCCCTGGTGATCCCGCAACCCGACGGAACCGTGCAGAACCTGGGCGCGCAGGGTCTCGTACGGGCCGTGTGGACGGACGACATGGTGGCCTCGACCTCCATCAACCCCCAGGTCGCGCACTACACGGGCCAGGCCGAACTGGCACAAGTCATCCAACAGGGACTGGACGCACGCAAATCGGGGGATATGGACGGAGCAACAGCGAAACTGGGCCGGGCCGTTCAGCTCGCGAGCGAGTCGGGGAACGCCGATACTGCGAAACTGCTTGCGAAGGTGGTGGACGTCGTGGATGCGGCGGCAGGTACTGTGCGACTGAAGGCGAAGGTCGCGGAAGCCGACGAGATGACTCTCGAGACACGGTCCACCAAGACTGTTCGTGTAAAGAAATAGCGAGGCCGACCCCGCCCCGGGGATCGGAGAAAATCGGTCACACTGGCCCATCGTGGCCGAGAAACCCGGCCCGGACGGCCGGAAAGGAAAGGGGGACGCGCCGACATGCCGACCTGCCCGAACGGACACCAGTCGGGTTCCGACGACTGGTGCGAGGTCTGCGGTCACCGCATGGCCGGTGCCGTGCCCCCGCCACCTCCGCCCCCGCCGCCGGCCGCCGGCTACGGCTATCCGCCGCCCGGCTCCCCTCCCCCACCTCCGGGTGGGGGCGGTCAGCCCGGAAGCCCGTATCCGTCCGCCGTACCCCAGCAGCACACACCGGAGCTCTGCCCGCAGTGCCGTACGCCCCGTGAGGGCGGCGCGCCCTTCTGCGAGGAGTGCCGGTGGAACTTCCTGACGAACACGGCCACCACGTACACCCCGGCCGCGCCCCGGCCGTCGGGCCCTGGTGGGCCTGGTGGTCCCGGCGGGCCTGGCGGGCCCTCCCCCTTCGGGGGGCCTGGTGGTCCCGGTGGACCCTCCCCGTTCGACGGGCCTGGTGGACCCGGTGGACCCTCCCCGTTCGACGGGCCTGGTGGACCCGGTGGACCCTCCCCGTTCGACGGGCCTGGTGGACCCGGTGGACCCTCCCCGTTCGACGGGCCCGGCGGACCCGGTGGGCCCGGTGGGCCGGCTGGACCTGGCGGGCCGACCGGACTCGGTGGGCCTGGTGGGCCTGGTGGGCCTGGTGCTCCCGGCGGTCCTGGTGGACCCGGCGGTTCCGGTGGGCCGAACCCTGCGCTCCGGTTCCAGCAGCCGCCCGGGCCGGGGCCGTCCTTCGGCGGCGGTGACTCGTACGACTACCAGAGCTCGCGACCCTCTCAGGTGAACCGGCCCGCGGAGCCCATTCCGCCGGGGCCGCCCTTCGGCAGCGAGCCCTCCGGGCCGGGTGGCTTCGGCGGCGATCCGTCGCGTCAGGCCCCGCCGCCCGGGACCGCGCCCGGCGGCCTGGGTGGACCTCCTGGACCCGGGGGCCCCGGTGGACCTGGCGGACCTGGCGGACCGGCCGGTCCTGGAGGTCATGGAGGTCCCGGAGGCTTCGGTGGCCCCGGTCCGGGCGGCCCCGGTCCGGGCGGCCCCGGTCCGGGCGGTGGTCTGCCGCAGGCGTTCCAGCAGGCGGGGCCGCCCGCTCCGCCCACCTTCCCGCGCGAGACGGGGCAGCCCGGTGCGCCCGGTCCCGGCGGGCCCGGCGGTCCCCAGCCCGGCGGCCCGTCCTTCGGGGGCGGGGAGGACGACTGGGTGATCTCCCCGCCGACGTCCGGCCCCGGCGCTCCTCCCGGAGCCGGTGGACCGGGGGCTCCCGGCGGCTACGGATACCCGCAGCCGGGCGCCACCCAGGCTCCGCCCGGTCCCGCGTATTCGCAACAGCCGGCGACCTGGACGGCGACGATCGGCCCGGACCGCGACTACTTCATGTCGATGATGCAGCGCTCCGGCCCCGAGGCCGCGGGGCTCAACCTACCCGCGTACTCCCCGGAGCAGCAGCGCACCCTCGTCGGCAACCAGCTGACCATCGGCCGCCGCCGCCACTCCACCGGTGACACCCCCGACATCGATCTGTCGGTGCCGCCGGAGGACCCGGGGGTCTCGCACCAGCACGCGGTGCTGGTGCAGCAGCCGGACGGCAGCTGGGCGGTCGTCGACCAGAACTCCACGAACGGCACCACGGTCAACGGCTCCGAGGAGCCCATCCAGCCGTTCGTCCCAGTACCCCTGCAGGACGGGGACCGGGTGCACGTGGGGGCCTGGACGACGATCACCATCCGGCGCGGCTGAGCCGGAGCGCGGTTCACGGCCCGGCCGGACGGTTCACGGTTCACGGAAGGGGCCAGGCGTACGGCCCCTCCGGATCGTCCAGCCACGCCCACGCACGGTCGGCGCTGACCGTGATCCCGTACCGGTCGCGCTCCGGTTGCCCCTCGCGGTCCCAGAGCGCGAGCGCCTCGTGCGGGTCGAGACTGCCCGCACTCAGGCTCACGAGGAACCGGAAGAGCTCGTGATCCCTGGCCCGGCCCGGCAGCCCGCCCACATGGGGATGCATTCGCTCCCGGCCTCCCCGGTCGCCGCGCAACGGCACGAAGTACGCGGGCGTGTGCAGGAAGCGCCCCTCGGCGTACTCGGCGTCCCGCACCCGCAGCCCGACCAGGCCCGTGGCCAGCGGCGTGAGGATACGGGCGCCGGGTGCGCACTGGGCGAGCCAGGCACGCGGGATCGAGGGCAGCGTGCAGGTGGCGATGATCCGGTCGTACGGGGCGCGTTCGGGCGCCCCGCGTGCGCCGTCGCCCGTGACGACGGTCGGGTGGTACCCGGCGGCTGCCAGGTGTCTGCGCGCCCCCTCGGTGATGTCGGGGTCCAGATCCACCGTGGTGACCAGGTCGTCCCCGAGGCGGTGCGCGAGCAGAGCCGCGTTGTAGCCGGTGCCGGCGCCGATCTCCAGGACGCGGTTGCCGTCCTCCACCTCCAGCTCGGTCAGCATGTTCGCCATCAGCGAGGGCTGGCTGCTGGAGGAGATCAACTCCCCGTCGCGCAGGCGGGTGGCGAGGGGAACGTCGGTGTACGCGCCGCGCAGCCAGCGCTCACGACGTCTCGGATCGCGCTCCTCCCCCCAGAGCCGCTCGTAGCCGTTCCCACCCGAGCCGTTCCCACCCGAGCCGTTCCCACCCGGGCCGCTGCCGACCCGCCCGCCGCCGACCGGGCCGTTCCCGCCCTGGTTCCCTGCCCTCGTGGGGGCGGGCCCGCCCACGTAGTAGTACGGCACGAAGAGGTGGCGCGGAACGGCCCCGAACACCTCCCGCCACACCGGGTCGGCGTCGAAGGCCCCGCTCGCGCCGATCTCGCGCACCATGGCCGCCCTGGCCTCCGCGGCGAGGTCGCCCAGGTCCCGGTCGAGCGCATGTGTGCCCATATATCCACTGTGCTGCCTGATCGGCGCCGAGGCGAGCACCCCGGCGGGACGTTCCGCAATGCGCCATTCGTCCGCGGTCCTAGGCCTTGAGTCCTCCGTCCCCCCGTCTGAGACCATGGGTGCGTGAATGAGATTCGGCGCGGCACGCTTCAGGAGCAGACCTTCTACGAGCAGGTCGGCGGCGAGGAGACCTTCCGGCGGCTCGTGCGCCGCTTCTACGAGGGCGTCGCCGAGGACCCGCTGCTGCGGCCCATGTACCCGGAGGAGGACCTGGGCCCGGCCGAGGAGCGCCTGACGCTGTTCCTCATCCAGTACTGGGGCGGCCCCACCACGTACAGCGAGAACCGCGGGCACCCCCGCCTCCGGATGCGTCACGCCCCGTTCACCGTCGACCGGGCCGCGCACGACGCCTGGCTGAAGCACATGCGGGCCGCCGTCGACGAGCTCGGCCTCTCCGAGGAGCACGAGCGCACGCTGTGGAACTACCTCACGTACGCGGCGGCTTCGATGGTGAACACCGCGGGCTGAGGTCGCCCCTCCCTCCGGACGCACGCTTCCGGATATACACATTCCGGTTGCGCGCATTCCGGACGTACGCATTCCGACCGCTCGGCACCGAATTCCGGTCACAATCCGGTCAAGTCCGACCCACAAGCGCTTACCCGCGGTCACCGTCGTCTGACAGCATCACCCGGAGATCTCCGGGTGACCCCGGAGGCGGGGGCGGGGGCGGCTGACGGGGGGGCCGAGTGACGGGGTTCGTGTTACTGCGCGCGCGGGCACATCGACTGCTGCTCGCCGCCGCGTTGCTCACCGTTCTGCTGACCACAGCGGTGCCGACGACCCTCACCGCGTACTCGGGCGCGATCGGCGACGCGGCCCTGCGCCACTCACTCGCCGACCCCGGGAACGCCGTCGACACCGCCATGATCGTCAAGGCGGACACCCCGTCCGCGAACCGGCGCGCGGCCGCCGACCGCGCCGTACGGGAAGGCGCCCGACGGACCTTCGACGGCATGCCGGTGACCGTGCGCACGCTTCAGCGATCCGGCCCGTACGCCCTCCCACGCTCCCTCCAGCCGCCCGCCGCACGCTCGGGCAACCCCGATCTCACCCACTTCGCGGCCCTGGACCGCACCCAGGTGCGATTCACCGAGGGACGCCCGCCGCGCGGTGTCGGCAGCGGTGGCAGCAGCGGTGGCGGCAGCCGGATCGAGGTGGCCCTGCCGCAGACCGCCGCCGAGCCGCTCGGGCTGAGACCGGGCGCCCGCCTCACCCTCACCGACCGCTTCCGCGGCCCCGACGTGCGCGTCCTGATCACCGGCCTGTACCGGCCCGAGCGGATCACCGCCCCGTACTGGCAGGTGGACGACCTCCGCGGCCGTGGTGTCCACAAGCTGTCCTTCACGACGTACGGCCCCCTGCTCACCGACCCGTCCGTGCTCCTGGGCGACCAGGTGAGCAGCGGGGAGTCCGCCTGGCTCGTCTCCGCCGACTTCTCCACGCTGACGACGGACCGGATCGGCGCGCTGCGGCAGGCGGCCCGTGACGGCACCGCCGCGTTGCGCAAGTCCGACGCGCTGAGCGGCACCACGGCCGCGACGACCTCACTGCCCGAAATCCTGGACGACGTCGAACGCTCCCTCCTCGTCTCCCGCTCGACCCTGCTGATCGTGGCGCTGCTGCTCGGCCTCCTCTCGGCGTACGCGCTGTTCCTGGTGGCCCGGCTGCTGAGCGCCGAACGGGCGGGAGAGACTCGGCTGCTCAGGGCGCGCGGCGGCTCGCCCCGCCGGATCGCGGGGCTCGCCGCCCTTGAGGCGCTGCTGCTCGCGGTGCCCGCGGCGATCTGCGCGCCGCTGCTCGCCGGGCCGTTGACACGGCTGCTCGCCGAGCAGGGAGCGCTGGCGCGGATCGGGCTGCGCCTGGACTCCTCCGGCGCGCGCGCGGAGGTGTGGCTGGTCGCGGCGGCGGTGTCGCTGGGATGCGCGCTCGCGGTGGCGGCGCCGACGCTGACCTCCGGTGCCTTCACGGTGCGGCGGGCCCGCGCGCTGCCCGCTCCGGTGCGCGCCGGAGCCGACGTCGGCCTGCTGCTCGTCGCCGGGGTCGCGTACTGGCAGTTGGACCGCCGCAGCACCGGTGCCCTCAGCGCCGTCGGCACCGGCGATGGCACGGGCGCCCTCGGCATCGACCCGCTCCTGGTCACGGCCCCCGCCCTCGCCCTGCTCGCCGGTACCGTCCTCACCCTGCGGCTGCTGCCGCTCGTGGCCCGGCTCGCCGAGCGCCGCGCGGCGGCCGGCCGGGGGCTGCCGAGTGCCCTGGCCGGCTGGCAGTTCAGCCGCCGCCCGTCGCGCGGTGCCGGCGCGGTGCTGCTCCTCGTTCTCACGGTCGCCCTGGGGATGCTGGCGATCGGCGAGGGCGCCTCCTGGAACCGTTCGCAGGACGACCAGGCCGACTTCCGGGCCGGTACGGACGTCCGTGTCGTCACGAGCAGCGCGAGCGGCCTCGGTGGCTCCGGGCGCTACGCGGCCGTCGACGGCGTGCGCTCCTCCGCTCCCGCCGTCCGCACGACCCTGCCGCTGTCCGGCGACCGGACGGCGACCGTCCTGGCCCTGGACACGGCCTCCGCCGCCGACGGACTTCTGCTGCGACGCGACCTGGCCGCCGAGCCGGTACGGCCCCTGCTGGCGGACCTCCCCCCGAAAGGGAAGACGGCGGGCGCACGGCTGCCCACGGGCGCGACGGAGCTCCGCCTGGCCCTGCGGCTCCGCAGCGACCGGGGCGACAACGAGGCGGACACTGGCGGTGGTGGAGACGACGCGGCGGGCACCGACGAGGGCGGCGAGAGCACCACGGCGGACGTGACGGTCACCCTGCAGGACCGCCGCGACGTGCCGTACCGGCTCCCCGTCGGCCGGCTGGCCGCCGACGGACGGCTCCATTTCCTCACGCTGGACCTCGCTCGCGCGGCCGAGGCCCCGACGGGCCGGGCGGCCGAGCCCCTGACGCTCACCGACGTGCGGCTGACCATGGAGCAACCGGTCGGCAGCCCCGAACAACACCGCCTGTCCCTGGAGAAGGTGAGCGCCGTGCCCGCCGACGGACCGGAAGGACCGCTGCCGCTGCCCACCTCCTGGACGCTCACGGCGCGGTCCGACAGCCTGTCGCCGGCACCGGACGACTCCACGCTGCCGACGACCCCGCACAGGGAGGAGTCGCCACCGGGCTCCCTCACGGTCCGCTACGGCACCGGCTACGTGCCCCGCGACTTCTCCTCACAGCCCGAGACGTTCACGGTCCGCCTGCGGGTGACACAACCCTCGGCGTCCGAGGTGACGGGCATCGCCACCGACCGGTTCCTCGCGTCGGCCGGGCTCTCGGGGACCGGGCAGCGGATGGACGTCGCCTTCGGGGACGCGAAAGTACCGGTACGGATCGTGCGGAGCGTAAGGGCGCTGCCGACGACCGAGGAGGACGACGACAGCGACGGCGGGGCGCTGCTGGTCGATCTGCGGTCCGTGAACCGTGTGCTGGACGCCCGGGACAAGGACATCGCCCAGCCCACCGAGTGGTGGCTGCGGACGGAGCCGGGCGCGGCCGCGCGAGTGGCCTCGCAGGTGCGGGCACGCCCCGATGTCGAGCCCTCGCAGGTCGTCGTACGGGACGAGATCGCGGAGCAGTTGCGGGACGACCCGTTCGGGGCGGGACCCGAAGCCGCGTTCGCCGCGGCGGCCGTCGTCGCGGCCGCGCTGGCCGCGGTCGGGTTCGCGGTGAGCACGGCGGGGTCCCTGCGCGAGCGGACCGACGAGTTCGCGGTCCTGCGCGCGCTCGGCACTCCCCGCCGGCAACTGGCGCGTCTCATCGCCGCCGAACAGGGCGTACTGGTGGCCCTGTCCCTGACGGTCGGTGTCGCCCTCGGCACGGTCCTGACCCGGGCGGTGATCCCCTTGATCGTCCTCACTCCGCAGGCGACCCGTCCGCTGCCCGAGGTCCTGGTGAAACTGCCCGTCTCCCCCGTGGTCCTGCTGCTGGCCGCGGTGACGGTGGCCCCGCTCGCCGTCACGGCCGTCCTCGCGGCACGGCGCCCCGACGCGGCCGGCACGCTGCGGCACCAGGGGGGTGAGTGACCCGGTGCGTACTCGCTCTTCCAACGAGTCGTCCGTCGTGGCGCCCTGGGTGCGGACCCGGTTGCGGGCCGCACCCGGAGCGGCCTGCGCGCTGGCCCTGCTGGTCGCGCTCACCTCCTGTCTGGCCGCGGCCCTCCCGCGCGCGGTGGACCGGTACGAGGACGCGGGGCTGCGCAGTGCCGTCACCGAGGCCCCCGCCGAGCGGACGACCGTACAGTTCTACGCCCAGCAGTCCTCGACCGAACTCCCGCCGGAGGAGTGGGAGTCGGCCGTTCGCGCGGACACGCTGCGCGAGCAGTACGCACAGGTGCTGGCCGCCGTCCATCGGCCCCTGGCCGTCGACCGCGCGCAGTCGTCCTACGGGGTGCGCACTACAACCCCCGCGGAGGCACCGGACCGTTGGCTGCCGCAGCCCAGCGGGCTGCCCGCCCAGATGTCACTCGTCGCGCAGAACGGTCTCGCCGACCACGCCCGGCTGCGCACGGGCCGTCTGCCGCGCACCACCGGAACCGTCACCGCCCGCAGCCGCTCCGTGGAGGCCGCCGTCACCACCGAGACCGCCGAGCGCCTGCGGATCAAGGTGGGTTCCGTGATCCACCTCATCATTCCCGCGCGGGAACCCCTGGCCGTGCGCGTGACCGGCATCGTCGCCCCGCGCGAACCCGACGGCGCGTACTGGTCGACACAACCCCTGCTGCGCGCCCCCTCCCTGATGCGGAAGCCCGATGCACTCCCGGGCGCCAACACGTACTGGCTGGGCGCCCTGCTCCTGCCTCCGGACGCGGCACCCGCCCTGCTGGCCACGGAAGGGGGCCCCGAGCGCTACTGGCAACTCGCCCCTTCCGCCGCCTCGTTGAACGCCCGCGACCTGTCCGGCCTCTCGTCCTCCCTCGCCTCGCTCACGGCGGGGCCCGGACTGCTGAAGGTGCGCCAGGCCACCACCGACCCGGCGACGGACGCGAACACCGGCCTGGACGACGTGTTCCTCTCCCACCAGCGCCTGCGCGACGGCATCGCCCCGCTCGTGTCCGTCGCCGCCTACGGCACCGGGACCGTCGCGGCCGTGGTGCTGCTGATGGCGGGCGGCCTCGCCGCGGACCGCCGCCGTACGGAACTCGCCCTGCTGCGCGCCCGCGGCGGCTCCCTGCGCGGTGTCATGGGACGGCTGCTGGCCGAGACGGCGGTCGTGGCGGTTCCCGCCGGCGTGGTCGGCCTCGTGGTCGCCCTCCTCGCACTCCCCACCCCGCGCCGTACATACGCGGTGGCCGCTGCCGCGACCGTCACGGTCCTCGCCTGCGCCGTACTGCCGCTGCGCGCCGCTGCCCGACATGCGGTCGTACGGGTCCACGGCGCCCGCGAGGACCTGACCTCCGTACGCCCCTCACGGCGCCGCACGGTCGCCGAGGTCACGCTGGTGGTGCTCGCGCTGGGCGCGGTCGTGGCGCTGCGGCAACGAGGGACGGACGGGTCGGGATCCGCCGACTCGCAGATCTCCGGGGCTCCGGGCGCGTCGGGTGCTTCGGGTGCCTCTGCCGACCAACTGGTCTCTCTGGCGCCCGTGCTGGTGGGGATCATCGCCGCACTGGTGCTGGTGCGGCTGTACCCGCTGCCGCTGCGCCGGCTGGCACGCCGTGTGGGGCGGCTGCGGGGTGCGGTCGGGTATCTGTCGCTGGCCCGCGCCGGCCGTACGTCGGTCTCCGCGGTACTCCCGCTGCTCGCCCTGCTGACGGCCCTCACCACCGCCGCGTTCGGTGGCTCTGTCCTCGCGGGCATCGCCGACGTGCGCGACCGTGCCGCGCTGTCCACGACCGGTGCGGACGCCCGCATCGAGTCACCGCGGGCACTGCCCGACGCCCTGCCGGGCCAGGTCCGCCGGAGTCCGGGAGTACGGGAGGTCAGCCCGGTGAACATCGCGTACGACGTGACCCCGGACGACGGTGCGGAACCGGTGACGCTGGTGGGCGTCGCCCCGGACTCGTACGCGTCACTCGCCCGCCGGACCACCCTCGGCGCGTTCCCCGCGGACGCGCTGAAGCGCTCGGGCTCGCCTCGGTCGGACGTCCTCCCCGCCCTCGCGTCCCCGTCCCTCGCCGAGCGCTTCGAAGGCGGGACCTTCTCCGTGCGGCTGGAGGACGGCAACCTCGTCACCCTCCGGATCACCGTGGTGCGCGACACCACTCCGGCCGCCCCGGGCGCGGACTTCCTGGTGGTCGACCGCTCCGCGGTCCCCGGCCTCGCCAAGTCCTCCGACGGAGGCGCCCGCCCGACCACGCTGCTGGTAACCGGGTCCCACCTGGACGGCGCGGCGCTGCGCAAGCTGGCCGGCCACAACGCCGACGTCCGCCTGCGGTCGGAGGCCCGGGCACGCTACGTCGACTCGCCGCTGCAGGCCGGCGCCGAACGCGTCTACACGGCGGCGGTGGCGGCGGGCGCCGGTTACGCGACCCTGGCCCTGCTGCTGACGCTGATCCGCTCCGCCCCCGAACGCTCCGCTCTCCTGGCCCGCCTGCGCACCATGGGCCTGACACGCGCCCAGGGCCGCCGTCTGCTGATCCTGGAGTCCCTGCCGCAGGCCCTGCCGGCCGCGCTGGGCGGCGCCCTCACGGGCTGGGCCGTCGTCGGCCTCCTCTCCCCGGGCATCGATCTGACGGCGGTCGCCCTCGCGACGGCGACCGACTCCGCGCCGGCCGGTACCCACCTGCGCGCAGATCCGTGGTCCCTGCTGGTTCCGGCCCTCGCCGTCGTGACCCTGACGACGGGCGTCGCGACGGCGCAGGCGTGGTGGACCGGGAGACGGAGTTCGGTCAGGGAGCTGAGAGCGGGCGATCCCCGATGACGCCCACCCGACCGGGCCGCCGCCCTGCGACCCGACGCCCACCCATGCCTTCTTCGACCCGACGAGCACCGAAGCCCTCGGGCAACCACCACCGGAGCCACCGGGACAACCACCACGGCAGCCACCGGACAACCGCCACGCGAGCCACCCCCCGACCGCTGAGGGAGCCGTCCCATGACCGCTGAGGGAGCCGTCCCATGACCACCCCGGGCCCCACCTTCGCCGACCTCGCCCACCGCGCGGCCGCCCGTCGCGACCGCCCCGCCTACGGCCATGACGCCCTGATCACCTGCGACCGCCTGGTCCGGATCTTCTCCACGGACGGTGTCGAGGTGCAGGCGCTCCAGGGCCTCGACCTCCTCGTCCGCGAGGGCGAGCTGCTCGCCCTGGTGGGCGCGTCCGGCAGCGGCAAGTCGACGTTGATGAACATCCTGGCCGGCCTCGACACCCCCACCGCCGGAGCGGCCCGTGTCGCCGGGCGCGACCTGCTGACGATGACCGCCAAGGACCGGCTCCGCTACCGGCGCGAGATCGTCGGCTTCGTCTGGCAGCAGACCTCCCGCAACCTCCTGCCCTACCTGACGGCCGCCCAGAACGTGGCCCTGCCACTTCAGTTGGGCGGCTCCCGCACCCGCCGCCGCGCCCGGTCCGAACGCGCGCTGGAGCTCCTGGAGCTGCTGGAGGTCGCCGACTGCCGCGAACGCCGCCCCCACGAGATGTCGGGCGGGCAGCAACAGCGCGTGGCGATCGCGGTCGCTCTCGCGTGCGACCCGAAGGTGCTGCTGGCCGACGAACCCACCGGCGAACTCGACTCCCACACCGGCGAACAGATCTTCGCCGCCTTCCGCACCGCCAACGAACACCTGGGCACGACCATCGTGATCGTCACTCACGACCAGGCCGTGGCGGGCGAGGTCCGGCGCACTGTCGCCATCCGTGACGGCCGCACCTCGACGGAGGTCCTGCGCCGCACCGAGATCGACGCGGCCACGGGGCAGGAGGCGGTCGTCGCCCGCGAGTACGCCACGCTCGACCGGGCCGGCCGGCTCCAGCTCCCCGCCGAGTACACCGAAGCCCTCGGTATGCGCGACCGGGTCGCCCTGGAACTGGAACGTGATCACATCGGCGTGTGGCCGGACGACAGCGAGTCATGAGCGGAGCACACGGACACCCGAGTACCCGAACGCATGGCACCCGGTGATCAGCGCACGCTGACGTCCAGCGCCCCGAGTCCCGCCCTGCGCAGGGCGATCGACCCGTACGGTGTGCGCAGCCTGAGCCACGCGCCCGACGAGAACAGCTTCAGCGGCTCCTCACCGGGCCGCTCGGCCGCCCGTGCGGGACGCAGGAAGCCGAGCGACTGCGCCGCGTGCGCGACCCGCACGGGAAGGCCGGTGTCACCGATCGGCCGGGACCAGATCTCCCGCCCGATCCGGTCGAGTTCGGCCCTCGTCCGTCGCTCCGGCGCCAACTCCTGAGTACGGGACCGGAACTCGGCCACGGCGGCACCGACCATCGCCCGTACCGCGTCCGGTGCCGGCAGCCCCGGCTCCGCCCGCCAGCCACCGCGCGGGGGGAGCACTCCCGCCCACGGCGGGCCGGTGACGGCGGCCGGCACCACCGCGGTGGCCGCCGACTCGTCGATGCTCTCGAGGAGTTCACCCGCGGAGACGGTCACGTCGAGCGTGACGTCGAGCCCGTTCTCGTACGGCTTCGCGAGCCGCACCGCCCGGATCGCGAGGACCTCGAACGACGGGGGTCGCCCGAACACCGCGAGTGTCGTCCCGGCGCCTTTGATACGCACCGCCGCTGCCCGGTCGTAGTGGACGAGCCGTCCGAGGAAGGCGGCGAGGTCCGCCGCCTCCCCGTCGTCGGAGAGGTGAAGCATCGTCATGCCGCGACGGCCTTGTCCGCGTCGTCCATGTACTCCCGCAGGAACTCCCGCTCCTCGGAGGTGATCCGGCGCGGCCGCTGCGCCTCGAAGTCGAACGGCACTATCACCGTCGAGGCCCGGACATAGACCTGGTCCGGGTCCTTGACCTCGTAGGTCAGCGTGAACGACGCCGCCCTTATCTCGGTGACCCACAACTCGATGTCCACCGGCGTGTGCCGGTGGACCAGCTGCCGCTTGTAGTCGATCTCATGGCGCGCCACCACGGACCCCTGCTTAAAGTCCTTCTCCGGGCGGAACAGGAAGTCGATACGGGCTTCCTCCAGGTAGCGAAGGAAGACCACGTTGTTGACGTGGCCGTACGCGTCCATGTCCGCCCAGCGCAGCGGGCAGCGGTAGATGTGCCGCAAGATCAGCCCCGGGTCAGCTTCTTGTAGGTGGCGCGGTGCGGACGAGCCGCGTCCGGGCCGAGCCGCTCGATCTTGTTCTTCTCGTACGACTCGAAGTTGCCCTCGAACCAGAACCACTTGGAGTCGCCCTCGTAGGCGAGGATGTGCGTCGCCACGCGGTCCAGGAACCAGCGGTCGTGGGAGACGACCACGGCGCAGCCGGGGAACTCCAGCAGCGCGTTCTCCAGGGAGGACAGGGTCTCCACGTCGAGGTCGTTGGTCGGCTCGTCGAGGAGCAGGAGGTTGCCGCCCTGCTTCAGGGTCAGCGCCAGGTTCAGACGGTTGCGCTCACCGCCGGAGAGCACCCCGGCCGGCTTCTGCTGGTCCGGGCCCTTGAAGCCGAACGCCGAGACGTACGCGCGCGAGGGCATCTCGACCTGGCCGACGTTGATGTAGTCCAGCTCGTCGGAGACGACGGCCCACAGCGTCTTCTTGGGGTCGATGTTCTCGCGGCTCTGGTCGACGTAGGAGATCTTGACGGTGTCGCCGACCTTGATCGAGCCGGAGTCCGGCTCCTCCAGGCCCTGGATCATCTTGAACAGGGTGGTCTTGCCCGCGCCGTTCGGGCCGATGACGCCCACGATGCCGTTGCGCGGCAGCGTGAAGGAGAGGTCGTCAATGAGGACCTTCTCACCGAAGGCCTTGTTGAGGTTGTTCACCTCGACGACCACGTTGCCCAGACGCGGGCCCGGCGGGATCTGGATCTCCTCGAAGTCCAGCTTCCGCATCTTGTCGGCCTCGGCGGCCATCTCCTCGTACCGGGCCAGACGCGCCTTGGACTTGGCCTGCCGCCCCTTGGCGTTGGAGCGGACCCACTCCAGCTCCTCCTTGAGGCGCTTGGCGCGCTTGGCGTCCTTCTGGCCCTCGACCTTGAGGCGGGTCTGCTTGGTCTCCAGGTACGTGGAGTAGTTGCCCTCGTAGCCGATGGCGCGGCCGCGGTCGAGCTCCAGGATCCATCCGGCCACGTTGTCGAGGAAGTACCGGTCGTGGGTGATGGCCACAACGGTGCCCTTGTACTGGGCGAGGTGCTGCTCCAGCCAGTTCACCGACTCGGCGTCGAGGTGGTTGGTGGGCTCGTCGAGGAGCAGCAGGTCAGGTGCTTCGAGGAGCAGCTTGCAGAGCGCGACACGGCGCTTCTCGCCACCGGAGAGGGTGGTGACGGGCCAGTCGCCGGGCGGGCAGCCCAGGGCGTCCATGGCCTGCTCCAGCTGGGCGTCCAGGTCCCACGCCTCCGCGTGGTCCAGCTCCTCCTGGAGCTTGCCCATCTCCTCCAGCAGCGCGTCCGAGTAGTCGGTCGCCATCTGCTCGGCGATCTCGTTGAACCGGTCGAGCTTGCCCTTGATCTCGGCGACACCCTCCTGCACGTTCTCCAGGACGTTCTTCGCCTCGTTCAGCGGGGGCTCCTGCAGCAGGATGCCGACGCTGTAACCGGGCGAGAGGAACGCGTCACCGTTCGACGGCTGCTCGAGGCCGGCCATGATCTTGAGGACGGTGGACTTACCGGCGCCGTTCGGACCGAGCACACCGATCTTCGCGCCGGGCAGGAAGTTCAGCGAGACGTCGTCAAGGATCACCTTGTCGCCGTGCGCCTTGCGCGTCTTGCGCATGGTGTAGATGTACTCAGCCAAGAGAAACCGTCCGGCAGCTTGAAATCTGGCAGTGGGCAGTACCACCCATCTTGCCGCACGGCCAGCCCTCGACGGAAACCGAATGGTGGGGCCCCCGAGGACGCCCGCTCCCGGCGAACGACGCGGCCCCGGGCGCCTGGGAGGCGTACCGGGGCCGCGTCGACCGCGTGGGTCACCACGCGGTCACTCACTGTTGAGTTGCCAAGGATCAGTCCTGCTCATCGGGTCTGGTCATCGATGCTTCTCATCAACCCTGCTCAGGCATCCCTCGGCCGTGTGAGGTGTTCCTCACTCCTGCGTGGGCGCCTTCTTCTTGCGGACCAGGAGCATCGCCCCGCCGCCGACGACGAGCAGGGCGATCGCCACGCCCGCGATCACCAGGGTCGCGTCGGAGCTGCCCGTCTCGGCGAGGTCGGTGCCCGAGGCGGACGCGGCACCCGCCGTCGCGGGGCTCGGCTCGCTGAGCGTCTGGACCGAGTCGCCGAATTCGGCCGCCTCGGTTTCGGTCGCGCAGTCGAGCACGCCCTTGATCTGCTCCTCGAAGCCGTTCGGTCCTCTGATCGTGAAGTCGTACGGCTGGTCCTCCTGCAGCGGCACCGTCACCGTCTCGGTCGTCCCGGCGTCGATCGTGTGCTTGATGCCCATGAGCTCGAAGGTGAAGGGCTCGTCCCCTTCGTTGGACGCCTTGATGTCGACGCCCCCGACGGCGCAGTTCTCCTTGGCGGACAGCGCGGGTATCGCGCCCTTCTCCGCCCAGTTCGCGCTCGCCACGGCGGAGACCGTCGACTCACTGGAACCCGCGAGGATCTGCGTCTGGCTGCGCGTCTCGGAGGCGAACGCGCGGCCGACCGGCACGGTGGTGGAGGCCTCCAGGGTCAGTTCGGCCGAGCCCGCCGCGGCTTTCTCGGGCACGTCGAAGTACAGCCTGCTGCCGTTGGCCGCGGAGGTCACGGCCTTGCCGCTGTCATCGACGACCTTCACCCCGTCCGCCGTCGCCGCCGCGGGAGGTGTGAGCGTCACGGAGTCCGCGTTGGTGCGCACGGTGACCGGACCGAGCCTCTCGCCGGTGTGTCCGGAGACCGCCGGCGGGTCGAGGCTCAGCGAGGCCTCGGGCTCCGCCAGGTTCCGCGCGCTCTTCTGGAGGTAGTCCGCGAGCTTCTCCGCCTGGGAGTCGGTGGCCTCCACGTCGACGCCGTCCGAGTAGCGCCAGATGGCCACCTGTGTGCCGGCCGCGGCGTCCTGCTCGGTGAGGCCGGCCGCTCCGGCCTTCTTGGCGAGCGCCGCGAGATCGTTGACCTGCGGGTAGGAGTTCTGGAGGATCCAGCGGATCCTGCCCGCGTCCTTGTTGCCCTGCAGCGACGTGCCGCTCCACGAGGTCTCGTGGTACCTGGCGTCCCGCTGTGTCGGGTTGTTCAGGTCGACACAGTAGGTCTGCAGCATGCCGCCGCCCTCGACGGACATCTCGAACAGGCCCGCGGAGACCTGCTGTTCCTCGCCGTTCTCGCGGATCACAGCGGTTCCGTAGGTCTTCAGGCCGGTTATCGTCGCGGTCGCGCCGCCGGGGCTCTGCGGAGTGTCCTCGGCGACGGCGGTGCCCGCGCCGGCGAGCACACCCGCCATGACGATCCCGCCCGTCAGTGTCGCGGCGGCGAGGCGAGCGGCCCCTGGCCGCCTGCCTGTTCGCCTGCGAGCGGACAACGCAGAGAACACAGAAAACACAGAATTCCCCTTCGAGCAGGACCCGTTGGCGTGTGGGGGTGGGGTCCCACATCAGCATCATCAGCCCCGTGAGCTATCCCGGCATCCTAGGGACGTGGCGCGGCGCGCTTCCCTGTCATCTCGTCGGATAACCGATCCGACTCGGAATCGTTATCGCTCACACAGTCTTTGAGCTGCGCTTATCCACATTTCCTCCGGGAGTGTTCGCAACACAGTCGTCGATAAGCCACAGTCCGGCCAGGTCGGTCTTTTCCCGACTGACGTCACGTCACCCCTGCGGGCTCCGGCTGTAGTTGGGCTACGGTCTCTGGCACGCTCGCGGGTGGTGTCTCCCAGTTGGGCTCGGGCCGGGCGGACGTCGGGGCCGACGCCCCCGCCTCTCCCCTCGACGCGCGGCGGAACGCCGACGTGCCCCGCGCGAGATCGTGGCCGATCGCCACCGCGTCGATGTCCGCCCAGGTGCGGCTCTCGCCCTGCTCCGTACGCTCGGTCCGTACCCTCAGCCGCCCCTGCACGACGACCGGATCGCCCAGCGACACGGACGAGGCCACGTTGGCCGAGAGGGTCCGCCTGGCCCACACCGTGAAGAAGTTGGTGTGGCCGTCCGTCCACTCGTTCTTCTCCCGGTCCAGGTACCGCGACGTCACCGCCAGCCGGAACCGGGCCGAGGTGCCCGTGGCCGTCTCCTTGCACACCGGCTGGGTGGCCACGTTCCCCACCACGCACAGCGTCGTCTCGTTCATCGCGAGCCCCTCCTTCGCCCGGCACCCACGCCGGGTGGACACGCGTACGGGCCCCTCCCGTACGGCTGCGTCTGCCGCGGTGACCGCGTCCGATGCGGTCGCCGCGGGATCAGACTGCCTCCGTCCGGCCGGGCCCGCCGAGCGCTGTGCACAACCCCTGACTTGTGGACAACTCCGCCACCCGAATGGGTGAACTCTCCTTGCCTGGCCCGCCTTTCCCTCACCCCTCAGCGGCAAGGACCCTCACCGCACGGCCGAGGCGGTCCCCAGGACCCGGCTGTACTGCTCGCGCACCTCCTGGTACCGCAGCAGTTCCGCCGCCACCGGATCCAGCACCCGCGCCCGCCCGCACCCGGCGGCCGCTTCGCGCAGCCTCCGTTCCGCTTCGAGCCCGTACCGCCGTGCCGGACCGCGCGCCGCCAGCCTGCTGCTCCACTCGACGGCCGGACCGCCGACGATGCCCATCGACATCAGCAGCACCGGCACGCCGATGTTGGGCGACATGACGCCGATGATCTGCCCCACCAGCCAGAGCCCGCCGATGACCTGGAGGATCGTCATGGACGCCTGGGCGAGCACGGCGACCGGCCACCAGCCCGGCCTGGGCGGCCTCCCCTGCGGCGTCCCTGCGCGTGCCGCCAGCTCGTCCAGGGCCTCGGGCAGCCCCTGGGCGCCGCGTACGGCCGCCTCGCGCACGGCCTGCGCCCAGGGCGCGGGCAGCCCGGAGACGGCCCGTTCGGACACCGTGCGCACCGCCTGTTCGACGCGCTGTCGCGCGGTGGCCTCCTCGTCCACCGGCGTGCGCAGCGGCAACCGCCCGGTCGGGGTGTCGTAGCGGTCCTGGAACCACCGCCACAGCCGCAGCCAGGGCGTCCCGCACGCGCGGTTCGCGTTGCGCAGCCACGCGCGCTCGGCCGCCTCACCCGCCGCGGTGGCGCCCACGGCGTCCGCGAGCCGGTCGGCGAACTCGTCGCGGGCCTCCTCACTGAGCCCGGTGCGCAGCCCGGTCGCGTACACGGACCGCAGGCGCCACGCGGCCGCGTCCAGGTCGGCGGAGATGCGGCGGGCCGCGGCGCCCCGCTCGGACACGAACTGGCCCAGCGTCTCGCGCAGCTCCCCGACGCCGTCGCCGGTGAGCGCGGACAGCGCGAGCACGGTCGTGCCCGTCTCGCCGTACTCCCCGAGCGCGATCCCGTCCTCGTCGAGCAGTCTGCGCAGGTCGTCGAGGACCTGGTGGGCGGCCTCCCCGGGGAGCCGGTCCACCTGGTTGAGGACGACGAACATGACCTCGGCGTGCCCCGCCATGGGTCGCAGGTAGCGCTCGTGGAGGATGGCGTCGGCGTACTTCTCCGGGTCGACGACCCAGATGACCGCGTCCACGAGCGCCAGGACGCGGTCCACCTGCTCGCGGTGCTGCACGGCCGCTGAGTCGTGATCGGGCAGGTCGACCAGGACCAGCCCGCGCAGCGACTCGCTGTCCGGACTCTGGATCGGACGCCTGCGCAGCCGTCCCGGGATGCCGAGCCGGTCGATGAGCGTGGCCGCGCCGTCACTCCAGCTGCACGCGATGGGCGCGGCCGTCGTGGGCCTGCGGACGCCGGTCTCCGAGATGGTCACTCCGGCGAGCGCGTTGAAGAGCATCGACTTGCCGCTGCCGGTGGCGCCCGCGATGGCGACGACGGTGTGCTGCCCGGAGAGCTTGCGCCGCGCCGCCGCCTCGTCCAGGACCCGGCCCGCCTCGGCGAGCGTCCGGCTGTCCAGCCTCGTACGGGAGAGCCCCACCAGCTCGCGCAGCGCGTCGAGCCGCGACCGCAGCGGCCCGTCGTACGCGAGAGGGAGCACCGCCTGCGAACCGGAGGTCCTCGTTTCCACGGCCGCGGCCTGCTCGGCGGCGTCCTCCTCGGACACGCGCCGGGCGATCAGGCCGTCGTCCCAGTCGTCACCCGCGGGCTCGGCCTCGCGGTCCGCGGAGGCGGGTGGGCGGGCATCCGTGGGGGGCTCGGTACGGGCTCTCGCGCGGACCTTCCTGCGGAACCTCTCGAGCACGGAGGAGTCGTCCTCGGACGCGGGCGAGTCCGAGTCGTCGTCCCGCACGCGCGCGTGGGCCGCGTGCTCGTCGTCCTCAGGGCCTGCGCCGTCCCCAGGGCCTGCATTGTTGTCTTCAGAACCTGGATCCCTGCCTTCAGTACCTGCGTTCTCACGGGCGTCCTTCCCTGGCCGCCGGCCGTTGGAGGCGCCCTCCACGGGGAGCCCGTTTTCCGAAGGGCTCTCTCCGGGGAGGGCGTTTTCGGGTTCGCCATCCCTGGAGGGCCGCTCAGGAGCCCTCTGGGAGGCTTCTTCGGAGCCTCTGCCCGAGGACTCGACGGAGGACTCGCGGGAAGACTCACTGGGAGACTTGCCGGAGGACTTGCCGGAGGACTTGCCGGAGGACTTGCCGGCGTCCCCCTTGGAGCCCTCGCCCCCCGTGTGGTCGGCGTGATCCGTGCGGTCAGTGACGGCAGTCACCGCGGTCACCTCTCCTTCTGCAGTACGGACAGCGCGGCGATGAGTTCGGCCTGGGGCTCCGGGTGCACGTCGAGCGCGTCGAGCGGGGCGAGGCGCCGTTCGCGCTCGGTGTGCAGCGCCTTGTCGAGGTACTCGGTGAGCAGCCGCCCGCCCCGGTCGCGCAGCCGGAGCGCCCGGTGGGCGCCGACCCGCTCGGCGAGGCCCTCGCCCGCGGACCGTGCCCGGCGGCCGCCCAGGAGGACGGTGGCCACGAGCGCGGCCACGGCCTCGGCTTCCGGCGCGATGCTCCGGTCGAGGTCGCGCACCTCCTCCTCGGCGTACTCCTCCAGGACGCGCCGCCAGCGCCGTACGGCCATCCCGATGCGGTGCTCCGCGCTGTCGGGCGTCGCGTCGTGACCGGCCAGCCCTGGCGCCGTCGCGGCCGGTTCGCGCCGCCAGACCTCGTCGACGCGCTCGTCGGCGGCCGTGACGGCGCACAGGAGCAGCGCGCAGAGGCTCTCCACGAGGGCGTCGAGGAGTTCACCGGCGGTGCAGTCGAGCGGATAGCTGCGCCACCGCTTGAGCGCGTCCCCGGCGAGCACCGCCCCGGACTGCAGGCGCGTCCTCACGCGCGCGTGCTCGCTGTCGTACGCCGCGTCGACGGCCGCGGTGAGCCGGAGGGCGGCGGCGTACTGGGCGGCGGCCGCACTGGCCAGCTCGGGCATGCGCGCCCTCAGCGAGTCGAGGACTCCGTGGGCCGTGCGGGCCATCGCCTGGTGCCGGGCTCCGGGGTCGGTCACCTGGTGGATGAGCCAGGTGCGCAGCGGTGCGACGGCGGTGGCCGGCAGGAGTCCGCCGCCCCACGCGGACTCGGGCAGCTCGGGGACGGTGAACCGGGGCACCTCGCCGAGCCCGGCCTTGGCGAGCAGCGCGCCGTACTGCCGTGAGACCTCGGACACCACCTGGTGGGGCACCCGGTCGAGAACGGTCACGATGGTCGCCTTGTGTTCCTTGGCGGTACGCAGCAGGTGCCACGGCACCGCGTCGGCGTAACGGGCGGCCGTGGTGACCATGACCCAGATGTCGGCCGCGGAGATCAGCTCGGCGGCCAGGTTGCGGCTGTCGGCGACCAGGGAGTCGACGTCGGGCGCGTCGAGGAGCGCGAGCCCGGGCGGGAGGGTCTCGGAGGTCTCGATCCGCAGAACCAGCTCGTCGTCCCTGCTGGTCGGGAAGTTCCTGCTGGAGGGGACGGACTCGCCCCCCGACTCCTGATGGGGCACCCACGCGCGCTTGAGGTTGGGAAGCACGCGCATCCCGGTGAACCAGTGGTGGTCCTCTGGGTGACACACCAGCACGGGGTTGCGCGTCGTGGGCCGCAGTACCCCCGCCTCGCTCACCCGCCGGCCCACCAGCGAGTTGACGAGGGTCGACTTGCCGGCCCCCGTGGAGCCCCCCACGACGGCCAGCAACGGCGCTTCGGGCTCCCTCAGACGGGGCACCAAGTAGTCGTCGAGCTGAGCGAGCAGTTCGTCGCGGTTGGCACGCGCGCGTGGGGCCCCCGCCAGGGGCAACGGAAAGCGCACGGCGGCGACACGATCGCGCAGCGCGGAGAGTGCGTCGAGCAGCTGAGGCCGTACGTCCAAGGTCACCACATGCGAAGAATGCCCAATTTTACGGTCATTCTGAAGCATATGAGCATGTCAGCGCGCCGACAGAACACAAGGGACGGAAGGGACTACTGGGACGCAGGCATAACGAGTGCACAACACCCGATGCGCGAGACGCCAAAAGCGATGCACGATTCGTACCTGCCTGCGATTATCAGGACCGCTTCACCGAACCTCCACATTGAGCCACGGAGGCGAAGCAACAGGGACAAGGACCAGAGAGCCCTATCCTTGTCTCCGGCAACGTCACGGATCAGCCCACACCAGGGCACCACGACACAGGCCACCACACCGGCCCCCGTAGCTCAGTGGATAGAGCAGGCGCCTTCTAAGCGCTTGGCCGCAGGTTCGAGTCCTGCCGGGGGCGCCCACTCTTTGCCCTCCTTCGGGAGGGCGTTTTTGCTGTTCAGAGCGGGTATCGCCCGGCTCGACAAAGCCCCGGCCCCGAGTTCGGGGAGATCCCCGGCAGCTTCGAGCCGCCTCTTCAGGTCCGGTAGCTGCCCGTCAACGCACCGGGCGTAAGTGGCGAGCAACACAGGCACGCCGTTTCCGGCCCACTCGGCCACCTGAGCAGGTGGGATCCCGCCGTTGAGCCACTTGGTCAGGCGGGTGTGCCGGTTGTCGTACACGCGCTTCCCTGTCGGCGACTCGAAGACGTGCGGAGCCAGGACCGCCCCGGCGAGCACTGCGCCAGGCCCGGCGGATGACGGAGCCCGCGAGGATGCCGCCCAGGCGAAGTCGTGCGTCCTGGTGCTGATGGGGGTGCGCGCGGACGGCACCGAAGAACTGATCGCGATGGCAGATGGTTACCGCGAATCCGCCGATTCCTGGGCCGACTTGCTGCGGGACTGCACACGTCGGGGCATGCGGGCTCCCGCCCTCGCAGTCGGCGATGGCGCTCTGGGCTTCTGGAAGGCCCTGGCGGAGGTGTTCCCCGAGACCCGTCATCAGCGGTGCTGGGTTCACAAGATCGCCAATGCCGCGAACGCCCTACCGCAGTGCGCCCAGCCCGGCGCGAAGAAGGCCCTGCAAGAGATCTACAACGCCGAGGACCGCGACCACGCGCTCAAGGCCGTCACCGCGTTCGAGAAGGTGTGCGGCGCGAAGTTCCCCAAGGCCGTCAAGAAGATCACCGACGACGTGGACGAGCTGCTGGCGTTCTACGACTTCCCCGCCGAGCACTGGATTCATCTGCGGACCACGAACCCGATCGAGTCGACCTTCGCCACCGTCCGGCTGCGAACCAAGGTCACCCGGGGCGCCGGCAGCGCGGCCGCCGCCCTCGCCATGGTCTTCAAGCTCGTCGAATCCGCCCAGGCACGCTGGCGGACGGTGAACGCTCCCCACCTCGTTGCTCTTGTCCGCGCCGGGGCCCGATTCGAACGCGGCCACCACGTCGAACGACCCAAGACCCTCGCGGCGTGAACACGTCCCATTGCAGAGTAGAGATCTGCCTGATGTTGAGCCGGGCCGCCCGCCTGTGTCTAAAGGTCCGCTACGAGAAGCCGGTAGCCGACGTCTAGTGTCTCGCAGTCGAGCAGGTCAGCGTGGCGTTCGTGCCAAAGGCCGGAGGACAGGTCGCTGGACAGCCGGGTCAGACCCGGGCGGAGAACCTCCTCGCCGGTCTGGGCGAGCATCGAGATGCCGGCTCGCACGTTCGGATCGAGGTATGCCTCAGGTCGGCGCCAGAAGGCGGCGCCAAATCCGTCGGTGCAGTCGTGCGGAATCGGGACCGTCTCGACGCGGGCGTCTCCCAGCAGCGCAATCAGCCGATCGATGGGGACGGTCTGCGTTTCGGTGAACGCGGCTACCTCGGGCAGGTACTCGTCCAGCAGCCAAAACCTGCGGAAAATGGCCTGGTCCCAAGTGAAGATGACGACGCGCTGCCGGGCGATCCGAAGGACTTCCCCGATACCGGCTTCAAGGTTCGTCCAGTGGTGCACAGTCAGGATGGCCATCGCCGCGTCGGCCGACTCGTCGGCGATGGGGATCGATTCTGCGGATGCCTGCAGGGCCCGCGCCGATCCAGCGGGCCGTTGGGCGATCATCACTGCACTGGGTTCAACTGCCAGCACGGTTTGCGGTGGTTCGTAGGAGCCGGCGCCAGCACCGACATTGATGACAGTGCCGGCTTGGCCGAGCGCCTCGCGGATCTTGACAGCGATCCGGTGGTCGGGGCGTCGCGTGTGATTGTAGGTCACACCGATGCGGTCATACCTCGTCACGACTGACAGTATGCCTCGTCACTCACCACCTGCCGTTGCCGATGAGCCATCCACAAGTATTGACAATTTCTCGGCGCCCACTTCTACCAGCACAAACGCCCCAGAGGGGTCATCCCCTCCAGGGCGTTTCGCGTCTCTGACGCCAGCGCTGACGGCAACGACCGCGTCACTCGACGGCCGGCAGGCCTCCCAGCGTGTCCAGGGCAGCCCGGTCGTGGGTTCGATCCCGCCGGCCCGGCAGTGAGGTACCAGGTCAGGGTCTGTGGGATCGATGGGTGCGTTGTCGGCGTACGATCGCGCCCGCCGCCTATCGCCCCTCGAAGAAGCCGGACTTCAGGTCCCCCATGACGGCGTCGAGTGGATGCCCACTCACGATGAACGGTCCGCCCCATGGCGCGCTGAGTGCGAAGAGCAACGCCAGGCTCAGCCCGACCACACTCGCCACGCCTACGATGAGCAGCGACGTTCGCAGGCTGCTGCGGAAGACCAGGGCGCCGGAGTTCACGATCAAGGCCAGTCCGCTGACCACAAGCGTGACGATGTAAAGCGACGGAACATCACGCGAGGCGGCCGCGACGCGGGCGCGACGACTAGTGGTGACACCGTCCAGGGAAGACAGCAACTCCGTCCCTGCCGCACTTCCCACCTCGGGCCGGGCCGCCTCGGCGCGAACACTCCGCTCCATCCGTGCGATCGCGCGAGCGGTGGCCGGGTCATTACCGGACGCCGCTGCTGCGCCTCCCCACTCCCTGGCACGCGTGGTCTGCAGGTAGTCCAGAAGTGCCGCATGGATCGGCTCCGACTGGACTCGCGGACTTGTCGCCGCCCATGCCAGGCGGGAGGCCGCGGCCGCCTCGTCGCTCACCAACCCCTCGGCTGCACGCAGGTAGCCGGCCTCGCTGGAAAGTGAGAGTGCCGCAAAGATCGCGAAGGCAGCACCGAGTGTCGGCATGAGAGGTGTGGCGATCTGCGGCACCCGATCCCGTTCCCCAACGGGTACGAGTATCCGGACGCCGATGCGCGCCGCAGCCGCGACCAGGAGGGCGAGAAAAAGCCCGCCCACAACCAGCACCACCGCCGGCAACGAGGTCAACCAGTTCATCAGATCACCTACAGCGTGTTTCCGCCCGCGCCCCACGGCGGCGACGCTTCGGCCCCCGCGACCAGGAACTTCTCGTCGATCACTTTCAATGAACGCCCCATGATCACAGGTCGAAGTCCTTTGGCGCTCTCGACGCCCGCACGGCATCTCGTTTCGTTGGCCAAATAGCCGAACCGCATGCGACCAGCGTGCTGCCGCCTCGATCGAGGAACGGTGCACTCGGCGCGGGTTGCTGTACAGCGGCGGAGTACAGCAACCACCACGACCACAGCCGATGGACGTCCTGCAGCGCGCGCCGAAAACGAATTCGATCCCATCCCCTTCGACGCGGAGGCGGCCCGCATCCACGGCAGAATCTGCGCCGCCATCGCCGGGGCTGCCGACGGAACGGGCGCCCGGTCACCGGCCCTCAGAGCGACGCATGGATCAGGAGCGGGGCCACGCGCGCCGGTGCCGTGCAACCGAGACACATCCGGTCACCCGACCAACGCGCTGAAGGGACACGTCTGTCGACCATCGTCTGACGCGATCACCAAGGTATTGGCGTCGCGGGCGCACTCAGACGTGCGACTCGGAGGGAAAGCCCGTCCAGCGCAGCTCGGCCGGCAGATGGCGCATGTCGTTGGAGATGAGGACGGACGCCGGTCGGCTGGGCGCGTATCGGATGACGGTAAGTGCCGCGTTGCAGTAGTGGAGGCCGAGCCAACGCCACTTCGGCGCATGCATGGCATCCCGAACAATCCAGGCGACCAGGAAGTTGTGGGTGACGACGAGTTCGTGCCGGTCCTCTTCGCCCTCCACCGGCCCGGCGAACAGATCCAGCGCCTTGCGGGCCAACTCTGGTCCCTGCATCCGCTCCTCGTCGGTGGCACCATCGAGAAAGCGGAGATAGAAGTCTGCTGATTCCGCCGGAAGTTCCTCCTTTCCCGGCGTGTAGGGCACGTAGTCACCGGCAAGTTCCGAGACGTGCAGCGGGACGTTGTTCAGCTGGTCGCCAATCAGGCGTGCGGTCTGCTCCGCCCGGGGCAGTGGACCGTGGTGTATGGCTGCGAAGGGGATGTCCCGCAGGCGCTCACCGAGCAGCGTGGCCTGACGACGGCCGCCCTCTGCCAGCCCGTTCTCGTCCGGCGATGCCTCGCCATGCCGAACGAGATAGAGGTGACGGGTGGCCGTGCCAGGCATCTCGAACTCCTCTGCGCCCAACTAATGACCTTGTGACCAGATCGCTTCCCCTCACGCTCAGAGTGAGCTGAGGCGAGGCGTTGTTACGCGGCCCAGAGCACCGGCGGAGCCACGCGCGTGCCGCGCCGGAGAAACCTGCGTGGCCGCCGTCCCGTGGGTCAGGGCCCGGCGGGCCAGGACCCCGTTGCCCGGGTGTCTCAGGCCTGGGCCGCCCGCCAGTAGAAGCCGAACTGCCGTCGCAGGTGTCCGAGGTCCACCAGGTACCGCCGCAGCGTCACATGGTCGACCGGCGCGTCCTCGCACCAGACCTGCAGCTTCTCGTTGACCGCCCGCTCCGGGTACTCGACGCCGGGCTCGAAGGTGCGCTCGGCGATGTGGCGGATCACGACCACCTTGCGCTGCCACTGGGCGGGCAGCCGCACCAGGCGTCCGTCGCGTACGAAGGTCCGCAGCACCGCCTCGGTCCGCTCGTCCCCGGAGCCGGGGCCCTCGGAGCCGTGGCCCTCGGCGCCCTCACCGCCGTCCCGGGCGACGCGCTCCTGCCGTACGCGCTCCCTGAAGTGCCCGTACGCGACGCTCAGCCCGTCGTCTCCCGTCGAGATCACGTCCTCGTCCTGGAGCCTGCGCAGCGCCACGGCGGCGTCCTTGGGGGACAGCCCGGCCCTCTCGCCGACCTTGGCTGGGGTGTCGGCTCCGAGGGCGACGGCGGCGAAGGCGCGGGCCCTGTTCTCATCGGTGAACAGACGGATCAGTTGGTCGGTAGCCATGGTGCGGAGGCTAGCCTCACCGTTCCCGGAACCGAACCGAATTTCCCCGCCGGACCGCCGCGGGCGGTACGAACACCGGTCGGCGCGAGCAGCACGGACACCGGCCGACACGGGCGGTAAGAACATCGGTCGCGGGCGGTCACGCGGTGTCACCCGTTCGCCGCAATGATCGGCCCGCGGGAAACGAAGACCGCTGGGCATCGTTGTTCGACATGCCACCCGATCCATTGAAATGCCGGGATACCGCACGTGTCGGTGCCCTTCGGTCGTGGGTCAGGCATTCCCTTGATTGATCCGGTTGACCGGATCTGCCCCACCCGTGAACGGAGAAACCCGTGCGAATCACCGACATGCAGCGCTGCGAGGTCCGACCTGGACGGCTCGTCGAGTGGACGCTCAGTCCGGCGACCGTCGAGGCGGCGGCGCGCCTGCCGGAGGACTCCCGGCCACCGGCCTACATCCAGGAGTCGCACATCAGAACGGTCCGCTCGGTGCGGGAGGGCGGCCTGTTCGTGCCGACCTGGGTGGGGGCGGCGTTCGACATCCCGGGCCGGGTCGATCTCGACACCTTGCAGGACGCCCTGCGCAGTTGGACGCTCCGGCACGAGACGCTGCGCAGCGGCTTCCGCTGGAGCGGCGAATCCGGTGACGAGATGCGCCGGTTCACACTCGACGCCGATGCCGTGTTCCTGCACCGCGAGGTCGTCGGCGACTTCTCCGACCCGGCGGAACTCACCCAGCACCTCCAGGACCGCTTCGACGTCACGGCGGACGCGCTGTGCTGGCCGAACTTCCTCTACGCGGCGGTCGTCCGGGACGACTCCACCAGCGTGTACCTGGCCTTCGACCACAGCAACGTCGACTCGTACTCCATCCAGCGCCTCCCGGCCGACGTCCACGAGCTGTACACGGCGGCGGTCGAGGGCCGCCGCGTGGAGCAGACGTCGCCCGGCAGTTACGTCGACTTCTGCGAGATCGAGCGCGCGGACGCGGACCGGATCGACGCCACTCACGAAGTCGTCGCCCGCTGGCGGGACTTCATCCGCCGCTGTGACGGGAAACTGCCGCACTTCCCGCTCGACCTCGGCCTGGTCCCCGGTGGCAAGCTCCCCACCCAACGGCTCATGAACGAGATGCTCGTGGGCGCGGACGACGCCGCCGCCTTCGAGGCGTACTGCCGGCCCTTCGGCGGAGGCGCGGTCGGCGTCCTGGCCGCCACGAGTCTCATCGCCCACCAGCTGGGCGGCCAGTCCGTCTACCGCACGGTCGTGCCGTTCCACACCCGGGTGAAGTCCCGGTGGTCGGACTCGGTGGGCTGGTACGTCGGCGGCGCGCCCCTTGAGGTTCCCCTCGCCCGGGCGGCCGACTTCCCGAGCGCCCTGCGGGCCGTGCAGGGCGAGTTGCGGGCCAACCGGTCCCTGGCGCGCGTTCCCCTGGCCCGCGTGCTGCGACTGCTGGGCGCCGACTTCCGCCCGACCTCACCCGACCTGTACTCGATCGTCTCCTACGTCGACGCCCGCGGCCTGCCGGGCTCGGAGCGCTGGGCCGAGCTGTCGGTCTACGGGCTGATGAGGGTGTCGTACGGCGACCAGGCCTGCGTGTGGCTCAACCGGCTCCACGAGGGCGTGTGGTTCGCCTGCCGCTACCCCGACACCGACATCGCGTACAAGAACATGAGCCGGTACGCGGAGCGGTTGAGGGACGTCATCGTCTCGGTGGCCCGCGAGCAGCGGCTGGCCGAACGGAAGCCTGAGC
Organism: Streptomyces sp. NPDC046862; assembly: GCF_040704615.1. NCBI lineage: Bacteria > Bacillati > Actinomycetota > Actinomycetes > Kitasatosporales > Streptomycetaceae > Streptomyces > Streptomyces sp. NPDC046862. The sequence goes on along the minus strand of NZ_JBEYXP010000018.1, from coordinate 28,943 downwards.
CGGTGTCCGTCGGCTGACCGCGGTCTCGCAGTCTCGCATGGTCGTGGGCTCGGAGGCGTGTCTCCGAGCCCACGACCATGTCCTGGCGCAGGGGGCGTTGGGCGTTCAGTTCCCCGCGACAGACACCACAGACACCACAGACACCACAGACACCACAGACACCACAGACACCAACGAGGATGGCCGGGACCCTGTGACAGGGGCCCGGCCATCCTCGCTGTGGGGGGCTTACGTGACGGTGCCGACGCGCAGAAGGGCGTCCCGGCCGCCTCGGCCGGACGTCAGTTCTTGCCGCCGGGGATGACGACGCTGTTGACGCAGGTGACCTCGCTCTGCGAAGTCGGGCAGGTCTGCGTCGCGTTGTGGGTGACCTGGACGTTGCCGGCCTTGTCGGTGGTGAGCTTGTACCTGCTCGTCTGCTCGCAGCGCACGTGGCCCTGGCCGTCGTCGACGCACTTGCCGGGGCCGTCGGCTGCGAAGGCCTGGGCCGTTCCGACGCCGACCAGAGCGAAGCCCCCCAGGACTCCCGCTGCCGCTGCCGCCGCGATCTTCTTCGAGTTGAACATCTATCTATTCCTTTGCGGTCGACCCCGCGACTCAACGGTGGAGTCGTTCCGGACACTTGGACCGGCAAAAAGCCAGATGGCAGGCCCCGGGGCTCGAACACCTGGTCCGAGCCCCGAGTCCTGCCTAGATCACCTGAGCAGTGATCACTTGCCGAGGGAGAAGTTCTGCGTGCAGGTCAGCGCCTCACGCTCGCTGTTGTCCTGGTTGGCCAGGCCCAGGATGGCGAGGTTGACGTTGATGTCGTCGACGTTGATCAGGCCCTGCTGCGAGTCGTTCTGCTCGCACGACTGGTTCTGCTTGTTGTCGACCTTGAACTTGCCGCCATCGTCGTGGGCGTTGCCGACACCGGCACCCAGGAAGCTGACGCTGCCGAGCATGGCCACGACGACTGCGGCCTTCTGGTACTTGCGCATTACTGCTCCGTTTCTCAAGTGGACACAGCCCGTGATGGGTGGTCACTGACAGTCGCTTACCGTAGGCGACACCGATGGCTATTGACAGGCGAAACGCCCAGACATGGGAGTTTCCGAGAAAAAGGTATTATCGCGACATTTCGGAGCAGGCGTCGAGCGGCAGCCATCGACCAGCGCGCCCCGCCAACCCCCCTTGGGGCCACCGCAGTTCAGCGGCACTCCAGCCCGATCGCCCCTCCCGCACACCGTCACCACAGGCGGCCGTACGCGCGCCCACGAGCCGAACGACACCGCGCCCGACCCCGCGCCGGCCGCCGAGGACATCAGGCCTTCTTGCCGGGCACGACGACGTCACTGACGCAGTTGACCTGACTGCGTGAAGTCGGGCAGGACTGCGCCGATTCGTTGACGAGAAGGACGTTTCCGAGCGATTCGGTGACGAACTCCCGCTTGTGCACACCCACGCAGCGAACCTGGCCCTTGCCGTCGTCGACGCACTGGCCGGAACCGTCGGCGGCGAAGGCCTGAGCCGTTCCGACGCCGACCAGAGCGAAGCCCCCCAGGACTCCCGCTGCCGCTGCCGCCGCGATCTTCTTCGAGTTGAACATCTACCTTTTTCCTTTACGGTCGACCCCCCGCGACTGAACGGCGGAGTCGTTCCGGACACGTGGACCGGCGAAAAGCCACACGACAGGAATCGGGGCCCGGACACCTGGTCCGGGCCCCGAAGTCCTGCCTAGATCACCTGAGCAGTGATCACTTACCGAGGGAGAAGTTCTGCGTGCAGGTCAGCGCCTCACGCTCGCTGTTGTCCTGGGTGGCCAGGCCGAGCAGGGCGCCAGCGTTGATGTTGACGTCGTCGATGTTGATGAGCCCCTGCACCGAGTCGTTCTGCTCGCAGGACTGGTTCTGCTTGTTGTTGATCTTGACCTTTCCGTGGTCGTCCCCGGCGTGGCCGACCCCGGCGCCCAGGAAGCTGACGCTGCCGAGCATGGCCACGACGACTGCGGCCTTCTGGTACTTGCGCATTACTTCTCCGTTTCTCAAGTGGACACAGCCCGTGATGGGTTGGTCACTGACAGCCGCTAAAGTAAGTCAGGTATGCGGCTTTTGACAGGCGAAACGCCCAGTCGCGCAACTTTCCCCCAAAAAATGCATGGCGCGGCGCGGCCGCGCATACGCCGGATGGCCGAACCGACAGCCGCACCCCGCCAACCGCCCCTCGGGTGACGACCTTTCGACGCCCCCGCCGCCAGGGCGCGCACACGACAGCGCGCCGTCCGGATGGGCATCCGAACGGCGCGTCATGTCACCACAGGGCAGGAAGTTCCCCGATGCGGCGCTAGACCACCTGACCAGTGACCACTAGCCGGCGGACTGGACGCAGCTCAGGATCTCCTTCTCGCTGTTGTCCTGGTTGCCGAGGCCGAGAAGGAGGCCGACGTTGACGTTGACGTCGTCGACGTTGACGAGCCCCTGCGTGAAGTCGTTCTGCTCGCACGACTGGTTCTGCTTGTTGTCGATCTTGAACTTCCCGCCGCCGTCGGCGTGGCCGACCCCGGCGCCCAGGAAGCTGACACTGCCGAGCATGGCCACGACGACTGCGGCCTTCTGGTACTTGCGCATTACCTCTCCGTTTCTCAAGTGGACACAGCTCGTAGTGAGCTGATCACTTACAGTCGTCACTGTAGGGGACGTTTATGTCTTTTATCGGATGAAACGCCCACGACGACTCGGGGTCGGCGAACAGCTTGTACAAAAGGGTGATCCCGGGACGATCGTCGTGACTCGTACGGAGTCGTCGCGTTGAACGGGCAGTGCGGTCGCGCGTACTGCTGCCGCACTCATCGAACCCATAAGGAGAACGTGATGTCTCGCATCGCGAAGGTTGGCGCTGTTGCTCTCGGTACGGGCGCCGTGGTGCTCAGCGGGGCGGGTCTCGCCACGGCGGACGCCGACGCCAAGGCCGCGGCGATCGGCTCGCCCGGCTTCCTGTCCGGCAATGTGGTCCAGGTCCCGATCCACATTCCGATCAACGTGTGCGGTAACACCGTCACCGTGATCGGCGGCCTCAACAAGGCCTCGGGCAACGTCTGCAAGAACGGCGAGGACGAGAAGAACCACAAGAAGGACGACAAGAAGAACGCGAAGAAGGCCCACCGCCAGGGCCACTGACGCCTGTCGTCACAACCCGAGAGCCCCGGCACATCGAGTGCCGGGGCTTTCCCCATGACATGGGCCGCATCGCTCAGTTCGTGCGCGTTCAGTCCTGGTACACCTGGTACGGCCCGTCGCCCACCGAGTTCGCCGGCACCGGCGCATGGCCGTACACACGGAGGAGCGGCCCCCGGAATTCACCGGGGGCCGCCTCCGTACAACGGGCTCAGCCCTACATCCACAGGTTGCCGTGCACCGGCTTGGCCTCGTTCAGCGCGCTCGCGGCCTCCTTCGCCGTGGGGATCAGCGCGCCCTGGCCCGTGCCGGTCAGACCGCTGGGAATCCTGGTGGTCATGCCGCCGCTGAGGTCGGTGGTCGCCAGGTCGCGGGCAACGAGGCTGGTGGGTGCCTGAGCCGGAGCACTCTCAGCGGCGGGCGCCTGGGCCGGAGCAGTCTGGACAGCGGCCTGAGCCGGAGCGTTCTGGACGGCGGGCGCCTGGGCCGGAGCACTCTGGACAGCAGGCGCCTGGGCCGGAGCGCTGTAGGCCGGGGCCTGGGCCGGAACACTCTGAGCCGGAGCCTGGGCCGGAGCACTGTAAGTCGGCGCCTGCACCGGAGCCTGGGCCGGAGCCTGAGCCGGTGCGCTGTAGGCCGGGGCCTGAACCGGAGCACTCTGAGCCGGAGCCTGGGCCGGGGCCTGAACCGGAGCACTCTGGGCCGGAGCGCTGTAGGTCGGCGCCTGAGCCGGAGCGCTGTAACCGGTGGGCGCCTGATCGGGGGCGCTGTAGCCGGTCGGCGCCTGGGCGGCGGCGTCGTGGGCGAACGCGGGTGTGGCGGAACCGGCGGCGATCAGGGACCCGGCGACCACGGCGGCGGCCTTCAGAGACTTCATCGTGTTCCTTTCTTACGGCAACGCTCGTCGCCGGAAGGGAATTCTGTCGCCGTGCCTAACGAGCCCTGGCCTGGGCGGAAACCAGAACGCCGAAAATTGCGAATTCCTCATATGAGAGCAGTCGTGGTGCCGCCCCGGAGGCCGGGAAGACACCACGACTGGACGGACTGGACGGGCAATTAGCCGTACCGTATGACGCTCACAGAATTGACAGCAGTACCTGCGTCAGAGGCGTGAGCAGGGGGAGGCCGACGGCCGAGTCCGAGTCCGGACGCGTCACGGTCGATGTCTGCGTCTGCGTGCTGGACACCTTCACGTCGGACGAGGTCGTCTCCATCAGGCCTTCGTCGGCCAGTGCGTCGGTGAGGTCCTCCAGCACGCTCATCAGGTCGTCGACCTCCGGGAGAACGTCGCGCACGCTGTGCGTGATGGCCTCCAGGAGACGGTCGACGGCCTCCCCGACATCCTCCAGCAGGTCCTCCGCCACGCCTTCGAACAGGCCATCGAGCAGGTCGTCCAGGTCGTCGTCGTCCGCGAGGCCGACGGCCGCCCCGGAGGAAGCCGGCGACATCAGGTCGGTCGCCGGGTCCGAGGTCGCCGGGCCCGAGGTCGTCGAAGTCCTGACGGACGCCTTGGCCAGGGCGCGCTTCGCGGCGGCCCCCAGTTTCCTCGCCTCGTCGGCGGGCAGCCGGCCGTCGTCCGCCTCGAGCACGGCGAGCAGGAGGTCGGCGACCGGGGTGAGTTCACCTCCGTTGACCTTTCTGAGTTTCTTCAGGATCGCGTCCGCGCGGGGGAGCCGGGCATCGGCCGACGCCGCATGGCTGCGCTCGCGCGCGGTGTCGACCGCCATGGCGGCTGGGCCGGTGACACCGACCAGGAGGGCGGCGCACAGCGCGCTGGACGCGATGTGCCGTGCGGAAAGAGCAGGCATGGGCATTCCCTTCGGCGGGCGCTGAGTCTTGAGCCCACCGTGAGAGCGCCCACGGCTTCCCGCAACCGATCATGCGCCGCTCGTGATCCCGCGCGTCCCTCGGTCGCCGAGTCCTGCCTGATCAGACGATATGTCAGATGTCCCGCGCACCGGCCCCCGTTCGGACGCACAGCACCGGTCGCGCCGCTGCGGTGGCGCTCCGGAGATGGTCGGGTTTAACTATTCCGACACACTTATCGGTTTTCATCGAATATCACCGTCTTTGTCCGGTTGGTGACTAGAGTTGCGAACCTCCCAACGCACTCCTCAGCGCGGGCACATCGCACTCGTGTCGCCGCTGCCACCGCCCCCCGTTCTGAAAGGGCACCGACGGTCATGCGCCATTCCCTGGGTCCGCTGCTTCCCCGTGCGGCCGCGGGCGTCCTCGCCCTCGCGGCGATGTGTGCGCCCGGCAGTTCCCCGGCAGCAGCCCCGGCCGCGCCGCCCGCACCGGAGGCGTACAGCCTCTCGTTCGCCCAGCGGTACCGCGCGGTGCAGCGCGGGGGGATCGTGCGTGCGGCCAACTCGTCCGTCACCTGCAACACGGCCGCGTCGTCGTGCAACGGCGCCCGAGAGGGCCGTGCGGGGGCGAACGGCGACTTCGACATGACGTACGTCGACGTGGACAGCGACCCGAACACCTACAACTCCAGCCACGGCGAGGTGCGTCTGCCCAAGGGAGCGCGAGTGACGTACGCGCGCCTGTACTGGGGCGGCAACCTGCGGGTCGGCGAGCAGAAGCCACCGGAGGACAACGGGCGGGTGCTCGTCGCCGAGGCCGGCGGCGCGTACAAGGAGGTGCTCGCGGACTCGGTGGTCGGGCACCAGGTGGCGCACGGTGCGGACGCCTTCCAGGCCACCGCGGACGTCACGTCGCTGGTGCAGTCCAGCGGTGCGGGGCTCTACACCGTGGCGCAGATCAACGTGGCCGGCGGCCGCTCCCCCGTCGGCACCTGGGGCGGCTGGACGCTGGTCGTCGCGTACGAGCACGAGTCGGAGCCGCTGCGGCACCTGGCGATGTGGGACGGTTTCGGCGCCCTGACGGCCGAACGGGACCAGGAGGTCCGCATCTCGGGGATGCCGTTCCCGGAGGGCGCGGGCGGGCGGGTCGGCCTGGTCGCCTACAACGGGGACCGCGGCTCACCGGGCGACACGTTCAGCGTGTCCACCGGCGGCCAGGACACGATCGCGCTGGGCGACGCGGCCAACCCCCAGGACGACGGACTGAACTCGACGATCAGCGAGTTCGGCGGGACCGGGCCGGACCGCGCGCCCGACCACCCGAACACCTTCGGCTACGACTCCGACGTCCTCGATCTGCGCGAGGGGATCCGGCGCGGCGGGGACCAGCTGGCGTTCCGGATCGCCTCACGGCGGGACCCCGCCTGGGTCGGAGCCCTCTTCGTGGCCGTGGACGCCAGGCCGTGAGGCACTCCGCCCCACTCCGGGTCCATGAACAAGGAACACCCGTGAACCTGTCACCGTCGGCCCCTCCCTCGCGCATCCTGCACATCACCCAGCCCGTGGAAGGCGGTGTGGCCCGGGTCGTGACGGACCTGATGCGGGCTCAGCTCGCCGACGGACTGCACGTCACGGTCGCCTGCCCCGGCGGTGGCCTCGCCCCCGCCCTGAAGGCCCTCGGCGCCGACGTACGGCACTGGCACGCCACGCGTTCGCCGGGGCGCACGCTCGCACGGGAGGTACGGCACCTGCGCCGCGTCCTCGCCGACGTACGACCCGACCTGGTGCACGCGCACAGCGCCAAGGCCGGGCTGGCCGCGCGGCTCGCCGTACGCGGACGGATCCCGACCGTCTTCCAGCCGCACGCCTGGTCCTTCGAGGCGGTGAACGGGGCCACCGCCTCACTCGCCCTGAAGTGGGAACGGTGGGGCGCCCGCTGGGCCGACCGGGTGGTGTGCGTGAGTGAGGCCGAGCGGGTCACCGGCGAACGGGCCGGGGTACGGGCCCGCTGGCGGGTGATCGCGAACGGAGTCGATCCGGGGCGCTTCCGTCCCGCGGCCCTCAGCGCCGCACGGTCCGGGATGCCGCTGCTCGCCGGCCTCGGTGCGGACACTCCGCTGGTCGTGTGCGTGGGGCGGCTGTGCCGGCAGAAGGGGCAGGACATCCTGCTGGCGGCGTGGCGGGCGGTGATCCGGCAGGTGCCCGGAGCCCGGCTCGTGCTGGTCGGCGACGGGCCGGACGCGTCTGCGCTGCGGGAGCTCGCGCCCGAGGGTGTGCTGTTCGCCGGGGCCGCCCCCGATGCCGCGCCCTGGTACCAGGCCGCCGATCTCGTCGTCCTGCCGTCCCGCTGGGAGGGCATGGCGCTGGCGCCGCTGGAGGCCATGGCGTGCGGCCGGCCCGTCGTGATCACGGATGTGGACGGGGCCCGCGAGAGTCTGCCGGCGGGTCAGGAACCCGTGCCCGCCGAGGACCCCGAGGCGCTGGCCCGCACCATGACCCGGCTGCTGCTCGATCCACGGCTGCGGGAGTCCCTCGGCCAACTGGGTCGCCGTCACGTCCTGGCCCACCACGACGTACGGCACACCGCCGGTGCCGTGACGGACGTCTACCTCGAACTGCTGCACGGCTCGACACGGAGGCCGCACTCCGCGTTCGTCGAGCACACCCCGTGCGGGGAAACCACCGAGTACAGGGAGTCAATCCACTCGTGACTGCGGAAAGTACCGTCCCCTCCCCCGGCGCAGAGCCACGGGAGTACGGATCCTCGACTGTCTCGGTCATTCCTCCGCGCGGGGCCACCGACGGCTCCCGGTTCCCGGCCGCTCGACGCCCCGGACCTCACCGGCACGTCGCGCGGCTGGCGCTGCTCACGGTGGACGCCGGCGCCGCGCTCCTGGTCGCCCTCGCGCTCACCGACGCCCGGACTCCGTGGCGTCCGCTGCTGGTGGCCGGGATGCTGCTGGCCGTCGTGTGCCTGAACGCGCGGGCGCTGCTGTACCGGCCGCCCGCCGTGCCCGCGGTGCTGGACGAACTGCCCGCCGTCTGCGCGCGGATCGCCGTCGGCTGGGCCGTGCTCGCGGCGGCTGTGGCGGCGTACTCCCCGGACCACGTGCTGACCGCGGGCACCCTCGCCCTCGGCTGTGCCCTGCAGTCGGCGGCGAGCTGCGCGGGCCGCGGCGCCGTGCACTGGCAACGGCGCCGGGCACTGCTGCGCAGGCCCGGTGCGGCTCTGGTGATCGGCCCCGCGGCGACCGCGCAACGCGTGGCCGCCGCGTTCCTGCGCCATCCCGGCTGCGGGCTGCGGCCCGTGGGCGTGGTCTCCGGCCAGCCGGCCGGGGAGGAAGGACTGCCGGTGCTCACCACCGACGAGGAGGTGCGGCGGGCGATCGTCCAGAACAGCGTCCAGGCCGCCCTCCTCGTGGGGCCCCGCTCCGAACACGGGCCGTTGCCGGCGGCCCTGGCGGCGGCGGGGTGCGCGCTGTGGCAGGTGGACGCCGAATCGCCGTCGTACGACCGCGGAGGTGAACGGCTCGCCGGATTCACCTGTCGGCGACTTGAGTTGACGGAACGTCATGAGGGCCTGGGCAAAAGGGCGCTGGACGTCGCCGTCTCCGGGACCCTGCTGCTTCTGGTGAGCCCGCTGTTGCTCGTCACCGCCGTGGTGCTGCGACTGACCGAGGGGCCCGGGGTGGTGTTCCGGCAGGAGCGGATCGGCAAGGGCGGGCGGCCGTTCACGCTGCTGAAGTTCCGCACGCACCGCCCGGTCGACGCGCACGAGGCGGCGACCCGGTGGAGCGTGGCGAACGAGCACCAGATGCGCTGGTTCTGCCGCTTCCTGCGCAGGAGTTCCCTGGACGAGCTGCTCCAGTTGTGGAACGTCCTCAGAGGGGACATGAGCCTGGTCGGGCCGCGCCCCGAACGCCCCTACTTCGTCGGCCAGTTCAGCGAGACCCACCCGGGTTACGCGGAGCGCCACCGCATGCGGACCGGCATCACGGGCCTCGCCCAGGTCAAGGGGCTGCGCGGCGACACCTCCATCGAGGACCGCGCGCGGTTCGACAACGCCTACATCGACGACTGGTCCCTGTGGCAGGACGTCTGCATCCTGCTGCGCACGGCGGTCGCGCTCGTCCGTCCCACGGGGAGCTGAGCCGTGGCCCTCCCCCAGGTGCTCGGCCCCGGCCGGGCAGGGTGGTACGCCCCTCGTGCCGCGTTGCCCGTCCTGCCGGTGGTGGCGGTGATCGCCATGCTGGCGCTGCCCGTCGCCCCCGGCGGCGGGGGCGGGGCCAACGCGGCCGACGTCGTGTCCGGGCTGCTGGTGCTGTGGTGCGGGATCCGTCTCGTACGGGACCGCCGGCGCCCGCTGTCCCGGACGGCCGCCGTGGTGCTGGGGCTGCCCCTCCTGGGGCTCGCGCTGGCGGTGGCCGGGGCGGCTCCGCTCGGGTCCTGGGTCACCGGGCTCGCCCGGTACCTGCAGATCTTCGTGCTGGTGCCGGCGGCGGTCCTGCTGAGCGTGCGGGGCCGGGCGGACTTCCGGCTGCTGGCCTGGGCGTTCGTGGGGCTGGCGCTGTGGCAGGGGGCCGTCGGCGTACACCAGTACGCCACCGGGACCGGGGCCTCCTACGCGGGCGAGGACATCCGGGCGGTGGGCACCTTCGGGCCCACGGACGTCATGGGAATGGCCACGGTCGTCTCGTTCGGTCTGGTGTGCGCGGTCGGGCTGGCGCTGGGGCCCGTGTCGAGAACGGCGCCTGCCGGGCATCGGGCGGCCGCAGCGCTGTGCGCGGTGGCGCTGGTGGCGCCGCTCACGGTGTCGTTCAGCCGGGGAGCGTGGATCGCCACGGCGGTCACGTGCGCGCTCCAGGTGGCGCTGGCGGGGCTCAGGCGGGCGGTCGGGGTGTTCACGGCGTTGGCCGCCGTCGGGGTGATCCTCGTGGGCGGGCTCGGCATCGGCTCGGCGCTGCTCCAGGAGCGGATCAACAGCATCACGCAGGTCGCCGACGCCCCGGACCACTCGGTCACCGACCGGTACACGATGTGGTCGGCGGCCGTCGACATGTGGCGCGAACAGCCGCTGACCGGCGTGGGGCTGAAGGGCTTCCCCGAGCACCGGGACGGGCGCGCCTCGCTGGCGCTCTCCTCCGGGGCCGACATCGCGGGCGCCGGGGTCACCTTCCGCAAGCAACCGCTGCTGTCGCCGCACAACATGTACCTCCTCGTGCTGAGCGAGCAGGGGATCATCGGCCTGCTGGCACTGGGGGGCAGCTGGCTGGCGCTGCTGGTGTGCGGGCTGCGGGAGCTGGCCCGGGCACGGCGCGCGGACGGCGGTCCCCCGGGCAGCGGTCCCCCGGGCCGGTCCGGCGGCCTCGACTGCGGGCTCGTCGCGTGCGGACTGATCGTGTGGCAGCTCGTCGACTTCGTGTACGCCGACATCGGCGGGCCCTCGACCGTCCTGACCGGCGTGGCCCTGGGGCTCGCCGCCTGGTGGGCCCTCACCGACACGGCCGTCTCCCCCCGCCCCTCCGAGCAGCAACCGGCCGGTGCCACCGAGCCGGAGGAGGCCGCAGCGTCATGACCGCGACACCTCCCCCCGTGACCGACAGTGCCGCGGCGGCGCCCGAGCCCGGGTCCGGGTCCGTGGTGCCCGCCGCCCGGACCACCGCCGAGTCCACCGAGGCCGCCCCGCCGACGCGCAAGTTCCTCGCCCGGGCGACCCTCGTCACCGCGGTGCTCACGGCCATCGGGTCGCTGCTGGGCCTCGGACGCGACCAGGCGCTGTCGTACCTGTTCGGAGCCGGGTCCGAGACGGACGCCTTCCTGGTCGCCTGGACCATCCCGGAGTTCGCGGCCACCCTGCTCATCGAGGACGGGATGGCCATCGTCCTGGTGCCCATGCTCAGCGTGGCCGTGGCCCGCCGGGCGCAGGGCGCCCCCGGCGATCCGGTGCGCTCGCTGGTCGCCACCACGCTGCCCCGGCTCTCGCTGGCGTTCGCGGCGGTGGCCGCCGTGCTGATGGCCGGAGCGCCGTACGTGGTGGGGGTGCTCGCGCCCGGGCTGTCCGATCCCGGGCTCGCCGTGTACTGCACCCGGCTGACCGCCACCTGTGTGTTCACCTTCGGGCTCGCCGGGTACTGCAGCGCCGCGCTGCGGGCCCACCGGCGGTTCACGGCGCCCGCGGCGATCTACGTGGCGTACAACGCGGCGATCATCGCGGCGATGTTCGTCCTCGGCGGGGCCTGGGGCGTGCGGGCGGCGGCGGTCGGGGTCGCGGTGGGCGGCGCGCTGATGATCCTGGCCCAGCTTCCGTCGCTCTTGAGGGAGCTCCGGCGCAAGTCGGCGGCCTCCGTGGGAACGGCGGAGCCGGAGCGCCCGATGAGCCTCGTCCTCGTCAGCACGGTCCTCCTCTTCGCGCTGTGCCGTCAGGCCCAGGTGCTCATCGAGCGCTTCATCGGCTCGACGCTTCCGGCCGGGGCCATCTCGCACCTCAACTACGCGCAGAAGGTGGCCCAGATCCCGATGACGTTCTCGCTGATGCTGTGCACCGTCACCTTCCCGGTGGTGGCGCAGGCGCTGGCCGAGGGCGACACCGAGCGGGCGCGCAAGCGGGTGGAGAAGGACCTGGTCCTGGTGGCGTCGATCGTGCTGCTGGGCGCTGCCGCGATCGTCGCGTGCGCGCCCCAGATGACCGAACTGCTCTTCCAGCGCGGTGCGTTCACCGCCCAGGACACCGCCGCCACGGCCTCCGTGATGCGGGTGTACGCCCTCGGGCTGCTGGGCCACTCGCTGGTGGGCGCGCTCATCCGCTCATACTTCTCGTCCCGGCGGCCGACCTGGTATCCGCTCGCCGCGATGGCCGCCGGGATCTTCGTGACCTCCCTGATCGGCGCCGTCACCGCCGGTACCTGGGGCGTGCGCGGGATCGCCGCCGCCAACGCCGCCGGGATCACCGTCACGGCGCTGCTCCTGCTGCACGGCGTCGGTGGCCGCGGGGTGCCGATCCGCGTCCGGCAGGTGGTGGCCGACATGGGCAGGCCCGTGCGGGCGGCCGTGCTGGCCTGCGCGGCGGGGCTGTTCTGCGCGAGCGGCGTGGACTCAGCCGTGCTCGGGCTCGCCCTGGGGCTGGCCGTCGTGTCCCTCGTCTTCGTCGCGCTGGCATGGACCGGTGCCGGCGCCGTCCCCGTACTCCGTTCCGTCACACGAAGGCTTCCACATGTCCGTAACCGCTGAGCCGACCGACCCGACCGCCCGCACCAGACCCGCCTTCGGCACGTGTCTGTGGGTGGCGATGTACCACTCGGTGGGCGACACCTCCGACGACCCCTACCGCCTCACCGTCTCCCCCGGCCGCCTCGCCCGCCAGTTGCGCTGGCTGCGCCGCCGGGGGCTGCGCGGGGTGAGCATGGCCGAGCTGCTCGCCGCCCGGGCCCGTGGGCAGGGACGGAACCTGGTGGGTCTCACCTTCGACGACGGGTACACGGACTTCGTCGACGTCGCCATTCCGCTGCTGCGCGAACACGGCTGCGGGGCCACTGTCTTCGTCCTCCCCGGGCGGCTGGACGGCGAGAACGCCTGGGACCCGCTCGGCCCGCGCAAGCGCCTGCTGGGCCGGCGGGGCATCCTGGCGGCCGCCGCGGTGGAGGGCATCGAGATCGGCTCGCACGGGCTCACGCACGTCGACCTCACCAAGGCGGACACCGCGACGCTGCGCGCCGAGGTCGCCGACAGCAGGGCGCTGCTCTCGGAGTTGACCGGCGCCGAGGTCCAGGGCTTCTGCTATCCGTACGGGTACCTCGACCAGCGGGTCATGGACGCCGTGCGCGACGCCGGGTACGCCTACGCCTGTGCCGTCGACCCCGGCCCGCTGGACGGCGTCCACGCCCTGCCCCGCGTCCACATCGGGGAGAACGACACCTCCGTACGCCTGTTCCTCAAGCACCGGCTGCACCGGCTGCGCCGTCGCCCCGTCGAGGGGGCCTGACGACGTGAAGGCCCTGCACATCATCACCGGCCTCGGCGTCGGTGGTGCGGAGCAGCAACTCCGGCTGCTGCTGCGCCATCTGCCGGTCGAGTGCGACGTGGTGACGCTCACCACGCCCGGTCCGGTCGCGGACGGCCTCACCACCGACGGTGTGCGCGTCACCCATGTCGGCATGAGCGGCAACCGCGACCTGACGGCCCTGCCCCGCCTCGTGCGGCTGATCCGCGCGGGCCGCTACGACCTCGTGCACACGCACCTGTACCGGGCCTGCGTGTACGGCCGGGTCGCCGCCCGCCTCGCCGGTGTACGGGCGGTCGTCGCCACCGAACACTCCCTGGGCGCCTCGCAGATGGAGGGCCGCCGGCTCTCCGCCGGGGTCCGCGCGCTGTACCTGGCCAGCGAGCGCCTGGGCAGCGCCACGGTCGCCGTCTCCCCCACGGTCGCCGAACGGCTGAGGAGCTGGGGCGTTCCCGGCCCGCGCATCGAGGTCGTGCCGAACGGCATCGATCTGGCCCGCTTCCGCTTCGACCCCGCGCTGCGCGAGCGCACCCGCAGACGGCTCGGGCTGCCGGAGGGGGCGTACGTCGTCGGGGGCGTGGGACGGCTTACGGCGGGCAAGCGGTTCGACGTCCTCGTCCGGGCGCTGGCCCAACTCCCTCACGACGTCTGGCTGTTGCTGGTCGGTGGCGGCCCGGAGGAGAGCGTGCTGCGGCGGGCCGCCCATCAGGCGGGGACCGCCGACCGGGTGCTGCTGACCGGCGAGCGGCCGGCCGGCGGATCGCCGGGCGCCGATCTGCCCTCGCTGCTGGCCGCCATGGACGTCCTCGCCTCACCCAGCAGCGAGGAGGCCTTCGGTCTCGCCGTCGTGGAGGCCCTGGCGGCCGGGCTGCCCGTGCTCTACGTCGCGTGCCCCGCGGTCGAGGACCTGGCGCCGGACACGGCACCCGGCGCCAAGCGGGTGCCGGGGAGCGCGGACTCCTTCGTACGCGCCCTGCTCGACACCCGCGCCGAGGGCTCGGGGTCCCGGGCCGTCCCCGCCGCCGCACACCACTACTGCATCACCCGCAGCGCCGCCCAGCTCATGGACGTGTACGCCGCCGCCGTCTCCAGTACGCCTTCCGGAAGCCCGTCTTTGGGAGTGAGTTCCGCATGACCGACATCGTCGACAAGACCGACCGTACGCCCGGCGCCTCCCAGGCGACCGCCGCCCTCGCCCGTGTGAAGGCCCTGCCCGCCTGGTGCCTCCTGGTGGCCGGGGTCGTGCTCGGCGGGGTGGCCGGGAGCACGTACGGCGCCGTCAAACCCGCGACGTACACGGCCACGAACTATGTCGTCGCCGTGCCCGCCAAGGGGTCGGACACCCAGTCCGCGCTGGGCTTCGCGCAGGCCTACGGGCGTGTGGCCACGCAGCTCGCGGTGCTCGGGGACGCGCAGGTGTGGGCCGGGGTGCCGGTCGGGACGCTGCGGGACAGCGTGCGGACGGCGACCTCGCCGGACGCGCCCATGGTCGCCGTCTCGGCCACCTCCTCGCACGCCGACGTGGCCGCCGACATGGCCAACGCCGTCTCGCGTTCCCTGACGCGGCACGCGAACCACGCCGAGGGCAGCACGCACGTCAAGCTCCACCAGTTCGCGCGTGCCACTCCGCCCACCGAGACGTCCTCGGCCTCGCCGGCGGTGACCGGTCTGGTGGGTGCCAGCGCGGGTGGGCTGCTCGGGGGCCTGCTCCTGCTGGTCCGCCCCCGGCGCGACGCCGACGCCGGCCCGGCCGCGTCCGTGCCGGGCCCGGCCACCGCGGCGGACGCGCAGCGAAAGCTGTGACCGGCACACTCCGGGCCGTGGACGACGCCGCCGACGGCACCGGTGGCCCTCGCGGCACCCTGTACGCCGAACTCTGCACCGACGAGCACGAGTTCGCCGGGCTCGGCCCCGCCTGGGCCCGCCTCCACCGGCGGTGTTCCGCCGCCACGCCGTTCCAGAGCCATGCCTGGCTGCACTCGTGGTGGCTGTCGTACGGCAGGCGCGGGCAGCTGCGGATCGTGCTGGTGCGCGAGGGCGGGGAACTGCTCGCCGCCGCTCCCCTCACGCTCGTGCGCTCGCCGCTGCCCGCCCTGGTCCCCCTGGGCGGCGCGATCTCCGACTACGCGGATGTCCTCATCGACGACGAGCGGGCCGAGCGCGCGGCCGTGGTGCTGACCTCGGCGCTGTTCACGCTGGCCCGCACCGCGTTGATCGACTTCCGCGAGGTGCGGCCCGGCGCCGCCGTGGAGCGTGTGTACGACCTGTGGCGCGGTCCCCGGCACCGGGTCGCCGACTCGGTGTGCCTGGAGCTGCCCGCCCGGCCGTTGGACGAGCTGCTGACGCGGCTGCCGGCCGCCCGGGCCCAGCGCGTCCGGGCCAAGATCCGCAAGCTCGGCGGCCTCGGCGTCGAGCCGCGGACCGTACCGCAGGACGAGGTGGGCACGGCCCTGCGCACGATGCTGGACCTCCACCGGCTGCAGTGGCAGGGCCGCGCGGTGACCCCCGAGCACGTCCGGCCCCGGTTCCACGAGCACCTGGTCCGCTCGGTCGGCTCGATGGTCAGGGCCGGGGAGGCCGCGGTGACCGAGTTCCGGGTCGACGGTGACGTCCTGGCCGTCGACGTGAGCCTGCTGTCGCGGAAGCTGACGTGCGGCTATCTGTACGGCGTCCATCCCCGGCTGCGGGAACGGAAGGCGGACGTCGCCACCATGCTGCTGCGCGCCTGCGCCGAGCGCGCGAGCGTCGGCGGCCACCAGGTGCTGAGCCTGTTGCGCGGCACCGAGGCGTACAAGCTCCACTGGCGCCCGGAGACCGTGGTCAACCAGCGGCTCCTCCTCGCCCGGCGGCGTACGGCACCCCTGCTGTCGGCGGTCGTCTGCGACGTGGCCGCCCGCGACCGGGGCAAGAAGCTGGTCCGCCGGCGCGTGGAGCGGGCGGCGGCGGGGCGTGACCGGCCCGCCGTGCCCGCGTCGTCGGTCGCGCTACCACCAGTTGGTGGGCAGGCAGAGCTTCTCGCCGAGCCAGTCCTCGATCCAGTCGCCCAGGTTCAGCGGCGTGCAGTCGGGCGGGTTCACGGGTGTGGGAATCACGGGCGTGGGGTTCACGGGGGTGGGATTCACGGGCGTGGGGTCGAGGCGGCCGGAGAGCACCGAGCGGTAGAGCTGGGATGCCTTCGGGTTGGCCCCGCACTGCCACACGCCGTGCGGGCAGTAGTCGGTGATCGTGTGGTACAGCGGCTGGTGCCGGTCCATCCAGTCGAGCATGCCCTTCATGAACTCCACGTTGTCGCCGTTGCGGAAGAGCCCCCATTCCGGATACGAGACGGGCTTGCCGTGGGCCTTGGCGAAGTCCACATGGGCCTGGAGCCCGTACGGCTCCTTCACCTGCTCGTCGAACGACAGGCCGCGCGGCTGGTCGTACGAGTCCATGCCGATGATGTCGACCGTGTCGTCCCCGGGATAGCACGCGGTCCAGGGAATGGCGTCCCGGCCGCGGTTCGGCGTCCAGTCGAACCGGAACCTCTGCCCCGGCACCGCCCGCATGGTCCTGACGATCCGCTTCCAGTACCGCTTCCAGTTCTCCGGGTCCGGCCCGCAGCGATGGGTGTACGTCATGCCGTTCATTTCCCAGCCGAGCACGATGACGGTGTCCGGCACCTTCAGCTCGACGAGCCGTTCGGCCAGCCTGCGGAAGTGGTGGTCGAACTCTCCGGCCACCCCGCGCCGCAGCAGCGCACGGACCTCGTCGTCGGGGACGCCCGCCTCGTTGCGCTCCATCATCGGCACGTTCAGGACGAACATCCGGTCGGCGTCCTGCCCGCGCCACCGCGCCCACGCGTCGAGGAACCCCTGCGGCCCCTCGATGCTGCTCCACCGGTCGCCCGCCAGGTACGTGTGCGCCACGCGCAGCTCGGTCCCTCCCAGCCACTCGCTGAGCCGGGCGATACGGTCCACGCCCTGGGGACCGTAGTCGAGGTAGGCGCCGAAGGCCGGGGCCCGCTGGTCGGGGATGCCCTGCGTCTTCGGGGCGAGCGGTGTGGGTGACACCCGCGCCGGGTGCGCCTTCCTGGCCGGCTTCTTCGGGGCCTTGGGAGCCTTCGGGGCCGCCGGCACGCCCGGGAGGGGTACCGGAGGGCCGCCGCCCGGCACGGCTCCGTCGCCCATGGCGCTCCCTGGTCCCGAGACGAACACGACCGATGCGGCCACACCGGCGACGCACGCCAGCCGTCCGTTTCGGGATCGCCGTCGCTGTGGACGCATGCACGCTCCTCTCCGCAGCTCCTGCGCTGTCGCCCGCTGCTGTTCGCTTCAGCCGCTTCGTTCTCACAGCTCTCCTATTGACACCCAGTCATATGAATACGAACCCCGCCAGCCGAGGCTCCGGCCTTCGGGTGGTCCCCTCGCCCGCCCGGGTGATCCCTCCCGGTGATCCCTCCCGAACGACCAGACGCCCAAACGCCCAGACGATCAGACGCCCAGAAAGGAAGTGGCCCGTGCCGCTTCTCGATCCCCTCGTCCCCGCCGTTCTGCTGCGGACCGACCGGAACCCCTTCCACCACGGGACGCTCGGAGCCGTGCGCTCCCTCGGCCGGGCCGGTGTGGAGGTGCACGTGGTCGCCGATTCCGCCGGCCCGCACGCCAGGTCGCGCTTCGTGGCGGCCACGCACTCCCCGCCGCCGCCGGGGGCGTCCCTCGCCGAGTTCGCCGCCGTCCTGCACACGGTGGCGGCCCGGGTCGGCCGGCCCGCCGTCCTGATCCCCATGGACGACGCGAGCGCCCTCGCGGTGTGCCGGCTGCGCGCCGAGCTCTCGGACGACTTCCTGCTCCCTGACCAGCCGGCCGACCTCGCCGAGCGGGTGGCCGACAAGGCGGAGCTGGCCGCCGTGTGCGAACGCCTGGGCATCCCCCACCCGGTGACGCTGATCCCGGAGAACGCGGCCCAGGCGGCCGCCTTCGCCTGGCAGCTGGGGCTGCCGGTGGTGGCGAAGTGGAGCCGGCCCTGGCGGGTGCCCGCCGGGACCGGCCTGCGCAGCACGCAGGTGGTGCGTACGGCCGACGAGGCGCAGGCGCTGTTCCGGCGGAGCGAGGAGGGCGGCAGCCGACTGCTGCTCCAGGCGTTCCTGCCACCCGGCCAGGACCGTGACTGGTTCTTCCACGGGTACGCCGGCCGGGACGGTGTGGTGCGCGGCGGCGGCCCCGGCCGCAAGAAGCGTGCCTGGCCGCAGGGCGCGGGCCTGACCACCGTGGGCCGCTGGACGCCGAACCCGAAGGTGCAGGAGCTGGCCGAGCGGCTGGTGAGCACGCTCGGCTACCGGGGGGTGTTCGACCTCGACTTCCGTCTGGACGGCGCGGGCGCGTACCACCTGCTCGACTTCAATCCGCGCCCGGGCGCCCAGTTCCGGCTCTTCGCGGACACGGCCGGCGTGGACGTCGTCCGCGCCCTGCACCTGGATCTGACGCACCGCGCGGTCCCGG
The DNA here is from genome assembly GCF_040704615.1 of Streptomyces sp. NPDC046862. Taxonomy (NCBI): domain Bacteria; kingdom Bacillati; phylum Actinomycetota; class Actinomycetes; order Kitasatosporales; family Streptomycetaceae; genus Streptomyces; species Streptomyces sp. NPDC046862. Next base: position 10,510 of record NZ_JBEYXP010000018.1, on the reverse strand, counting down.
ACGGCCAACCCCTGCCCGGCCGGGACTTCGTCGTGGAGAACTACGCCCCGCTGACCGCGCTGCGTCCGCGCCGCCGGCGCGAACTGGCCTGGCACGCCCGGGACGACCTCGTGCCGGGCCTGGCGCTGTGGGCGCTGTGGTGCCGGCACGCGGTGCGTCGCCTGTCGGAACGCAGACCCGCTCCCGAGGTGCGGATCGTACGCCAGACGGGCGCCCCGACTTACCAGAACGATGACGAGAGAGCGAGCAACTTCTGATGTACGACCTGTTGGTGGTGGGCGCCGGCCCCTACGGACTGTCCATCGCGGCCCATGCCGCGGCCGCGGGACTGAGCCTGCGCGTCGTCGGGCGGCCCATGGCGTCCTGGCGGGACCACATGCCGCGCGGCATGTTCCTGAAGTCGGAGCCGTGGGCGTCCAACCTCTCGGACCCGGACGGCAAGTGGAGCCTGGACGCGTACTGCGCGGAACTGGGCATGACGGCCCGGCACGGTGAGCCGATTCCGGTCGAGACGTTCGCGTCGTACGGCCTGTGGTTCGCCCAGCACGCCGTACCGCCCGTCGACGAACGGATGGTGAAGGGCCTTCAGTTCTGCCCGGGCGGCTTCGAGGCCGTCCTGGAGGACGGTGAGACGCTGCGCGCGAAGACGGTGGCACTGGCTGTCGGCGTCATGCCGTTCATCGAAGTGCCGTCCGCGCTGCGGTCCTTGGGGCCGCAGTACGTCACGCACAGCAGTGACCACAGTGACCTCGACCGCTTCCGGGGCCGGGACGTCACGGTGGTCGGCGGCGGTCAGGCGGCGCTGGAGACGGCCGCGCTGCTCGCCGAGCAGGGCACGCGGGCCCGGGTGCTGGTCCGCGCCCCGCGTCTGTACTGGAACGGCCTGCCCACGCCGTTGGAGCGCTCGCCCTGGCAGTCGTTCCGCTCACCGCAGAGCGGTCTGGGCATCGGCTGGCGCAACTGGTTCTACTCCGAGCGGCCGGCCTGGTTCCACCGTCTCCCGGAGGCGAAGCGCACGCACATCGCGGCGACCGCCCTCGGACCGGCGGGCGCCTGGTGGGTGCGCGACCGGGTCGAGCCGGTCGTCGAGGTGGGGCTGGGTCAGCGGGTGACGGCCGCGCACGAGTCGGGCGGCCGGGTACGGCTGGAGACGGTGGGCCGCGGTGGTGAGCCGGCGATCGTGGAGACCGACCACGTCATCGCGGCCACGGGGTTCAAGGCCACCTGCGACCGGCTGAGTCTGCTGGCGGAGGACGTACGCGGGGGTCTGGCGGCCGTGTCCGACGGTTCGCCCGCGGTCGGGCGGGACTTCGAGTCGTCGGTGCCCGGGCTGTTCTTCGCGGGCCTGACGACGGCCTCCGGGTTCGGTCCCGCGATGCGCTTCGTGCTCGGCGCGGGGTTCACCGGGGGGACGCTGGTGCGGGGCGTACGGCGACGGCTGTACTCGGGGGTGCCGGGCCGGCGGATTCCGAGGCCCGGGGCCGGGTCCCGGACGGCTCGGACCGGGGCCGTCAGCCGGAGCCGGTGACGGGCCGGGTGTGACATCGGGTGCCGGACGCGTCGCGTCCGGCACCCGAGGCGTCACCGGCGGGAGGCCGCTCGGCTCCGCCGGTACAGAACGGCCCCGCCCGCGATCAGCGCGACGCCTGCGGCCGAGGCCCCGAGGACGCCCTCGGCGCCGGTCTCCGCCATGGTGGACGAAGTGGCGGTGTGCTGGCGCGGTTCGTTCGTGGACGGCTTGGCGGGCGGGGTCGCCCGCGGCGACTTCGGCGGCTGGTGCCGGGGCGTGTCCGGCGTGTCCGGGGTGTCAGGGTTCTCCGGGGTGCCCGGGGTCCAGGGGGTGTCCTCGTGGTCCTCGGGCACGTCCTCGCGGCCCTTCGAGGACTCGTCGTTGACGCACTTGTTGCCGAACACGTCGTCGAACACGCCGACCACGTCCAGCGTGTTGCCGCACGCGTTGATCGGGATGTCCACCGGTGCCTGGACGACGTTGCCGGAACCCACCCCGGGCGAGTCCTTGGCCACGGCGTGCGCCGAGGCGCCCGAGGAACCGTGCTCGTCCGAAGAACCGCGCTCACTCGAAGAACCGCGCTCGTCCCCGGAACCGCGCGTTCCCGAGGGGCCGTTGGAGGAGCCGGACCCCTCCGAACCGCCCGATCCCTTCCCGTCGTCGTGCCCGGAGGAACCGCGGCGGGAGGCATCGTGGGACTTGTCCGAACCCGACTCGTTGGCGCAGGAGTTGCGCAGGGCCGAGTTGCCGACGCCGACGATCCCGACGGTGTTGCCGCACAGGTTGATGGGCACCTCCACGGGAACCTGGACGGTGTTGCCGGACAGAGCGCCGGGCGAGTCCTTGGCGACGCCTTCGGCGTTCGAGTCCGCGAGTGCCGCGGGGTTGTACAGGGACAGGATGCCCGTCGCGGCCGCCGCCGCAACCATTCCCTTGCTCAGGGTCTGTCGCACAATCTTGTTTTCTTCCTGCTCGTAGAAGGGGGAAAGGCCGACCCCGGCCGAAAAGACGGTCCAAGGCCGGCCGGAAAACAGCCGGGCGGCTGACGCGCTACACCGTGTTTTCCTCCTTGCGGTCATGCGCCCATGACGGATGAAAACGAGCCGGCACAGCGTGAACGACTCGAACCATGGCCTGCGCGCTGTAAACGAGGGATGGGCGAAGGAAGAAACCACGGAACGCGCGGGCACTCGGGGATTCACCCGAATGCCGCGCCAAAATCAACTGGCCGGATCAGCGGTCGGATCAGCGGTCGGATCCGCTGTCGGATCAACGGCGGGTCTCCTGCCGCGCAGGGACCGGCGTGCCCCTCAGCCCCTGTACAGGGCCTCGATCTCGGCTGCGTACGCCGCCGTCACCGCGTGGCGGCGGATCTTGAGGGACGGGGTGAGCAGGCCGTTGTCCTCGCTGAACTCGCCCTCCACGAGCCGGAACTCGCGGATGGACTCGGCGCGGGAGACCGCCTGGTTCGCGTAGTCCACGGCCTTCTGGACGTCGGCGCGCATCCGGGGGTCGGAGGCCAGCTCGGACAGCGGGGTGTCGGCGGGCATCCCGCGGACGTAGAGCCAGTGGGCGACGTCCTCGGGGTCGAGGGTGATCAGGGCGGCGACGTAGGGGCGGTTGTCGCCTACGACGACGCACTGGCCCACGGGCGGGCGGCTGCGGAGCCGGTCCTCCAGGACGGCGGGGGAAACGTTCTTGCCGCCGGAGGTGATGAGGACGTCCTTCTTGCGGCCGGTGATGGTGAGGTAGCCGTCCTCGTCGAGGGAGCCGAGGTCTCCGGTGGCGAACCAGCCGTCGGTGAGCACGGCGTCGGTGGACGCCTCGTCGTTGAAGTAGGTGCCGAAGACGATGCCGCCCTTGATGAGCACCTCACCGTCGTCGGCGATGCGGATCGCGGTGCCGGGGACCGGCCGGCCGACCGTGCCCGGGCGGGGGCGCAGGGGCGGGACGATGGTGGCGGCGGCGGTGGTCTCCGTAAGGCCGTACCCCTCGTAGATGATGATCCCGGCGGCGTAGAAGAACAGGTTGAGGTCGCGGTCGAGCGGGGAGCCGCCGCTGATGGCGTAGCGCATGCGGCCGCCGAGCTCGCGTCGGACGCGACGGTAGACCAGCAGGTCGTACAGGGCCCAGGCGGCGTACAGCCCCGGCCCCGGGCCCTTGCCCCGGCCGAGGAACTTGTCCATGTGTGCCTCGCCGAAGCGCACCGCGATGCGGTGCGCGCGGTCGAAGGAGGCGCCGCGGCCGATGCGCTCGGCGGTGGCGCGGCCGGTGTTGTGGATCTTCTCGAAGAGGTACGGCACGCCCACCAGGAAGGTGGGCTGGAACTCCTTGAGGGCGGGCCGCAGTTCGTCGGGCTTGATGCTCGGGCAGTGGCCCAGCTCGATCCGGGCCATGACGCAGGCGATCTGGATCGTCCGGCCCAGGATGTGGGCGAGCGGGAGGAACAGCAGGGTCGAGGCGACCTCCCCGGTGACCTCCTTGAAGAGGGGGTGGAGCAGCTCGACCGTGTTGGCGGCCTCCGCGTGGAGGTTGGCGTGGGTGAGCACACAGCCCTTGGGGCGGCCGGTGGTGCCGGAGGTGTAGCAGACGGTCGCGACCGTGTCGGGGGTGAGGGCCTCCCGGCGCTTGGTGACCTCCTCGTCGGGGATCTCCCGGCCGAGGGCGGCGAGTTCGGCCATGGCGCCCTCGTCGAGCTGCCGGCAGCGCGGGGTCTCGGGGTGCTCGGCGGTGCCCGTGCGCACGGCCTCCGCGTTCTCGGCGGTCTCCGCGATCACGAAGCGGGCGCCGGAGTCCCGGACGATCCACTCGATCTGGTCGGACGACGACGTGGCGTAGATGGGGACGGTCTGGCCGCCGGCCGCCCAGATGGCGAAGTCGAGGACCGTCCACTCGTAGCGGGTGCGGGACATCACCGCGATGCGGTCGCCCGCCTCCAGGCCGGCCGCGATGAGTCCCTTCGCGGTCGCGGTGACCTCACGGGCGAACTCGGCGGCCGAGACCCGGCGCCAGGCGTCCTGCTCCTTGCGGCGCAGGACGACGGCGTCGGGCGCCTCGGCCGCGTTGGTGAACGGGAGGTCGGCGATGCTGCCGGTCGCCGGCGGGCGGGCGAGGGCCGGCGTACGGGCCTCGCGGACGGTGCCGTCGCCGTCGCGGACGACCTCGACCGTGGTGCGGTCCGCCAGGTCACCGCGCTTCTTCGCCTGCTTCAAGTCCCTGCGTACGCCCATGACGGCTCCCGGTCGCGGCTGCGCTGACGTGCTGCCGTACGTACTCGCTCCGTACTCGCTGTGCTTACCGGGGAGTCAACTTACCGGCGCGTAGGGGAAATTCAATGGGTTTCGCTCATTCTTCCCAAACGATGATCACCTGGGTGCGCCCCGGTCCGCCGTCTCGATCGCCTGCGCGAGGCCGTGCAGGTCCTTGTCCTCCCGGTCCTTCGCCAACTTCTCGGCATACCCGGAGAGTTGTCGCAGTGACGGGCGGCCGGGGAGGGAGGTCGAGCGGTCGTCGCCGCCGCGGAGGGCGTCGGCGAAGTACGCGGCGACGGCGGCCACCTGGAGGCCCTCGGGTGAGGTCCACAGGTCGTCGTGGAAGGACCGGGCCTCCAGTCGGGCCGACTCCTCGTGCGGGGTCCGGGTGTCCGGGTCGAGCCAGCGGACGGTCGCCGTCGCCAGGTGGCCCAAGGCGCCGGGCCGGGTGCGGACGGCGTAGAGGGCGGTGACGGTGTGGCCGGGGCCGACCTCGCCGCCGTCCACACGGTCGTCGCGGAAGTCCTCGTCGGCGACCTGCCGGTTGTCGTAGCCGATGAGGCGGAACTCGGAGACCGTCTCCGGGTCGAACGCCACCTGGGCCTTGGCGTCCCGGGCCGTGAGGTCGATGTTGCGCGGGAGTTGCTCGCAGAAGAGGGTGCGGGCCTCGGACTTCGAGGAGACGTACGTCGTGTGGCCGTCGCCCTTGTCGGCGAGGCGCTCCATCAGGGCGTCGCCGTAGTCGCTGCCCACGCCGACGCCGAAGAGCGTGATGCCGTGCTCGCGGCGGGAGTCGGCGATGCGTTCGAGGATCGTGTCGGCGTCGGTGTCGCCGGTGTTGGCGAGCGCGTCGGAGAGAAGGACGACCCGGTTGGTCGCGCCCTCGCGCAGGCCCTCCACGGCCGTGGCGTACCCGGTCTCGACGCCCGCGCCGAGGTTGGTGGAGTCCGTGGGCTCCAGTTCGTCGACGGCGTCGTGGACCCGGTCGCGGTGCCCGCCGAGGCGGGTCATCGGCAGGACGGTCTCGGCCTCGTCGCTGAACGTCACGATGGCCACCGAGTCGTCGTCGCGCAGCCGCCCCGTCATCACGTCGAGGGCGTCCCGGACCAGGTCGAGACGGCCCGGTTCGCCCATGGAACCGGAGACGTCGATGACGAACGTGAGCGCGGCCGGCGGGCGTTCGTCCTCGTCCTCCTCGGGCCGGGTGGCGAGGCCGACCCGCAGCAGGGACCAGTCCCCGCTGTCGGGGCCGGCCGTGCGGGCGCCGTCGACGGTCACGGAGAAGCCGTTGCCGTCGGGACGGCGGTAGTCCTGGCGGAAGCTGTTGACGAACTCCTCGGGGCGGATCGTCGACGGGTCGGGCCTGCCGCCCTCGGCGAGGGTGCGGCGCGCGTAGCCGTACGAGGCGGTGTCGACGTCGAGCGCGAACGTGGAGAGGTAGTCGGGGGACGAGGTCCTCTCGCGGTCACCGTCGGTCTCGCCCTCGTTCTCGCCCTCGTTCTCGCCGTCGCGCTGTTCTCCCGTGCCCTGGCTGTAGGCGGGGGCGGGGGCCGGGGCCTGGCCGCGGCTCTTGTTCGCGCCGTCCGACGAGTAGCCGGCGCCTCCCTCGCTTCCGCTGCACCCCGTGAGCAGCAGGCCGCCCGCCGCGGTGAGCGCCAGCAGTCCGGCGCGCAGGCGTCGTGTTCGGTACCGCTCCAGCATCCGTGCCCCCTTGGTCCGTTGACTGGTCCGTCGACGTCGACGTCTGCGACTGTGACGCGGGAGGGGGCCGGAACGTGCGGCACGGGGTGTTGCGGATGGATTGCGAAGCGGCCACGGCGGGGGTCCGTCGAGACCGGTGGGTGATCCTCCGTTGACCTAGGAGACGACGTCCTTCCGGGCGAAACCGCGGAAGGCCAGGGCGAACAGCACGAGGGCGTACGTTATCGAGACGGACACGCCCTGGATCATGTCGTTCCACTGCAACTGCGGCTGGACGGCGTCCAGCCAGGCGTACTGCCAGTGCGCGGGAACGAAGTGACGCCAGTCGCCGAGGGCCGTCACCTCGTCCAGGACGTTGCCGATGATGGTCAGGCCGACCGCGCCGCCGACCGCGCCCAGTGGGGCGTCCGTCCGGGTGGAGAGCCAGAACGCCAGCCCCGCCGTGACCAGTTGGGACACGAAGATGTACGCCACGACGATCAGCAGGCGCTCCGTGGCCGTACCGGTCGGCATCGTGCCGCCCACGGGGAGCTGGAGCGGCCCCCAGCCGTAGGCGGCGGTGCCGACGGCGAGCGCGATGACCGGCATCAGCACGAGCGCGCCCAGGCTGAGGGTGAGCCCGACGACGAGCTTGGACCACAGCAGGCGGGCGCGGGGCACGGGCGCCGCGAGCAGATAGCGCAGCGACGACCAGTTCGCCTCCGAGGCGACCGTGTCCCCGCAGAACAGCGCCACCGGGATCACCAGGAGGAAGCCCGCGGAGGCGAAGAGGTTCACCGCGGCGAAGTTGGCGCCCGACGCCGTGGCCGTGTCCATCAGGTTCACCCGGTTGCCGCCCTGGCCGGGTTGGCCGCCGACCTGGAAGGCGACGAGCAGGACGACCGGCAGGGCGGCCAGGATGCCGAACATGACCATCGTGCGGCGCCGCTTCAGCTGCCGCACGAGTTCGACGCGCAGCGGCAGGGTCCGCCCCGCCCGGTAGCCGGAGGCCACCTCGCGCGGCTGGGCGAGCGTGCTCATCAGGAACCTCCGATCAGGGTGAGGAAGGCGTCCTCCAGGCGGCGGTGGGGGCCGAGGGAGGCGACGGGGACTTCCAGTCGTACGAGTTCGACGAGGAGGGAGGCGCTCCGGTCGGTGACGCCGCCCGGTTCGGTCACGCCGCCGGATTCGGTCACGCCGCCGGGTTCGCCCGCGTTCGCTGTGGCTCCGGAGGCCCGCGGGCCGGTAGCCCCCGGACCGGAAGCCTCGGCCGCCGCGGAGCCCACAGTGGAGCCCACAGTGGGTGGCGCCGGCGGCGCCAGCCGTACCAGCAGTCCGCCCTCCGTCCGTACCGCCGACTCCACGTCCGGCAGGTCCGCCACCTTCTCCACGACCGGGTCGGAGATGTCGGAGGCCAGACCGACGAGCAGGGTGTCGCCGCCGCCGATGATGTCGCCGACGGGGCCCGACCGGACCAGCCGGCCCTTGTCCATGACCACCAGATGCGTGCAGGACTGCTCGACCTCGGCCAGCAGGTGGCTGGAGACGATGACCGTGCGGCCGGCCGCCGCGTAGCGGATGACGACCTCGCGCATCTCACGGATCTGTGGCGGGTCGAGGCCGTTGGTCGGCTCGTCCAGGATCAGCAGGTCGGGCAGGCCGAGCATCGCCTGCGCGATGGCGAGGCGCTGGCGCATGCCCTGGGAGTAGGTGCGGACCGCGCGGGACAGGGCGTCGCCGAGGCCCGCGATCTGAAGGGCCTCGTCCATGTGGGCGTCCTCGGGCGGGCGGCCCGTGGCCTTCCAGTACAGCTCCAGGTTCTCGCGGCCGGAGAGGTGCGGCAGGAAGCCCGCGCCCTCGACGAAGGAACCGACGCGGGACAGCACCGGCGAGCCGGGCCGGATCGCGTGGCCGAAGACGCGGATCTCGCCGCCGTCCGGCTTGATCAGGCCCATCAGCATGCGCAGGGTGGTCGTCTTGCCCGCGCCGTTCGGACCGAGGAGGCCGAGCACCTGGCCCTTCTCGACCCGGAAGGACACATCCCGCACCGCGTACCGGTCCGCCGACTTCGCGTATCGCTTGCTCAGGCCGGTGATCTGGAGCGGGACGTCGGCCAGCTCCGGGTCGGGCGCGGGCGTGGCGGTCCGTCGGCGGCCCGTCAGCACCAGCGCGAGCGCCACCACCGCTCCGGCGAGCGGCAGCCACCAGACCCACGAGGGCAGCGGTGCCGCCGCGGTGTCCTCGCCGAGGGGCGCCGGCACCCGCAGGTCGCCCTTCACGGAGGCCGTGTACGTCGCCGGGGTGGTCGGGGAGGCGTAGGCGAGGTCCGTCGAGGCGAGGACCAGGCGCAGCCGGTGGCCGTCGTCCACCTCGTGGTCGATCGCCGGGAGCGTGATCGTCACGTCCTTGCCGGCCTTGGCGCCCTCCACCCGGACGGGCGTGACCAGTTGGGAGGGCAGCAGTGGCTGGCTGCCGCCCGGTCCGACGTCGTAGACCTTCGCGAAGAACACGGCGTCCTCGCTGGTCGACTTCACGTGGACCGTCACCGACGGTGAGCCGGTGATCTGCAGGTCCTCCGCGAACGGCTTCGAGTCGAACGCGGCGAACTGGCCGGGGAAGTCGAAGGACACGCCGACACCGAGCGAGGACAGCTGGGCCAGGCCGCCGGCGTCGCCGAGGCCGGGCAGGGCCGAGATGGCGGGCGGGTTCGCTCCGGCGGGGTTCTCGAAGGTCTGCTCGCGGCCGGCCAGGGCGACCGGGCGCATCGCGTCCGACAGGCCGGGGTACGTGTCCGAGTCCGCGCCGGTCAGCCGCACCGTGCCGTCGTTGTCGGCCTGGCCGGCCTGGCGCGAGACACGGAAGGCGGGGCCGGTGTCGGCTCCGGACTCGTCCTTCAGGTAGCGGTCGAACCACGACTCGACCCGGGCCTGCACCCGGTCGACCTCCATGTCGCCGCCGTCGTGCCCGCCGGCGATCCAGTCGACGTCCACGGGGGCGCCGTTGGCGCGGATCGCCTTGGCCGCGGCGTCCGCCTGGCCGAGCGGGAAGAGCGAGTCGGTCTGGCCCTGCAGCAGCAGTGTGGGCACCTTGATGCGGTCGCCCACGGCGCTGGGGCTGCGCTCCTCAAGCAGCTTCACCGCCTGGGCGTCCGGCTTCCCCGACTCGGCGACCCGGTCGTACATCGCGCAGAGCTGGGCCTCGAACTTCGCGCAGCCGCCACCGGTGTTGACGAAGATGCCGGCCCACAGCTTCTTGAAGACGCCGTTCGGGAACAGGGCGTCCGCCAGGTTCCAGTACGTGATGGCCGGGGCGATCGCGTCGACCCGGTCGTCGTATCCGGCGGTCAGCAGCGAGATCGCGCCGCCGTACGAGGGGCCGGCGATGCCCACGCGCGGGTCGCCGGTCTTGTCGAGCTCGACCTCGGGCCGCTTGGCCAGCCAGTCGATGAGCCGGGAGACGTCGGCGACCTCGCCCTTCGGGTCGTTGAGCCCGATCTTTCCGGTCGACCTGCCGAAGCCGCGTGCCGACCACGTCATGACCGCGTAGCCGTCGCGGGCGAGGTCCTCCGCCTGCTGGCGTACGGAGTCCTTGTTGTCTCCGAAGCCGTGCGAGAGCAGTACGGCGGGGCGGCGGCCGCCGCCCGAGTCCGCGGTGAAGTACGAGGTGTCGATCCTCACTCCGCCGCCCATGGCCATGACTCTGTCGGCCCTGTGCACCTGCGGGGCGTCGTCCGAGGCGGCGGCCGTCCACACGCCGGTGCCGGCGAGCACGACGACGGCGGCGGCCGCAGCCGTCGCCGCCCAGCGCCTCGGGCCTCGCAATGCGGGCAGTCGAAGATCCATGCGTCAACGGTACGGGTGCCCGTCTGTGCCCGGGGCAGCCCCCGGGCGGAAGTGGTCTACCTCCCACAGAGGTATGGGGGCGTTGCAGTGTACTGCGGTCGCGGTATGGGGGTGGGTGGAGGGCGGGGTTGTTTCGCCCCCGCCGCCCCTACCCGTCCCATCCTGTCCCTGGGGGGGGCCCCCCCCGACAGATCGGGAGAGCACACGTCGGTAAAGCCGTGACCTGG